>JAFSLL010000130.1 GCA_017448455.1 Oscillospiraceae bacterium | reverse complement strand
TTCAAAATATGACGCAAGAGCAGTACAATAACTTGATGACAAGACGCATCGAAGGAATTCTTAGTGTTGCCGCTCACCTGGGGTATCGAGTTTTAGTCCTGGGTGCGTTTGGTTGCGGGACCTTTGGTAATGATCCAAACATCGTATCTGAGTTATTCCGCAGCTGCATTGAACAGTACTGCCTGCCCCCGTTTGGAGTTAGCAGGGATTTCCAAATCATATATTTTGCGGTTCTCGATCATAGTGAGCAGCAGGCTAATTTCAATGCGTTCTATCACGTTTTTCACTGAGCAAATCTGTTCATGGTATATTTTCTTCTCTGATGATTAATCTTATAGGATTAGCCCTTCAAGGGGCGGCTCAATGAACCGGGGCTGAGTCCAGCACAAGGGCATAGAAATCCCTTGGCGGGAGCAAGTTTTTCAAAAAGCTGTGGCAGGCTCGTGGCGGTCAGAAGCTATCCTCTGGCTGCAAAAGATAATACCGATTGGAAGTTGCACTACCGTTGGGGCGGTAGTGCGCTTCTTTTCGGACGAGGCCGACCTGCTCGAGATCCTGGATTGCCCGCTTGACCGTGGAGCGGGAGAGGGACAGCTCTCTGGCGATGGTGTTCAGCCCCGGCCAGGTGACATTGTCCTTGTTCTTCCGGTCATAGAGGTAGAGATAGACCAGCTTCGCCCGGTGCGGCAGGTCCATGCAATACAAAAAGTTCAGTCTTCCCATTGGCGCCTCCTATGGTAATTCTTGCGGCGCATCCGTCTTGATCGGCTTGCGGAACGGACGATTGCGAACTGGCGTGTGGTCTTGTGCCTGGCCTCCCGGCGCGGCCGGTGCAGGGGCAGTATCGCTCAATTGCTTCGGAGGGTACTTGGCAAGGATTGCGTGCTGCAGTTCTGCTTTGCTTGCATAGTAGATCACGCGGTTGCCGTTTTCGCGCACGGTGTAGGGGTTCTCTGGGTCAAAGGTAATGCCCCAATCGAAAAACAGCTTCAGGTGGACGATCATCGGGTAGAAGCCTGTTTTCATGACAACAAACTGTCCCTTCGGCATGGATTTCAATTCATCGGCGGTCATCAGCGGCCGTTCCATCATCTGCAGAGACTCGGACGGATTGTCTTTCCCGCGGCTGACGGAACCAGACATGACGGTTCTGCTGCCCATCGCTTTTGACAGCACCTCTGCCGAGGAACTGTTCGGCGCAAAGCCGCCGAAGATTGTCAGCTGCGTGTTGTCCACGATAATCTCCGCACCTTCCTTGCCGTAATTCTTGTCGAGCTGGGCAAAGGACTGGATGATCGGGACGATCTGCAGACGGCGGGATCGGGACGCGGAGAACATCATCTCAGCGGACTCGATTTTCGGAAGGGTACCAAACTCGTCGCAGAAGAATACGCAGCGGTTTTTCAGCTTGCCGCCCTGCTCGTCGGCGACTGACAGGATCTCCCGGTAGAGCTGCTGAATGATCAGAGAGATCATAAAGAACATCGTGGGGTCTTCCTCCGGCATGATAATAAAAATGGCGGATTTCTCCCGGCAGAAGCGTTCGGCGTCGATCTCTGTATCGAAGCACAAAAGCTGCTCCAACTCTGTGTTGAGGAATGCGTTCAGGCGGGAGAGGGCTGTGGACATGACGGAGGACATCGCCTGCTCCGAGGTGTTGAGGGCAGCGCCGGCAAACCATTTTGCCTTATGATCGTCCGGCAGCAGGCTCATCAGCATCTGGAATTGGTTCTTGCCCCTGGAATTGGACGGTGCCAGAAGTTCCTGGATAACCTTGAAAACCGAAACGATATGCCGCTCCTCCGGCTCGCAGAACTCCGCGATCAGCAGAATGGTTGCGGTCAGCAAGCCTTCGGCGGCGTCATAGAAGTAAGCGTTCTGACCGAAGTCTGTGGTGCCGGAGCCCGAGAGGATGATGGTCTTGGCAATGATCTTTGCGTACTTCTCGGCCTTTGCCTTGTAGACAAGCTGCTCCGGATCATCCAGATACAGATCCATATACTTGTTGACCAGGTGCAAAAGATTATTCCCGTTGGATCGGGTCGGGTTACGTAAGTCGATCACGGAAATGTGATATCCGTAGTCCTTCGCAATATTGCCGTAGTTCCGCATGATGTCGCCCTTGGTATCGGTCGACAGGAAGCTCATCCCGCTGGCGCAGGCGTACTCAATACACGGATAGAGCCAGTAGGCGGTTTTGCCGACGCCGGCCGCACCGATCATCAGCGCATGCACGTCACCGGTATCAATCATGGCCGTTGTATTGTGCTTCCCGCCGGTACAGCCGACAACGATTCCTTGTGGCAATGGTTTGTTCGAGCCTTTCAGCGTTGGCGTCTTGCCCTCGGCGGCTTCCTTTCGCCACTGCTCCGGCGTATAGGGGATATGCTGATAGGTCTTGTGGATTTCCCGCTTTGTTGCCCAGCGAGCCGTTCCGTGCTGCCCGTCACCGACGGTTTTGGATTTGATATGGTTGAGATTATACATGTGCGTGATCAGCGGAATGCCAGTCAAAAGCGCGAACATTCCGATGGCCGCAACAATCAGGATTGCAATTCCCTGCAATCGGATCCCTCCTCTCTGTGCAGAAGATCCTCGTTCCAATCCTT
>JAFSLL010000129.1 GCA_017448455.1 Oscillospiraceae bacterium | reverse complement strand
TGAAGAAAACTCCCGGGGGCGACCGCAGAAAACGGAGGGGAACCAGAGAAAGCACAGTTGCTTTTGCTGATCAATCGATCATTTGTCCAGGATCCTTCCGCTTCGATCCAGCCAGTTGGAGCGGCGGAAGTAGAGCAGCATTATGATGCTGGTGAGTGTCCAGGAGCATACATAGGTCAAGCAGAGCACAGGGAGCGTGTGGAGGATCTGGAAAATCGTGACGACCCACAGAACACGAAAGGCGCAAATGCCCAGACCGATGATAACGACCGGGCGAACCGCATCACCGGAGCCGCGCAAGACCGCGGACAGGACCTCGATCAGCGTCCAGGTAAAGTAAAAGGGGACGAAATACAGAATCATCTCCCATGTGGTGGAGATAACGGCCGGGTCCTCCGTCAACAGGTGCAGGAGGGGGTTTGCCGCGAGCAGGATAAGTCCGCTGAGCCCAATGGTGATGCCGAAGTGAAGGAAGAGACCCTGTTTCACACAGAGCTTGACCCGGTCTTCTTTCTTTGCGCCCAGATTCTGGCCGACAAAGCTGGTGATCGCAGCACCCAAAGCATTGCTCACCGCCCAAAAGATGCCGTCGATTTTCGAGGTCATAGCCCAGGAGGCGACGACGACCGTGCCGAGAGAGTTGACACCGATCTGCACGATCACATTGGAGATGCCATACATGGTGTTCTGCAGACCGGAAGGGATCCCGAGCCGGAACATGTTGGAGAGATAGACGCCCCTGAGCTTCATCTCCCGGAAACTCAGCCGGTAGGGCTCGCTGGTCCGCATCAGCTTCCACGTGAGCAGGAACATATTGACCACTTGAGCGATAACCGTAGCGACGGCAACTCCCGCGACGCCCCAGCGGAATAAGACGACAAACACAACGTCAAGGATAATGTTTGTCACACAGCCGATCACCATAAAGACGAAAGGACTGAAGGAATCGCCGACAGAGCGGAGCATGTTCGACTCAATATTCAGAACCAAAACAAAAGGTACGCCGAGAAAATAGATTCGGAGATACAGCGCCGAGAAACGCAGCGTATCTTCCGGGGTCCGGAGCAGACGAAGCATCGCGGGGGCGGTGATGAGGCCCAGAGCCATCAGGAAAACGCCCATCAGTGCAAAGACCGCGACTGCGTTTCCAGCCGCGATCCGCACATCTTCCCTGCGTCCCGCGCCGTAGATCTGGGCTATCACGACGGAGGCGCCGGCTGTGACAGCGACAAAGAAACCGATGAGAACATTGATGATCATAGCGGAACTGCCGCCTACGGCTGCGAGGGCGATCGTTCCGGCAAAGCGGCCAACGATCAGTCCGTCGACCGCGTTATACAGCTGTTGGATGCAGGTGCCGGCGGCAATGGGGAGGAAAAACACCACAAGGCGCTTCCAGACGACGCCGGAGGTAAGATCTTTATGTTCGCTCTGTGTTTTCATGCTTTCTCATCCTCGGGCGCGATGGCGGCAGCGGTTTTCTCATCCCGCGCCTCAAACCAGCACATGGCAAAATCTGCTACGGCGGATGTCAGCGGCTTGATGTCCCAGCCGGTGGCGTTTACGGTAAGGTCGAACATGCTGCTGTCACTGCGGCGTTTTCCGGTCAGGACTTCTCTGGTCCGGCTTCTGCTTTTGTCGATCTGGCGGATGTTGCGAAGGATCTCCTTTTCCGTCAGTCGTTCGGAGCGGGGGCGCTTCAGCTCATAGACCATGCATCGTTTCAGCCTGGCCTGAAGATCGGCGCAGACATATACGCGGAAAGGGTGATGCTCCTGCAGAATGACGTCTGCATCCCGGCCGACTATGATGCAGTCATTGCCGGCTTCCGCGATATTCTGAATGATTTCACGCTGCCGCAGGAGGAGCCGGGTGCGCATACCGTGGTCGAAGCCCAATTGCGCGAAGCTGTTGCGGTATGTCAGCTGCACGTTGTGCCAGCCATGGTGGCTCAGGGTCTCCCGCACATGTTCCGGACTCATTCCCTGATCCTCCGCGAGGGCCTCAATGATCTCTTTATCATAATAGTCCCAGCCGAGAAGGTCCGCGAGCCGTTTGCCGAGTTCACGCCCTCCGCTGCCAAACTGTCTGCTGACTGTGATGATTCGCATGTTGTTGACCTGCCTTTCGGATATTTCTATCAAATCTGAAATCTATCCCATTGTGTAGAATTGCTGCCTGCGCTGTGCCAAACGGTGTCCGCTTCTGCAAGTTAAAATCTTCCGTGCGGTTAAACAAAGCCTAAAAACCATAAAAAAACACAAAGAAAAGGGTACGTTCCAAGCGACAAACGGGAATCTGTCATGTTGTGCAGAATGAAAGCACGGTCTCAGTGTCGTTTAAGCGGGTCACTTTGGGGAAGTATTGTTCAGTTGCCTTGTTCCACAGCGTTTTTGCAGCGATGTTCTTTTCATTGTATTTGATTTCCCAACAGCCTTCGAACCGTTCAAATATCATTTCCGCTGCTTTTTCCGCAAGATGTTTTCTCCGATACACTGGAAAAACTGTAAATTCTGCCAGCACATAATCCGGCTTCTCGTTCAGATTGGAATATGGGTGGATCATGGCAAAACCCACAAGTACTTGCTTCTCGTCAAACAAAAAGAACGCTTTGCGCTTCGGGTCCGTGAAGTAGGCATCAAAATATCCATAATTCAGGTTGCCCAGCGTATCCATCTCGTCATCATAGAAGTTTGTCATCTCATACAGATACTTTTGATTGATATTCCACAAGAGCTCCCTGTCTTGAGGTTTAACGGCGACCAGCTTCATTCCTTTCGTCCTCTCAAAACCCGATCTATCGAGCTGAGTATACCATACGCCGGCAGTGATAACAACAAGAAGCCACTTTTGTCTACCGAACAAAAGTAGCTTCTTTTATGGCTTAGTACTCATATTTTGATAGAAAAATGCACCCAAGAAAAAGACTCGGGTGCATTTTAGATTTTTCAGGGTGCATTTCCAAAAAAGCAGGGTGCATTTTCCCGAGAGTCGGGTGCATTTCTGAAAAACAGGGTGCATTTTGGGAAAGCAGGGTGCATTTCTCGTTGCCGTGGTTTGCTATGGCCCTTCTACAACAGCCATACACTCGTGCTAAGGAAGATCAAGTTGATACCTGCTGTGATCATACCGCAACCGACAACCACGCCGATTACACCAAGGCCTAGCAACGGG
>JAFSLL010000128.1 GCA_017448455.1 Oscillospiraceae bacterium | reverse complement strand
CAGGAGAACGACAGCATCTCTGATCGGGCAATCGCCAAGGCACTGGGCCGCCCACAGCGGACCTTCGCGGATCAGATGAAGCGCATCCGTACCGAACTGCGGAAAGTCCGTGGCTACTGATTCTATAATGTAAGGTCCCGCTTCTGGCTGCCGATCCACGGTGGCCAGAAGTTTTTTCATCTTTTTTGATTTTCCTCCGCTCAAAATCGCCGCTCATCTCCAGAGGAAGGTGTAAGGCAACGACACCGGCCTTTCAGATCGGAGGTGAGACGACATGGATCACAGCAACTGCAGAGACAGCAACATTGCGTTCGAAGAAATTCTGGTGCTCAACGCGATCAGCCTGGTATCCGCCCGCATGGCACGAAGGCTTGCTGCCCTTGCCAAACAGAGTCAATCCGAGGAAGGAGGAAAACGTAATGAGCAAGATGAGCGATATGGCTCAAACCATCGAAGAGCTCCGCACTGCTGCTGCCGCAATTACTGACGCCGCCAACTGGCTGGCCCAGCAATTCTCCGGCGAGGGCAATGGCAAGCAGCATCTAAATGAAAGTGCTGCTAAAGCAGATGAGCCAAAACCGGCACTGACCTTGGAGCAGGTCCGGGCCGTACTGGCGGACAAGTCCCGCGCTGGGCACACCGCCGCCATCCGGGATCTCCTGCAGAAGTACGGTGCCAGCAAGCTCTCGCAGGTCGACCCCAAGAACTATGAAGCCCTTTTGAGGGATGCGGAGGTGCTGGACCATGCCACCTAACGGACACACGCTTCTTTCCGCATCATCTTCGGACCGCTGGCTCCACTGCCCGCCATCGGCACGGCTGTGCGAGACCTATGCGGACAAGGGCAGTGACTACGCCGCCGAGGGCACCGACGCCCACGCGCTCTGTGAGTACAAACTCCGGAAGGCGCTGGGCATACAAGCCGAGGACCCTACCGAGAACCTCAGCTGGTTCAATCAGGAGATGGACGACTGCGCCTCCGGCTATGCCGCCTACATCCTTGAACTGGTAGAGGCTGCCAAGGAAACCTGCGCGGACCCGGTCGTCCTGATTGAGCAGCGAGTGGACTTCTCCCGCTGGGTGGAACAGGGCTTCGGAACCTCCGATGCGATCCTGATCGCAGACGGCACCATGCACGTCATCGACTACAAGCACGGCCTCGGCGTCCTGGTGTCGGCGGAGGACAATCCGCAGATGAAATGCTACGGACTCGGCGCTCTGGAACTGTTCGATGGCATCTACGACATCGACACGGTATCCATGACGATCTACCAGCCCAGACGCCAGAACATCAGCACCTTCACGCTCTCCAAGGATGATCTGTACAGGTGGGCGGACGAGGTCCTGAAGCCCACAGCGGATCTGGCCTTCGCCGGTGACGGGAACTTCCTGTGCGGCGAGTGGTGCGGCTTCTGCAAGGCAAAGAACGACTGCCGCGCACGGGCTGAAGCCAATCTGGAGCTGGCCCGCTACGACTTCAAGCTGCCGCCGCTCCTGACGGACGAGGACGTTGAGGACATTCTCTCCCGCGTGGACGATCTGGTCTCTTGGGCCTCAGACATCAAGGAGTATGCCCTGCAGCAGGCGATCAGCGGGAAGGAATGGAACGGCTGGAAACTGGTCGAAGGCCGATCCAACCGCAGATACACCAACGAGACTGCCGTCGAACAGGCAGTCACACAGGCGGGCTACGATCCCTACGAGCGAAAGCTCCTCGGCATCACCGCCATGCAGAAGATGCTCGGCAAGACCCGCTTCGACGAACTACTCACGGCTTACATCGAGAAGCCGCAAGGCAAACCAACGCTCGTGCCGGAAAGCGACAAGCGTCCGGCCATGAACACGGCAAAAAATGATTTTATGGAGGATTTTGACAATGACTAACAATGTAAAACCCAGCAACCCCATGAAGGTTATCACCGGCCCGGAGACCCGTTGGAGCTACGCCAACGTCTGGGAGCCCAAGTCGATCAACGGTGGCACACCCAAGTACAGCGTCAGCCTGATCATCCCGAAGAGCGACACCAAGACCCTGACCAAGATCAAGGCCGCCATCGAAGCCGCCTACAAGGAAGGCGAGGCCAAGCTGAAGGGCAACGGCAAGACCGTCCCGCCGCTCTCGGCCATCAAGAACCCGCTGCGTGACGGCGACACCGAGAGACCTGACGATCCGGCCTACGCAGGCTGCTACTTCGTCAACGCCAACGCCACCTCGGCTCCTGGTATCGTCGATGTGGACCGCAACCCGATCCTGACCCGCTCCGAAGTGTACAGCGGTGTCTACGGCAGGGCCAGCATCACGTTTTACGCCTTCAACAGCTCCGGCAATCGCGGCATCGCCTGCGGTTTGAACAACCTGCAGAAGATCCGTGACGGTGAACCCCTCGGCGGCAAGGCCAGCGCAGAGGCTGACTTCGCTACCGACGAAGACGAAGATTTCCTTGACTGATGGAGGTGCCAACTATGAGTGCTACTACTATTCTCTGCATCCTTCTCCTTTCCCTCTACCTGCTTCTGGCGGTGTTCTGGATCGTCCGGTCCATCATCGATGCCATCGACGACCGGAAACGTGAGAAACGCAATGCCCAGTGGGAGGCCGAGCGCCAGCAGCTCGAAAAAGAACGTGCCATGCGTGAGGTCGAATACCATGAGGCTCGTATGAAGGAACTCGACAAGCAGTAATCTTCGACCAGCGGGTGGCGGGTATAATCCTGCCACCTTGTTGGTATTGGAAAGGAACGTGATCATGAAAACCCTCAGTATAGATATCGAGACCTACAGCGACGTGCCTCTCCAGAAAAGCGGTGTATATCGTTACTGCGAGTCTCCCAATTTTGAAATCCTGCTCTTCGGGTACAGCGCCGACGCAGGCCCGGTTCAGGTTGTGGATCTAACTGCCGGAGAAGCAATCCCCGCTGACGTGCTGGATGCCCTTACCGACGATGCCGTCACCAAGTGGGCCTTCAACGCCAGCTTTGAACGAATCTGTCTTTCCCGGCACCTGCGTGATCTGGGGATCAGCCTCGATCCCTTCCATGACAATCATCCTCTGTCACAGGAGATGGCCCGGTTCCTGAATCCGGAAAGTTGGCGTTGCTCGATGGTCTGGGCGGCCACGATGGGACTTCCGCTTTCATTGGAAGGCGTTGGTGCGGTGCTGGGACTCGAAAAGCAGAAGCTCACCGAGGGCAAGGACCTGATCAAGTTCTTCTGCCAGCCCTGCGCTCCGACGAAGACCAACGGCCAGCGCACCCGGAACTGCCCCTTCCACGCGCCGGATAAGTGGGAAGCCTTCAAACGCTACAACCTGCGCGACGTGGAGACCGAGATGGGCATCCAGCAGAAGCTGGCAAAGTTCCCGGTTCCGGATCAGGTCTGGGAGGAATACCACATCGATCAGGAAATCAACGACCGTGGCGTCCGGCTCGACATGGAGCTGGTGCAGCAGGCGATCAAGATGGATACCCGCTCCCGGCAGGAGCTGACCACGGCGATGAAGCGGATGACGTCACTGGAAAACCCCAACAGCGTGCAGCAGATGAAGCAGTGGCTCTCCGATAACGGCATGGAGACGGAATCTCTCGACAAAAAGGCCGTGGCCGAGCTTCTGAAGGACGCGCCGGACGAGCTCCGGGAGGTCCTGTCCCTGCGGCAGCAGCTGGCCAAGTCCTCCGTCCGGAAATACCAGGCAATGGAGAACACCGCCTGCGCCGACAGCCGCGCCCGTGGCATGTTCCAATTCTTCGGCGCTGCCCGGACTGGCCGGTTCTCAGGGAGAAACATCCAGCTGCAAAACCTGCCCCAGAATCACCTTCCTGATCTGGCGGAGGCCCGTGCTCTCGTCCGTGCCGGTGACTTCGACGCGGTAAAGCTCCTCTATGAGGACGTGCCGGATACGCTCTCGCAGCTGATCCGCACCGCGTTCATCCCCAAGGACGGCACCCAGTTCCTCGTGGCCGACTTCTCCGCTATCGAAGCCCGCGTCATCGCTTGGTACGCCGGGGAAACGTGGCGTCAGAAGGTGTTCGAGAAAGGCGGCGACATCTACTGTGCCAGCGCCAGCCAGATGTTCAAGGTCCCTGTCGAGAAGCACGGGATCAACGGGCACCTGCGGCAAAAAGGCAAAATCGCGGAACTGGCCCTCGGCTACGGCGGCTCAGTCGGTGCTCTCAAAGCGATGGGTGCCATCGAGATGGGCCTGACGGAAGAAGAGCTCCCACCGTTGGTGGATGCATGGCGGCAGTCGAATCCCCGGATCGTGGAATTCTGGTGGTCGGTAGACCGGGCGGTCATGGAGGCCGTGCGGTATAAGCACACCACCAGCAGCTACGGCCTGACCTTCTCCTGCAGGAGCGGGATGCTGTTCATCACGCTGCCCTCCGGACGGAACCTTGCCTATGTAAAGCCGAAGGTCGGCACAAACAAGTTCGGCGGCGAATGCATCACCTACGAAGGCGTCGGTGCGACAAAGAAATGGGAGCGGCTGGATTCCTACGGCCCGAAATTTGTGGAAAACGTCGTGCAGGCCACATCCCGCGACATTCTTTGCTATGCCATGCGGACCCTCCGGTGCTGTGATATCGTCATGCATATCCACGACGAGCTGGTCATCGAAGCTGATCTGTCCATGTCGCTGGATGCCGTGTGCGAGCAGATGGGCCGGACCCCTCCGTGGGCAAAAGGCCTGCTCCTCCGGGCAGACGGCTACGTCACACCCTTTTACAAAAAAGATTGATTTCGGCCCGCTCAAATCAGGCGTTCATCTCCAGTGGAAGTTAGAGGTGGACGCCTTTTTCTATGTCCGCCCGGAAAGGAGGATCGCACAGTGACGATCAGCAAGTACAACAGCGAAGGCTATCTGGACCTGACCGCCCACGACGCGCTGACGGCGATTGAACAGGAGCAGCGCTCCCTTCGCGCTTTCCGGCCCATCGTGTATATCTGCTCTCCCTACGCCGGGGATACTGCAGCGAACACCGAGGCCGCAAGGCGCTACAGCCGTTTTGCCGTCGAAACCGGTTATATCCCCATCGCACCGCACCTGCTGTTCCCGCAGTTTCTGAATGATGCCGATCCGGACGAGCGTGAGCTTGGCCTGTTCTTCGGGAACGCCCTGATGAGCAAGTGCTCGGAGGTCTGGGTATTCGGCAGCCGCATATCTGCGGGCATGCAAACAGAGATCAACCGCGCCAAGTGGAAGAACTACCGCTTGCGCTACTTCACCGAAGACTGTCAGGAGGTTTGAGACTATGTACGAAATCAAGGAAAAGCGCCGTAAGCTGCCGGACGGCACAGAGATCACAACTTATACCCGCGATGTGGTCAGCGCCAACATTCTCGAAGTGGAGGCTGGAACCACGGGCTTCATGGGCGGCGACACCGGCCACGGCGGACGCACCTATTTCCGCATCGAGGACAGTGGCGGCACGGATATTCAGGTTCGGCCTATCGGTCGGTACGCGGATGAAGGCTTCGAGGTGTTCCTCGGCGGCGACTGCGAGCTGGAGACCATGATCCGTGCCCTCAAGTTCATCACCAAGGTGCTGGAGGAGGAATCGCGGGAGGTGTATGACTGATGTTTACGATCTACAGCGCGGATGTGACCGGCAACCCCGGTAACTGCTCATATCCGCATAAACACGTCATTCTGGACGCGGATTCCATGAAGGCCGCCATCAGCCACGACTATGTGTGCGCGGAATACCGGAACAACTACCGCAACGGCGACAACTTCATCGGCAGCGACTGCCTGCCGGTGGACTGCGACAATGACCACACCGAAGATCCTGCTGGTTGGAAGACGCCGGAGGACGTCATGGAGGCTTTCCCCGGCGTGACCTTCGCCATCCACTACAGCCGCTACAACATGCGGGAGAAAAACGGGAAACCGGCGCGACCCAAGTTCCATGTCCTGTTTCCCATCGAATACGTGACCGACGCCGCCCTCTACAGCGATATGAAGAAGCTGGTCAACTCCATCTTCCCGTACTTCGATACCAAGGCGCTGGATGCCGCCCGGTTCTTCTTCGGGACCAGCGCTGCGGATGTCGCCCTGTATCCGGGCCGCATGAACCTGACAGAGTTTCTGGAGGAGGACGCCTTCGACGATGACATGCCGGACGGCCAGTACGACGGAAACACCGTCATTCCCGAAGGCAGCCGCAACGCCACCATGTCCCGTTTCGCCGGTCGGGTCATCAAGAAGTACGGCGATACGGAGGAAGCCTACCAGGCGTTTCTGGACGAGGCCGCAAAGTGTGTCCCGCCGCTGGAGGCATCGGAGCTGTCCACTATCTGGCACAGCGCACAACGGTTCTTCGCCCGGATACGGCAGCAGGACGGCTATGTGCCCCCGGAGGTCTATAACGATCCCGCCAGCTATAAGCCGGAGGACTTCTCGGACGTCGGTCAGGCAGAGGTGCTCTCCAAGTATTTCTCCAAGGAACTGCGCTACTCCCCGGCGACCCACTTTATCCGCTACAGCGACCACTACTGGCAGGAATCGGAGCCCGGTGCGCAGGCAGTCGCCCACGAACTGACCCGCCGACAGATGAAGGAAGCAGGCCGGGATCTGCTGGCCGCATTGGAAAAGCTGAAGAACTGCGGTGCCCAGACCATTCTGGACAGCACCTCCAAGAGCAAGGCCGAACAGCTGATGAACGACGAGCAGCTGAAGGCCTATCAGGCGTTTCTCGCGGCTCAGGCCTACCGGGCATTCGTCATCAAGCGCCGGGACTCGAAGTACGTCACTGCCACGCTGAAGGAATCCCACCCGATGCTGGAGATCTCACCGAGGGATCTGGACGCGGACTGCTTTGCCTTAAATACGCCGGATGCGACCTTCGACCTGCGTCAGGGCATGGCCGGTGCGCGGGAACACTCTGCAGAGGACTTCATTACGAAGATCACTTCCGTCACGCCGGGATCGAAAGGCCAGCAGATCTGGAAGGACTGCCTCGATGGACTCGAAGTACAACGCCGGTGACAGCCTGTCGGACGTCATCACGGTCCGTGGCTATGCCAAGGCAAACATCACGGTCACCCCGTATGCCGACGTGTACGCCAGCATCAAATACGGCTCATATCTGGTTCAGACGAGGGCTGCGAGAAACTATCCAAGCACGCTGCCGTGCCCACTGGACAACGTAAATGATACAGAAATCTATATCTACAGCGCTTCCCAGCTGGCGGACGTGGGCGACCTGTCCGGCCTTATGGTCGGCTATGCGGATTTCTCAAAGGCCCTGAAGCTCCAACGCCTGAAGCTCGGTGATGCGTCTCCGAGCTATTCCAACGGCAACATGACCGAACTGTACCTCGGCAATAATGAATTGCTTCGGACGGTCGATGTCCGGAACTGTCCCAACCTGACGCAGGCAGTGGATCTGTCCGGGTGTACCAACCTGGAGCACGTGTACTTCGATGGCACCGCAATCACCGGTCTGGAACTGCCCAACGGCGGTATCCTGAAAACGCTGCATGTCCCGGCGACAATGACCAACCTGACGGTCCTGAACCAGTCCGCGATCACGGAGTTCTCAATACCATCGTATGCGAATATATCCACGCTCCGGTTGGAGAACGTCTCCGACGCCATGAACAGCCGGGAGATCATCGCGCATCTCACGCCCGGCTCCCGTTTGAGGCTGATCGGTATCCGCTGGGAGATGGATAGTTTCAATGCCGTGCTACAGCTATACGACCTTCTCGATACGCTGCGCGGCTTGGATCACTGCTACCGAGCAGGTTGAATCCGTCGATTCGATCTGGATTCCTTCCAGACGGGAATACTGCAAAGCCAACCCGCTGGAAAAGAGCGGCGTGATGTACGACGGCACCTTCGATGGTACCCGCTACCCGATTGCCCGACTCGGCCATTGGCCTGGTATCAACTGCTGGACGAGAAGCCGGAATGGAGACAACTTCTATGTCATCACCAACCCGGCTAACGAGGGCGGTTCAGCCGTTTCGGGTACGGGTGGAGTCATTATCGGCTTCTGTATCTAAAAACAATTCGATGAGAAGAGACGCTCAGACTGGGCGTCCTTTTTCATGCACAACAAGAGAGGAGGAATTCTGATGATTATTCGGGGAACGACTCCTCCGATCCGCTTTACCTTTTCAGACGTGAATCCGCTGGAGATGACAGCCGCCTTTCTCACGATCCGCCAGAACAGCGTGACGATTGAGAAGGAGCTGTCATCTGCCTCCTCGGTGACGGACTCCATGATCGAATGGCAGCTATCTCAAGAGGAGACATTGGCGCTGGAGGCCGGACGGCTTGCTCAGGTGCAATGCCGGTACCGTTTCTCAGGCGGAGCTGTCGGTGCCAGCCGGATCTATGAGGAGAACGTATACGCGGTGCTGAAGGAGGGTGAGATCTGATGATTATCAAGGGAGACGCAATCACGCTCACCGGTGATATGGGGCCGCCCGATTTCTATGACGGCACCCTGACCGGGAGCGGGTCATTTCAGGGCGAGCTGGGCATTTACCTGATGTCCGGCTCCAAGAGAACCTACGGAGGTGATACGGTCGTCGTTCCAAAGGCTTCTGCCGATATCGTGCTTCCGACAAAAGAGACCTATGTGAAGGATGACATCACGGTCCGGAAGGTGCCGTCCTACAAGACAGAAAACCTCTCCGGAGGCAAAACCGTGTATATCGCAACTGAATCTTGAAGGGAGAACAGACTATACACCATTTGGATACCGAATTGAAAATGGAATCGCCGTCATCGACGAGGCTGATGCTGTAAAGCTCCGGATGCTCTACGCCAATTACCTCGGTGGTATGGCATTGACGGAAGCTGCTCGACAGGCCGGAATCGACGCCTACCACGCCTCTGTAAAGCGCCTGCTTATGACGGAGCACTACCTCGGCGATGACTTTTATCCGGCGATCATTGGCAAAGAAACCTTCGACCGGGTGCAGGCAGAACGGGTCAAACGCGCTGCTGCCCTTGGTCGCTTAGACCGGAAGTCAAAAAGAAAGCCGCCTAAGATCCCGACGCAGTTTAGCATCGGTGCCATCATGGAGCATTACGACAATCCGGCGACGCAGGCGGAGTATGTTTACAGTCTGCTGAACAGCGAGGTGGTCTGATGAGCAACGTAATGGTTATCCCGGCCAGACGGCAGGTCGGGAACAACATCAAGAAAGCTGAGAAGCCAAAGCTCCGGGTCGCAGCGTACTGTCGTGTCAGTACAGACAGCGATGAGCAGGCAACCAGCTATGAGGCTCAGATCGAGCATTACACGGAATTCATACAGAAGAATCCGGAATGGGTGCTGGCGGGTATATTCGCGGATGACGGTATTTCCGGCACCAACACCAAGAAGCGCGAAGAGTTTAACCGCATGATCGACGAGTGCCATGCCGGGAACATCGACATGATCATCACCAAGTCGATCAGCCGCTTTGCCCGGAATACGCTCGACTGCCTGAAATTCATCCGTGAGCTGAAGGACATAAACATTCCAGTCTTTTTCGAGAAGGAGTCCATCAACACAATGGACGCCAAGGGGGAGGTACTGCTGACGATCATGGCCTCCCTTGCTCAGCAGGAAAGCCAGAGTCTTTCGCAGAACGTTAAGCTCGGCCTGCAGTACCGCTACCAGCAGGGACAGGTGCAGGTCAACCACAACCGCTTCCTCGGCTACACCAAAGATGCGGATGGGCATCTTGTCATCGATCCGGCGCAGGCAGAGATCGTCAAGCGGATCTACCGTGAATACCTCGAAGGCAAAAGCATGGACAAGATCGCTGCTGGTCTTGAGGCTGACGGCATTCTCACCGGCGCGGGTAAGGCAAAATGGCACACCAGCACCATCAACAAGATTCTCCGGAACGAGAAGTACATGGGGGATGCCCTGCTCCAGAAGACCTACACTACTGATTTCCTAACCAAGAAGAGGATCAAGAACAATGGTACCGTTCCGCAGTACTACGTCGAGGGGAATCATGAGGCGATCATCCCGAAGGACATCTTCCTGCTGGTGCAGGAGGAGCTGGCACGTAGGCGGCTGGTCCATACCACTCAGAACGGCAAACGACGCTGCTACTCCTGCAAGCACTGTTTTGCCCAGATGGTTTTCTGCGGTGACTGCGGCGAATTCTTTCGGCGCGTCCACTGGAACAACCGTGGCTGCAAATCCATCGTCTGGCGGTGCTGCAGCCGCTTAGAGGCCACCGGCCACGTCTGCCATGCCCGGACGGTCAACGAGGAACTTCTGCAGGAGGTAGTGATTCAGGCCATCAATCAGGTGCTCTGCCAGAAGGACGATTTCCTGCAGACGCTGCAGACCAACATTGCCACGGTGGTCAGGCAGGGCGACACCCTCTCTCCGGAGGTCATCGACGAACGCCTCCGGGACCTGCAGAAGGAGCTTGTGAAGAAGGCCAACCAGAAGGACGATTACGACGTCATTGCCGATGAAATCCTCCGGCTTCGGGAAATGCGAAAGCAGGCCGAGGTCGACAGTGTGGTCAAGGATGAGCAAATGCGGCTGATCCAAGACCTGCAGGATTTCATCAAAAGCCAGCCTACCACCATCACAGAATTTGACGAGGTACTGGTCAAGCGCCTGATCACGAAGATTACGGTCTTCGAGGATCACTTCACCATCGACTTCAAATCCGGGGTCACAATCGACATCGAAGCATAAAACAAGGCTCCATTCCTACTGGTTCAATTACCAGTAGAAATGGAGCTTTCTTCATTGCTTATTGAATCTTCTCAAACATATCTTTGCTGACGCCGCAGATCGGGCAGCACCAGTCATCCGGCAGATTCTCAAAAGCTGTTCCAGGCGCAATGCCACTGTCAGGATCGCCTTTCTCGGGGTCATACACATAACCGCAAGGGCCGCACTGATATTTTGGCATCTTTCCAGCGTCTGATGTTTCCTCTCCAGCATCTCCTTCCGGCGCACCTATCAATGAGGTTACCAACGCAGGGATTCCTGCCAAATCAGCCTCTTCCGGATTCCACTGGGAGCGGATATTCTCTTCGATTACTTCAAAGCCAGCCTCTGTGAGCTTCGCCTGCAGGAGCTTCACGCTCTCGCCGCTCCAGCCGTAACAGCCGAAGGCGGCAGCTTTTTTATTCTTGAACTTGAGCTGCTTGAGGAATTCCAGCCATCCGGCAACGGAGCTGAGATAGCTGTTGCTGACGGTAGGAGAGCCCACCGCGATGGCGCGGGATTTGAAGACCTCCGTCATGATCTCGTTTTTGTCTGCCCTGGCAATATTGAAGACCTTGACCACGGTATTCGGACTCTGGCGGTGGATCTCTTCCGCGATCTTGTGGGCGATCTTGGTCGTGCCTTCCCACATGGTATCGTAGGCGATGGTGACCTGATCCTCCTGATAGGCGTCAGCCCACGCCGCATATTTCTGTACGATCTGGAGCGGATTGTCTCTCCAGATGGCACCGTGGGACGGGGCGATCATATCGAAGGTGAGATTGAATCCCGTGATCTCTGCCAGCTTCTTCGTCAGAATCGGCGCAAACGGATTGAGGATATTGGCAAAGTACTTCATCGCCTCTTTATTCAGCAGGCACTGATCCGCCTTATCATTGAACAGTTCTTCCACCGCGTAATGCTGACCAAAAGCGTCATTGGAGAACAGGGCTCGCCCTCCTTACGCTTCTTCAATGGCACCAACCGGACATCCGTCTTTTGCCTCAGCT
>JAFSLL010000127.1 GCA_017448455.1 Oscillospiraceae bacterium | reverse complement strand
GCCCGTTCAATAGCTTCAGTACATCCATAAACGTGATGCCTGGGAGGTACGTGGCGAAGTCTATTTCGCCTCCCATGCGGGTGAAGACAGTGTCGGATTCCTTGTCGGCGCTGAGCCTGTATTGCCCGACGATGACCAGGTGCTCCGCCTTGGATGCGACGGCATTGCTGAGCCGCACGAGGACGGATCCAGGCCGGAGGATGCGCAGGATGTTGATGACCGGTAGCGTCTTGCGGGTGCCATGAATGTCGTTCGGGTAGTTGAAATACTTGTCCTGAACCACCTCCAGGCTATCGGATTCCTCCGTCTTCTCCTGGTTGACAATGACCGGTGCGTGGATCCCCTCAAAAACGTCATTGCGTACGTCAGAGAGCAGTTGCTCAAGAGAGTGATAGTAGATACCTCCGGCAGTGATGGGAATGTCGGATATTTTTTGTTCGAAGCGGCTATCGATGGAACGTGCAGTAAAGGTATACTGGAGTTCGCTATCTTCAATTCCCTCGTATAATAGCGTTCCCTCCACCAGAGGGACGCCGTTGAAAAACAACGTGCATTCGACGCGGTGAACCGTCGGTGGCAGCATCATCGCACCTAAATAGCCAAATATGCGGCGGTTCTTTTCCGTGTTTGGGAATGAGATAGAGGTCGAGAAGGCGGCAGGGATGCCGTCGGTGTCAAATATGGGACTTTCCACCTCGAAGGCAAATTCATAATCTGGCGACAGATCCGGGAACATGCCGTTTTCCGTTCGTATATCAATCATCCGAGCCTCCCTTTCTTGCGTTGGTTCTCATACTTATCGAGCTGGCTCTTCAGTCCCCGGCTGCCGGCGATGGGTATCTCCGGGGCGATGGGGTTGTCGAGTCGATGCATCAGTTTCTCCAGCATCCGCATCAGGGCCGGGTCCGTGGCAGATGATACGGTGGAGGATGTCCGGGACGTGGGAGCCGTGCTGCCGCCTGTCGCCCGCACCATGGAGATGGCTGTAGGCTGCACGGCTTCCAGGCGGAGGTTGCGCAGGGTCCCGTTACGTCGTGCCGTCTCAATCGTATTGATGAAAGGCGCCAGGTAAGGATTCTCCATTCCCTCTGAAGGGATGACGTATTCGCCGCCTTCTTCTCCGACCAGAATGGTAGGGGAGGAGACGAACCCCCGTTTGTCAGGGGAGAGGCGGGCGGGATAACGGCGGCCGTCCTGCTCTCTCCTGGTCGTAACCAAACCACCCTCGGCGTATCCGGTCGTGACAGGCGTTTTTGCTATGATGGCGATTTCTGCGGCACCCATGGCTGCGGCGAGCGCAGCCGGAATCAGTCCCCATGGTAGGCCCCACTGCGCGATGGTCTTGGTGACGGACGTGGCGGTATTGATGATCGCTTCCGTGAGGTTGATGGCCTTCTCACGCTTTGCTTGCTTGAGCTTCATCTCTTCCTCCCGGCGAGCCTTTTCGTCTTCCATCGCCTTGATTTCAGCATCATATTGGGCTTGCGTCATAAGCCCTTCGGACAGGCGACGTTCAAGTTCTTTTTTCTTGTTCTCATTGCCTTCCTCCCACTGCTTTAGTTCCTCCTGTTCCTTGGCCGCGGTCGCCTTGATAGCCTTGCGGGCGATACCGAATGCCTCCTGGGCGGCACCACCGATGGCTGTCATTGCCGTCTCCAGGTTCTTCGCGGCCATCGTTCCGTCATCGATATTTTCAAAGAACTGCTCCCAGTCGCTTTGGCTCACGCCGAACATTGTCCCGCCTCCAGCGCCGGAGAGCATGCCCTGGTCGGTGCCCTTGATGGCGCTATAAGTTTCTCCGAGAGCTTTTTTTACAGTATTCAGTTTTTCTTGATATGCAGCATACTGCTCATCTGTAAGAAGTGCACCGTCAAATGTCTTTGTGTCAACGACCTTCTGCAGAATTTCCAATTTCTTTCTTAAAAAAACCAGATCCTCAAAAAGCAGGGCTCTATTTTTATCTCTTGTGATTGCCAATTCTGCACCGGAGCCTTTTTTTATTGTGCTCAGCCTATCTGCATATATGGCTTCCGTTTTAGCCTGAAGTTGTTTATGCTCCTTGTCAATGTCGGAGAGATTTCGGTCAAAATTCTCCAGTCGAATTTTATCAAGATTGAGTTGATGCCGCCGCTCGATAGCCTCCAAAGCATCTTTCTGACCTTGGAACTTCTTTTTCTCCTCTGCATAACGGGCATCCTCTGCCGCTATGGCCGCATCGCGGATCTTATCGAGGTCATTTTGAGCTTTAGCATCTTCCGCCGCAACGGCGGCAATGAGCGAAGGGGCATCCTTTGCGGCCTGCTCCCGGCGTTTCTTTTCATCTCCCTCCTTCTTCTTGCGGGCATCCTCTCGTGACTTCTCTGAACGGGCAACCTCATCCTGGAACGACTTCAGATGCTTCATCATCGCTTCCTGATAGGCTGTTTCAACGGAAAGCTTGTCGCTTGCCGACATTTTTCCTCTGGCCAGGCGCTTTTCGTAGGTCTGAATCTCCAACTCATAAAGACGCTCATCGTATTCCTCCTGGCTTTTAATTGCTCCGGAGTTGTACTGCTTCAGTAAATCCAGCTTTGCCTGCTGATAATCTTTGTCTGACTGCAGCGACCAACTCTTTTTGCCACCCGAGGGGGGAGTAGTATTGCTGGGCGGAGGGGGAGTTTCGCCGCCGGTGGCTGGATCGCCCGAATTAGCAGGCGGAGTGATGAAGGTGCCCTGTGTGGTCCAGCCGGCTGGAAGGCCGTATAGATTAGACATCACTTGGTTGGCAGCGGTTACAATGGACTGGGCGTCCCGGACAACGGACGTTTTGAGTTGCGATGCGACTCTGGAACTGTCATTTTCCAATGAAATCAACCAGAAATCCGCCGTGTTTTGTTGGCGCTGGATCATGTCAGCGACAATCTCGTCACCAGCCTCTTTCCCGTGCTTTTTGTAAACTCTCTCGATTTTCTTGTAGAAGTCGGCTACGGCTTTCTCGTCAGGGCTTTTTGGTGTAATCTTCGATAGAACATCGGTCGCAAAGTCGGCCAGGTCGCGCAGAATACCGGTTCCGTTCCGGAGGCTCAATACAAATCCCTCCCATGCGGATTGCAGCTTTTTCGTGGACCCTTCCAGGGTATCCAGCCTTTCGTCAGCAATTCTGTCCAACTCACCGTTGACATTTCCGAGTGCACTGCTGAGATCTCGGATCCCATCAGTATTTGAAAGGAACGCATTGAAGGCGGCCACGGACCTTTTATCCGTCAGCTCCAATGTGCCGGCCAGATCGATGCCGGTCTCATTCAGCTTCTCAAGTCCGGAT
>JAFSLL010000126.1 GCA_017448455.1 Oscillospiraceae bacterium | reverse complement strand
GATGGATACACTTTACCACAAAAGTCTTCCCTTTGAAAGTGTCCACGTGACTGGGTTTTCGATCTTTTCCTACTTTTTCCCCGTCATAATCCGGGGGCACCCCTAATGTCGCCGTGTCCATTTTCATGGGTACAGTTTAGAAAACACTGAGGCATACGCTAAACCCTTTTCCCTGCAGAAGATCGATCCTTCGAACGTCCCTCTGTCCGGCGCGATCTTCAAGGTGGAGTGCTTCAATGCCGGCTGGTTTGACGCGACCAAATTAGAAAAAACCTGGTATTTCAAGACGGACAGCAATGGCTATTTCACGCTGAAGCAGCAATATTTGGCGGACGGTTACACCTCTGATGAGCTGTTTCCCACAAACAAGATCCCGGTCGGAATCATGCGGGTGCGGGAGGTCAAGGCCCCTGACGGATTCCAATTGGTGAGTTTTACCGGAATCTGGCGAATGAAGCAGCACGAGAGCGGATCCTCCGTCGTTGACAGCTACTGGGCTGCCGGCGACGGCAATACCCCGACCACCAGCTACGGTGACGTCGCCTATGTGCTGGATGCCGATCCCGCCAAGCTCTATGTACGGAATGAGCCGATCGACACCCCCGTTGAGATCATCAAGACCTCCCCGGACGGCGAGGTGGCGGGCATCAGCTTCAAGGTGGAGTGCTACGAGTCCGAGGGCGGAGTCGGCTGGTGGGAGATGGGCACATTTCAGACGGACGCCAGCGGCAAGATCCAGATCGATCCGATGCCCATTGGAACGAAATTGCGCATCACCGAAATCGTCCCCGAAAACTATATTTGTCTGAGCCAGAATCCCCAAACGATCACCATCGCTGCGGACAGCAATCAGGTGAGCTTTGAGAACAAACCGGTTTCCAAGCTGGAGCTGATCAAGCAGTCGGACGACGGAAACGTCAAGGACATCAGCTTCCTGATCGAGGAGTATGAACCCGAGGACGGCGTCGGCTGGTGGTCCCGCGAGACCTACAAGACTGACGCAAACGGCAAAATCAGTCTGGAATTGAAATACGGGTATCGGTATCGCATCACGGAAACCGTTCCTGATGATTATGTCTGTGACAATCGAGTCCAGGAATTCACGGCCCAAACCGGCACGAACACGGTGACCTTCGTCAACCACCCCATCGTCAAGCTGGAGCTGATCAAGTCCGCGGACAACGGACATGTCGCCGATATCGGCTTCAAATTTGAGAAATACGATACCGGTTCGAGCAAATGGGTGCTGATGGATACTTATCAGACGGATGCGGACGGCAAGATCCATCTGGAGGATCTCAGTGTGGGGCTCCGCCTTCGGATCACGGAGCTCGTTCCCGCCGGCTACCAGACCGAGACAGTGACGAAGGAGATCACACTGGTGCGGGGCACCAACACGGTCAGCTTCGAGAACTACAGGATCTACGGTGATCTGGAGCTCATCAAGGTGGACGAGTCCTATCCCGACACCACACTCAGCGGCGCGGAATTCACCGTGACGATCACGTATCCCGGCCGGGAGCCGGTGGAAGTCCCCATGCCGGAGGTTCTGGACGACCAGGGCAATGGCACCGGCGTCTACCGCCTGGAGCACATCGAGTATGGCAGCGTCTGCGTGGTTCGTGAGACGAAAGCGCCGGAGGGCTTTGAGCTCTCGGACAAATCCTTCACCGTGACCATTGAAGAAGCGAAAACCTACAGCATCGGGGATCCCGGCTTCGACTGCGTGACCAACCGCGAGAAGTCCGGCAAGATCCAAATCAAAAAGGTCGACACACAAGGCAGAGCAATGCCGGGTGTGTCCTTTTTATTGGAGTTCAGTCTGGACGGAACCAACTGGGTGCCTGTCACATTCCGTGAGACTGACTCCGCTGTCACTGCCGGCGGCTGCACCAACCAGAACCTTGATCACGGCATTCTGGTTACCGATCGAAACGGGCTCGCTGTCTATCCCGGTCTGGCGCTCAGTCTGGGGGACCGGGTCCTGCACTACCGCCTGACGGAGGTCAGCACGCAGAACGGAATGCAGCTCCTTTCTGAGCCTGCCTTTGAGGGCACGCTGCCCTATAACGGCGCGGAGGAGATCACCGTCACCGCAGTCAACACCGAGGGCTTCACGATTCCCGCGACCGGCGGGGCCGGCTTTGTCATCACCGCAATCGGCGTCAGTCTTGCCGGTACGGCCGCGCTGGCCCTGCTGCTCCTGCTCCGGAAGAAGAAGGGAGCCGCGGCATGAGAAAAAAGAGGCTGCGCTACTGGAGCCGCGACCGTCCCCGCATGCGGGACAACAAACAGCGACGCCCCAAGCAACCGGATCCAACCAACAAATCAAAACTTAAACTTATGGAGGTACCTATCATGAAACATCTCAAGCGGATTTTTGCTCTGTGCCTTGTGCTGGCCCTGAGCCTTATGATCATCCCCGCCGCCTTTGCGGCCACCGTCCCCAACGCGACCATCGATCCCTCCCGCACCGGCAGCCTTTCGGTTTTCAAGTATGACATCACCAAGGCCGAGGCCGACGGCGTGTGGGACAGCTCCTACGTCTCCACCGGCGTCTACGACGAGACCGGCGTCAACGCCATCCTCGGCAACCCCGCCAAGGAAAACACCCTCGGCAACGGCGATGTCTCCTATGGTTATGCCGTGAAGGGCGTGGAATTCACCTACCTTCGCATCGCCAGCATCACCACCTTCTCCCAAACTGTCGTGGAGGACGGTCAGACCGTGAACCGGGTCAGCCTGCTCTACGGCTTCCCCGTGAACA
Source organism: Oscillospiraceae bacterium (assembly GCA_017448455.1). Taxonomy (GTDB): domain Bacteria; phylum Bacillota; class Clostridia; order Oscillospirales; family Oscillospiraceae; genus Limivicinus. The sequence continues at coordinate 5,688 of JAFSLL010000126.1, read as the reverse complement.
ATACCAGCAGCAAGTTCTTTGAAGCCATCGGCGTGGACATTCACCAGCGCGTGGAGGCTGCCGACAACACTGTGGACGGCGTGCAGTACTACTACTTCACTTCCGACGTGCTGATCGCGGCCCTGGAAGCTTCCATGGAGCACAACGCCACCGAGACCCGGACCGCGCTGGAGAACTATGTGCTCTCCAACGGCGGCACCACCATGCCCGAGACCGACAGCTTCGGCCACACCTATGTGGAGGGCCTGGAGCTGGGCCTCTATCTGGTTTGTGAGACTCGTGTCCCCGAGATGATCACCTGCACCACCACTCCGTTTCTGGCCAGTGTGCCTATGACCACGGTCAACGGCGGCAACGCAGACAACGGCGGCGAGGAGTGGAACTACGACATCACGATCTACCCGAAAAACACCTCCGGCAACCCCGATCTGGAGAAAACCGTCCGGGAGTCCGAACCCGATACCGGGAAGAACGACGGCAACGCCAATGACATCCACGACGGCTACGAGCACACCGCCACCGGCTCCGCGGGTGACGTGATGGAGTACCAGATCCTCTCCACGCTGCCCACCATCACCAGCAAAGCGACCTACCTCAGCACCTACACCTTCGTCGATACCCTTTCCAAAGGTATCACTTACAACCGCAACGACGTCGTCCTGGAATTCTTCCGTGACGCCGACTGCACCGACAAGGTCACCACCTGGCGTCAGACTGACTCCGTGGAGATGTTCCAGGTCAGCTATGCCGACGGTGAAAACAGCTCCGAGACCATGACCATCTCCATGACCGAGGCCGGTCTTAGAGAGATCAACACCTCCAAGCTGGTCTATCCCGCCGACACCATGATCAACTCCGGCTTCAGCGGCTGCACCCTGCGGATCACCTACGCTGCCACCGTCAACTCCGACGCCGACCTGGTCCTGGGCGATGAAGGCAATCCCAACGAGGCCACGCTCACCTGGAAGCGGAGCAACAGTTCCTACTACGATACCCTTCGGGACGACTGCCATGTATACAGCTACGGCATCGATCTGCTGAAGCAGTTCTCCGACGGAGCCGGCAAGCTGGAGAATGTGGAATTCGTAGTCAAAAACGCCACCGACAACTACTTTGTCCAGGCCCAGTATGACGCCGACGCCAAGGTCTACTACGTCACCGACCACGTCGAAGCGGAATCCGATGCCACTCACTTCATCCCCAGCGCTGAAGGTCACATCTTTATCCGCGGTCTGGAAGACGACACTTACATCCTGACCGAGGTGAAGACGGATAACGGCTACAGTCTGCTCAAGAACGACATCGAGATCGTGATCTCCACCGCCGACGGCGAGCTCTGCGAGATCTGCGGCGAGGCCCTGAAGGTCGCCTCCGCCACCGTCAACGGTAAGCCCGTGACCATGGATCCGGACGGCGAGTCCATCCATGCCGTCGTGCCCCTAAGCGTCACCAACATGAAGGGCTTCGATCTGCCGAAGACCGGCGATCGCGGCACCTGGATGTACGGTGTCCTCGGCGCGGCTCTGGTCGCGGCCTCCGGTCTGGCCCTGTTCTTCGCTCTGAGAAAGCGCAAAGCCGAGCAGTAAGCAATTCAACTTCCCAAGAGGGGGCTGCCCACCTCGGGCAGCCCCCAGATAGGAGACGGTATGAAACGAAAGATCCTTGCGTGGAGCCTGTTTGGGTTTCTGCTCCTGATTGCGGTCGGCGTCATCCTCTATCCGCTGATCAGCAGCTATGTCAACGAAAAGAATCAGGCCATCATCCGCAGCGAGTATATGGAAGAAGTCCAGGCGGCGGACGACGCAGCCCTGCGGGAAGCCTGGGCGGAGGCGGAGCGATACAACGCGATCCGGAAACCGATCCGGTATTCCAACGCGGCGGTAAGCGAAGCGGAGGAATCTTACCAGGAGCTGCTGAACCTCAAGGGCAACGGCGTCATGGGCTATGTGGAGGTGCCCAAGATCAGCGTGTACCTGCCCATCTATCACGGCACAGAAGGCGCGACACTGGAGCGCGGCGTCGGGCATCTGCTGGGATCCTCACTCCCGGTGGGCGGTGAGGGCACCCACTGCGTCCTCACCGGTCATACCGGCATGAGCAATCAGCGGCTGTTTACCGATCTGGAGCAGATGGAGATAGGAGATGTGTTCTACCTGCATGTCCTGGATCAGGTGCTGGCCTACCAGGTCGACGCGATCAACACCGTGGCCCCCTATGAAACCTCCCTGCTCTGCGAGGTGGAGGGGCAGGACCTCTGTACGCTCATCACCTGTACCCCATATGGCGTCAACTCGCATCGGCTGCTGGTGCGTGGTTTGCGGATCCCATATGAAGCAGCTGAGGAGATATCAGCCAAAGAGGAACCGCTCCCGGAAACCGAATCGGTCTGGATGCGGCAGTATCTCAAAGGCTTGCTCCTAGGGCTGGGCGGTCTGCTGACCTTCGCTGCTGTCATACTGACTTTCCTTATTCTGCGGAGACGGAGGCGGCGCCATGAAACGTAAGCTTTTGCTGATCAACGCGGCCTTGTCGCTCCTTCTCGGTCTGATGGTTGCCTTCTATCCGAAGCTGAACCAGGTGCGAACGGACATTGGCGTCTCGGAAGAGGTGCAGATCTTCTACCGGGAGGCCTCCCGGGAGGCGGATCCGTCTGGAAACCGCGCGCGACATGTCGACCCGACATCAATTCCGCCTCAGTCTGGGGAAACGCCGGATCCGGAACGTCCCTTCAGCGAATTGTACCAGGCCATGGTGGCGCATAATCGATTTCTCTACGAGACCGGGCAGGAGAGTCTTTCTGACCCCTGGTCCTACCAGCAGGAGGTCTTCGACCTGTCTCAGTATGGGCTGGAGGGCGAGGCCGTGGCGGTAATCCGCATCGACCGGCTGGAGCTGGAGCTCCCGGTTTTCCTTGGCGCGACCGCCGATCATATGAACCGCGGCGCGGCCCAGCTCAGCCAAACCAGTATGCCGATCGGCGGCCCCAATACCAATTGCGTCATTGCCGGCCACTGCGGGTGGACCGGTGCGATCTTCTTTCGGTATCTGTCCAACCTCCAGGTCGGGGACGAGATCGAGCTGACAAACCTCTGGGATGAGCTCCATTACACTGTCGCAGACATGAAAATCATCAACCCCACAGACGTGGACAAGATCCTGATCCAGGAGGGCCGCGATCTGCTGACCCTTCTGACCTGCCATCCCTACGGTACCGGCGGCCGCTATCGGCTGGTTGTGTACTGCGAACGTAATAATGACTGAAAGGACGGATGATCCAAATGAAAAGAATTCTTCCCCTGATGCTGACCTGCATCGTTCTTATTTCCTGCCTCATTTTCCCTGCCTCTGCCAAAGAGGGAACCGAAGGCAACGAGCTGCAGGTGCTGCAGCCGGAGCAGCTGGAGATCCACCTCGGCGCGGAGCTTGCCGGCGCCCAGTTCTCTCTCAAGACAGATGCCGGGATGTATCCTGGAACCGTCGTGGCCGACGCAAACGGTATTCTGAAGCTGGAGATCGGCGGGAGCAGCGCCTATGTGCTGATCCGGCTGGATCCGGAAACAACCGCCGCTTCGGCGCCCGCGTCGACGGAGAGTACGGGAGATCCAAGCTCCGAAGCTTCCGAGTCCGCCGAGGCCGCAGCGGCAACGGATCCCACCGCAGCAGCCGAACCCGCGCCTCAGGCGGATAACAGAATCCCCACCAAGCATATCATTCTCTTTGCCGGCGGCACCGTGCTCTGCGTTGCCTTCCTGGTCACCTCATTTGTTCTCAAGCGCAAACGGGAAAAAGCCTATGAGGAAGATGACGAAGAGTATTGAGCATTTTTAACAGTTCAGTTCTGTCAGACTGAGTTTGTTTCATCAAAATATAGCATATTGCAATAAAATAATAATTTTAGCAAATTTATATAGCTATTAGTATTGACAAATCAAGAAACCCGTGCTATATTATAGCCAGATAAGGGAACGCACCCAGGCTCTCGATTCTTCGGAAGAGCTCCCGGAGGCAGACGCAGCCAAGTGGGCTGCGGAATCGTTACGGAAACGCGCATTGAGCGGGACCACAATGGTGCGGCCCTTTCCTTCCCGGCCGGAAGACAACAAAACATGACACCGTGCGGCAGGACGCTGCCGTATGCGAGGTTGTGCTTTGTATGCCTTCCGGCCGGTTTGCTATTTCATCACGATCGGAGGTATCCACCATGAATCATAAACAAAACAAAAAGAAAGGATTTCAGCCCAGCCAGATGCGCTGCCCCTACTGCGGCGCGCCCGTTATCTTCCGCAGTGCGGAGGGCATCTACAAGACCAGCCATCTGGACACCATGCTCTATGTCTGCTCCAAGTATCCCAAGTGCGACGCCTATGTGCGGGTCCATGCCGGAACGAAGATCCCTGTGGGCAGCCTGGCCAACAAGGAGCTGCGGGATCTGCGCCGGACCGCGCATCAGTATTTCAACCAGCTCTATTTGAGCGGCTATATGACCAAGGACGCCGCATATCAGTGGCTTTCCAACCTGCTCTGCACGCCGCCGTCCGAGGCGCACATCGGGCATCTCGGCGAGTATTACTGCAGGGAGGTCATCCGGGAAAGCAAAAAGCTGCTGGAGCAGCGAAAGGCCGGCCAGCAGCGTCGGTTTCCCGCACGCATGGAAGGAGGTGCGGCAGCATCATGAAGCTGACATCCGTCCAGCGGCAGAGGGTGGAGGAGAATCTGGGTCTGGTGGGGAAGGTGATCCGGGACAAGGTCCGCGGGATCAATCAGATGGGGATCTTTGATTTTCACGACCTGTTCCAGATCGGCTGTCTCGGCCTATGCAAAGCGGTCATGACTGACCGAGGCGGCAACTTTTCAACCTACGCCTACAGACTGATCTGGAATGAAATCTGCGACGCCCTGATCTACGCGACCAAGCGTCAGGAAACGGAACTGAAGATCCTGGACATGCCGGGCTTTGGCGCGGTGTCCGATCCGCTGGAGCAGATCATTTTGCAGGCGGAAGTCCAAAACGGGATCGCAAGAGCGAGGAAAGCGGCAAACCCATCCACAAAGAAAGGAATCGACGCCCTGGTGCTTCACGCCAGGGGCTACAGCTGCAGCGAGATCGGCGCGGAGATGCACGCCGCTCCGAACCTGGTAACCGCCTGGATGGCGAAAGCGAAACAGTACCTGCGCCGCCAGCCGGAGCTGCAGCGCGCGATCCAGCTGGTGAATGCATGAAAAGGCGTCCTGTCAAGCGCTTTCTCCCCATACTGATCCCACTCCTCTGCGCAATGCTGGTCCTGCTCCTGTTCCGTTGCTTTTTCTATCTCGGTTTCGTGCCGTCGGCATCCATGGAACCGACCATCCATCAAGGCAGTCTGATCCTGGGCGTCCGGATCTTCGGCGAACTCCGCACCGGAGATATCGTGATCTTCCGCCACGAAGGCCGCACCCTGGTCAAGCGCATCGCCGCCGGCCCGGGAGATGCCTGCATCCTCAACGGCAGTCCTATCACTGTTCCCTCCGGCTGCTATCTTTTCTTAGGCGACAACGCCGCGGATTCCTACGACGCCAGATACTGGGAGGATTCGTTCGTCCCGGCCGCCGATATCATCGCAATCGTAAAGTGAGGTTTGCTCCATGGAGATTCCGGATTATCTGCTGAATAAATACAGACGCGAACGACTTTTTGCCGCATTTGAAAAG
>JAFSLL010000125.1 GCA_017448455.1 Oscillospiraceae bacterium | reverse complement strand
GCAGCGGGCGCTCATGATGACATCCATATGGGATAGGAGGCGGTGAATGCCGGAGACGCCGACATCATACAGGCGCACCACCTCGTTGCCGAGCGCTTCCGCCGTCACGGCGGCTTCTTCCGCGACAGGGATGTCGCTGGTGCCGCCGGTGGCGACCACGATTTTCCCGACGCCGGTCGGAGCCGGTTTCTCCCCGATGAGACCGGTACGGGAGCGCTTGTTATAGTCGACCGGGAGTTCTCCCGCGAGAAACGCGGCGGTTTCCGCATCAATGCGGGTGACAAGAACCGTCTTCTGCCCGTTGGCGAGCATTGTTTTCGCAATCCCGAGGATATGCTCCCTGGTTTTACCGGCGCCGTAGATGACTTCGGGGACGCCCTGGCGGATCCCGCGGTGCATGTCCACCTTCGCGTATTCTCCAACCTCCTGGATCGGCCGCATTTTAAGCTTCAGCGCGGCTTCTTCGGGGGCCAGTGTTCCGTCGGCAACCTGCTGCAGAATTTGATTCAGTTCCTGTTTGTCCATGATCCGATGCTCCTTCAGAGGTTTCTAATGCATTGCCGCAAGTATAACACAGGAAGATGTGCATTTTCAATCATTCCGAATACTCAGCTGTCAAAAAAAGAAGACGGACATCCTTTCGGACATCCGTCTCCGTATGCTGTTTGGTATCTCAGCCGGCGTTGACGCTTTCAAATTCCTTGACGATTTCAGCTTCCGGCTCTTTGGTGGCCAGGCTGACGACAATGATCAGGATGCTGGCGACGATGAAGGCGGGCAGCAGCTCGTAGATATCCCATGCGCCGCCAAGCGGGCGGACCAGGAACTTCCAGATAAAGATCATGACCGCGCCGGAGATCATGCCCGCGATGGCGCCCTGCTTGTTGCAGCGCTTCCAGAACAGCGCGAAGAGCATGACCGGTCCGAAGGTTGCACCGAAGCCTGCCCAGGCAAAGGAGACCACGCGGAAGATGGAGCTGTTGGGGTTCATCGCGAAGAACAGAGCGATGATAGCAATGGCGATAACGCCGAGCCGGGCGACAAGAAGGTTTTTCCTGTCATCCAGCTTCAGGCCGAAGACGTCCTTCAGCAGGTTCTGGGTAATGCCGGATGCGGCCGCCAGCAGCTGAACATCCGCCGTGGACATGGTGGCGGAAAGGATGCCGGCGAGGATGATGCCGGCGATAATGGCAAAGAAGACATTCTTCTGGCTCATGAAGCCGGCGGCGCGGACAATGACGGACTCCGCTTCGGAACTGCTGGCAAAGCCGCTGATGACGCCGGCGTTGACCATGCCGAAGCCGACAATGCCGATGATTACGGCAACACCCAGGGAGACAACAACCCAGACGGTGGCGATGCGGCGGCTCGTCTTGATCATCTTCTCATCCTTGGCAGCCATGAAGTGGATCAGAACGTGCGGCATGCCGAAATAGCCGAGGCCCCAGGCAAGCGTGGAGAGAATGGCGATGCCGCCGTAAGAGCCTGCGGAGGCAGCTACAATGTTGGTGCTCGCGAAAAGGCTCAGATAACCGGGAACGGTTTTGGCATTGGCAACCACGGCATCCCAGCCGCCGACGGAATGGATGCCGAACAGCAGAACGACGATCAGCGCGAAGGTCATCACCAGACTCTGGATCAGACTCGTAATGGATGCTGCCATGAAGCCGCCCATGGTGCAGTAGGCAACAATGACAATCGCTGAGACAATCATCGTGGGCAGGTAAGCCCAGCCAAACATGCTGTTGAAGAGCTTACCGCAGGCAACAAAGCCCGAAGCGGTATAGGGAACGAAGAAGATGATGATCACCAGCGCGCCGACGGTCTCGATGAGCTTGGTGTTGTCACGGAAACGACGGGAGAGGAAGTCCGGCACGGTGATGGCGTCCAGCTTTGCGGAATAGCTGCGCAGCCTTTTTGCAACAAACAGCCAGTTCAGGTAGGTGCCGGCTGCCAGGCCGATGGCTGTCCAGCTTGCCTCCGCGACACCGCAGAAGAGCGCCAGACCGGGCACGCCCATCAGCAGATAGGCGCTCATATCCGAGGCTTCTGTGCTCATGGCCGCCACAATGGGGCCTAAGCGACGCCCGCCGAGATAAAAGTCCTCACTGGTGTTGTTGCCGCGGGAATGGCGGTAGCCGATGTAAAGCATACCGACAAGATAGATCACGATGGCAAGAATAATAAAAATACCGGATGAACTCATAAAACTCTCTCTCTTTCTCTCTCTGCGTTTCGCTTTTGAAAAGCATAAACGCATTATACCGAAAATGAATTCCGGCTCAAGAGCACAGCCCCGTTATTTTACTTGAAAAAACAAAAATAATTTGTATAATAGAAACAAAGATAATTCTATTCATGTTTAAATGAATTTTTTTCATGCAAAGGAGCTTTCAGCCGTGACGCTTGCGAAATATGAAGCGCTTGCCGCCGTAGTGGAGCAGGAGAGCCTTACTCTTGCGGCGCGGCAGCTTGGCTGTACCCAGTCGGCAGTCAGCCACAGTCTTGACAGCCTGGAGAAGGAGCTGGGCTTCCCTCTGCTGAAACGCAGCCGAGGCGGTGTTTCACTGACGGCGGAAGGGGAGCGCCTGATGCCCGCGGTGAGAGCTCTCCTCAGCAGTGCCGAGCAGCTCGGGCAGACCGCTGCGGCGATTCGGGGGCTGGATACCGGAACGGTGCGGATCGGGGCCTTTACTTCGGTCGCGGTTCACTGGCTGCCGGGGGTGCTGAAGGAGTTTCAGGCGGATTACCCCAAAGTGGAGTTCAGGCTTTTCAACGGCGACTACCACGATGTGGAGCAGTGGCTCTCGGACGGCAGCATCGACATCGGCTTTGTCAGTGTTCCCTGCGCGGTCGACTGTGAATGCGTCGCGCTCATGGAAGACCGGCTCCTTGCCATTCTGCCGGAGGACAGCCGCTTTCGCAGCTATCCGCGGTTCCCGCTGGTTGAGTGCGAGACGGAGCCGTTTATCAGTCTTCTGGAGAGCTCAGACCACGACGCGAGGCGGGCGCTGGAAGCCGCGGGAGTTCAGCCGAATGTGCGTTTCTACACGAAGGACGACTATGCCATCATCGCTATGGTGGAGCAGGGCCTGGGGATGAGCATCATGCCGGAGCTGCTGCTGAAGGGCAGACATGACCGGCTTCTGACGCTGCCGCTTGTGCCGGAGGCAAAGCGTACCATCGGCATGGCCATTGCGGCGGGCAGCAAGGCGGGCCCCGCGACACGGCGCTTTGCCGATTATGTGGTCCGATACGTCAAAAAACAGGCGGCTCCTGTGTAAGGAGCCGCCTGTTGCAGCAGGGATCCGTTCAGTCGATCATGCCATAGAGAATCTGGGCGAGTTCGGAGTCCTTGTCCAGAATGACGGTCTTGTTCCCGCCTGCCAGGGAGGCTTTCAGCGCGTCCAGAGAGCGGACAAAGTGATAAAACTCCGCCTTTTCCGGGGTGTTGTAGGCATCGGCCAGAATCTGCATGTACTGGCTTTCACCCTCGGCGAGGATGCCGGCTGCCTCCTTCTCCACGTCGGCGGTCATGACAGTGACCTCACGGTCGGTCTCGTTGCGGATCTTTTTGGCCTCGGACTCGCCCTCCGCGGTGTAGCCGGCGGCGATGTTTTCGCGTTCGGAGATCATGCGGGCGAAGACAGCGGCTTTGTTGTCATCCGGGAGATCCAGCGCCTTGATCTGGGACTGGACGATTTCGATGCCGTAAACGCGGATGTCTCCGTTGGCGTCATCCGTAATGAGCTGTGTGAGGCGCTCGCCGCGCGCGGCGATGATCTCATCCTGCGTCATGGAGGAGATGATCTTCTTCAGACTGTTGTATACGGCGGCCTCAATGCGCTCGGCGGCCCGCGCCTCAATGGCGTTCAGCGTCTGGATATAGAGCGTGGGGTCTGTGACGCGCCAGAGGACATAGTTGTCCGAAATCATGGACTTTTTGTCCTTTGTGATGACGTCTGAAGCGGGAATGTCATAGAGGATGGTAGCGGCCGTGATGCGCTGGATGGTCTGGATAAAGGGAATTTTGGCCTTGAGTCCCGGCGTGTCTACGATGTTGACAATGCGCCCGAACTGCCGCACCGCCACATACTGCTTCGGCTGTACGGTGTAGAGGGTATTTGTTGCCGTAATCAGAATGAGCAGGATCAACAGAATGCTGATCACTTTTCCGACTGTGTTTTTCATGTTCAGCCCTCCTCTGCCGCCTGCGGCAGATTTGCGAAGCTCTCCACAGGCAGCATGGTCTGGGTGCTTCCGTCGGTGATGATGACCTTGAGATCCGGCATGATGCTCTCGAGCGCCTCGTAGAACATACGCTGCTTGGTGATCAGCGGGTTCTGGATATACTGATCATACATGGCGTTGAAGAGCGCCACCTGACCCTGCGCTTCCGCAACGCGGACAGCCTTCTGCGCCTCCGCGTTCTGAATAATGCGGTCCACCTCCGCCTCGGCAGCCGGAAGCTGCTCATTGGCATATTTCCTGGCCTGGTTGATCTTGGTCTCCGCGGACTGCTTGGCGGTCTCCACTTCCTTGAAGGCCAGAATAATCTCCTGTGTAGGCGGCTCGGCGTCCTGGATGGTGATGTTGACAACCTGAATACCGATGTTCTGGTTCTGGAGCTCCTTGACCATCTTGTCCTTGACATCCGCCTGAATGGCGCTCTTGCCGGTTGTCATGGCTTCGTCCACCGTATAGTCGATCACGGTGCTGCGGATGCTGGCGAGCGCGATGTTGTGGAGAATCTGCTCCGGCTGGTGGGAGTTGTACAGGTAGGCTACCGGGTCGCTGACCTTATATTCCAGATAGAAATCAATGTTGATCAGGTTAAAGTCCTTGGTGATCATAATCCCGTCAAAGGTGTTGGTGATGTTCTGACCGCCCGAGCCGACGGAATACCCGATCCCGGTGCCGTGCGTGGTGATATCCACCATGTGTACCTGCTGGATGACCGGAATCTTGAAGTACAGTCCAGCGGTATCCGTGCGGATAACATTGCCGAACATGGTGACAACGGCATTTTCCTGTTCGCTGACATTATAGAAGGAGCCGAGTACCAGGTTGACGAGAAGTACAAGAACGATGATCAGCAGCACCCTCCGGACAGTTTTCTTCATGTCCGGGCGGTTTGCCTTCGGCCGGGAAGACCTCGGGGCGGAGTTCCCGCCTTCATCTCCGCTGACATCCCGGAAATTCCCGTTATGCACGTCTCCGCTCTGGAAGCCCCGGCCCTTGAAGCCGTTAAAATCAGGCATGCAAAGCCCTCCTTTCTCTGATTGTCGATAGTTTATCATATTCCGGCGCGGATAGCAAGTTCCGCTTGACCGAAAGGGAGAAGCTATGGTATGCTTGCGGGAGATCCTGAAATACCTTCAAATACAGGGAGAATTCGATATGTATGAAGAACTGAAGGAACAATTCAGCAGTGTCTATGGGGAGAAGCCGGCACTGCTTTTTTCAGCGCCCGGCCGCACGGAACTCTGCGGCAACCATACCGACCACCAGGGCGGAATGGTGCTGGGGGCGTCCGTGAACATGGAGACTGTCGCGGCAATCCGCCCGCGGGAGGACGGTCTTGTACGGCTCCTCTCTGAGGGGTACCCGATGTGCACGGTGTTATTGGAAGATACAGAGCCGGTGAAGGAAGAAGAGGGGACAACGACCGCACTGATCCGGGGCGTCACGGCAGGCTTTGCCTCGCGCGGCTTTCAGCCGAAGGGATTTGATGCCTGCGTCTGCTCGACGGTCCTGTCGGGAAGCGGGCTGTCTTCCTCAGCCGCGTTTGAGATTCTGCTGGCAACCATCGAGAATTACCTGACCGAAGCGGATCTTCCGGCAATGGAGCTAGCCAAAATCGGCCAGCATGCCGAAAACCGCTATTTCGGAAAGCCCTGCGGCCTGCTGGATCAGGCGGCTTCCGCCTCCGGCGGCATCGTCTTTATGGATTTTGCGCCCGGTCGGGAAGTCGAGTCGGAGCGGATTCCCTTTGATTTTGCAGAACATGGCTATGCCCTCTGTGTCGTTGACTGTGGGGCGGATCACGCGGATCTGACTTCTGATTACGCCGCCATCCCCCGGGAGCTTGCGGAAGTCTGTGCTTATTTCGGCAAGCGGGTTTTGCGCGAAGTGGATGAAAAGGATTTTTATGCCCAGCTCCCAGCCGTTCGCGGAAAGGCGGGCGATCGTGCCGTTCTGCGCGCGATGCATATTTATGATGAAAACCGCCGTGTGCTGCGCGCAAGGGACGCGCTCAAGCGCGGAGACATAGACGCTTATCTCCGGGTGGTGCGGGAATCCGGCCGTTCCTCCCAGCTGCTGCTGCAGAATATCATCCCCACAGGTGCTGCGAATCAGCAGGCGCTCTCTTATACCCTTGCCTGCGCGGAACGGCTCCTGAACGGGGAAGGCGCATGCCGTGTGCACGGCGGTGGCTTTGCCGGAACGATTCAGGCTTTTGTCCCCCTTGAAAAGCAGGAAGCATTCTGTGCGGAAATGAACCGTCTGCTTGGAAAAGAAAGCTGCCATGTGTTGGCAGTCCGCCCGGTCGGCGGGATTTTACTGGAGGTGCTCTGATGAAACAGACCGTCACAGCCGCAATCTGCGGCCTGCTCGATTACGCGGAAGCCCGTGGCCTGACAGAAGCCGCGGATCGAACCTACTGTTTTAACCGCCTGCTGCAGATGATGCAGCTGGATGCCCCGGACGGGGAGCTCACAGCCATGGAAGGAGACCTTGCTTCCATTCTGGAGGTTTTGACCGATTCCGCCGTGGAGCGCGGCCTGATCTCCGACGGCGTGGTCAGCCGGGACCTTTTCGACAGCCTGCTGATGGATGCTGTAACGCCTTACCCGCATGAAGTCAGGCGGAACTTCTGGGCGCTGTATGCGGAAGGACCGCAGACCGCGACGGACTGGTTCTATGCCTTCAGCAACGACACCAACTATATCCGCCGTGACCGCATCGCCCGTGACCGGAAATGGGTTTATAACTGCGAGTACGGTCCGCTGGATATTACCATCAATCTCTCCAAACCGGAAAAGGATCCGCGCGCGATCGCGGCCGCCAGACTGATGCCGCAGAGTGATTATCCGAAGTGCCAGCTCTGCGCGGAGAACGAGGGCTATGCAGGCCGCCTGAACCATCCCGGCCGTTCCAACCATCGTCCCGTCCCCATCCGCATCGCCGGTGAGGACTGGTTCTTCCAGTATTCCCCCTATGTCTACTACAACGAGCACTGCATTGTTTTCAACAGCCGGCATGTTCCGATGAAGATTGACCGGGCGGCTTTCGCCAAACTGTTCAGCTTCCTGGAACAGTTCCCGCACTACTTTGTCGGCTCCAATGCGGACCTCCCGATTGTCGGCGGCTCCATCCTCAGTCACGACCACTTCCAGGGCGGACACTATGAATTTGCCATGGCCAAAGCGCCAGTGGAGCGGGAAGTGTCCTTCCGTGATTTCCCGGACGTGGAAGCGGGGATCGTCCGCTGGCCGATGTCGGTTCTGCGTCTGCGTTCTCATGATCCGGAACAGGTACTCGACCTGGCGGAGCGCGTACTGAAACACTGGCGCGGCTACAGTGATGAGAGCGTCTTCGTCTTTGCGGAGACCGAGGGCGTGCCCCACAATACCATCACGCCGATTGCCCGCCGCCGCGGAGGCGACTATGAACTGGATCTGGTTCTGCGCAACAACATCACCACGGATCAGTTCCCGCTTGGCGTTTATCATCCGCATCAGGAGCTGCACCATATTAAAAAGGAAAACATTGGTCTCATCGAGGTCATGGGTCTTGCGGTCTTGCCCGCGCGTCTGCTGACAGAGCTGGATGCGGTCAAAGAGGCGATGCTGAAAGGGCTTGATCTGCGCGCGGACGAACAGACCGCTTCCCATGCCGACTGGGCGGAAGAAATCCTGTCCCGCCGCAGTGTGACGGAAGAGAACGCGGAAGCGGCCCTCCAGGAAGAGGTCGGCGCGGTCTTTGCCCGCGTGCTGGAGGATGCCGGTGTGTTCAAGAGGAATGAGACAGGGAGGGCTGCCTTCCTCCGCTTTATCTCAAGCGTAGACGCCGAAGGAAAAGACGAATGAGAAGAGCAGCGGCGCTGCTTCTGCTTCTGTGCCTGCTGGTTGCCCTTTCCGGCTGCGCTGCCGCGATGACGGATCCGCCGCCGGAGGAACCGGCTGAAAAAGCGACGGTTGACGTGTCCGGACAGCGTGCTTTGCAAACGCACGAGCCCCTTGTCCTGAAGCTGGCTGTTTCAACCGGTGACGAGGATCCCTGCACCGTCTCGGCCAGGGCATTTGCGGAAGCAGTCGGGGAACGGACCGGCGGGCAGATTCAGATTCAGGTCAATGCCGCCAGCCTGCTCGGGGAGGATGAAGAGCTCATCCTCTCTATTGTGAAAGGCGAGGGGCAGGCAGATATCGTGATTGCGGATGCCGCTGCCTTCTGTGCGGCAGAACCGGATATGGGTGTTTCGGCGCTGCCTTTCCTTTTCGCGGATTACGAAGATGCCTGGGCATTTCTGGATGGACCGGCGGAGTCTGCGGCAGAGGAGAAGCTGCTGGAGAAGGGGATTCGTGTCCTGGCGCACTATGACGGCGGCTTTCACTGCATGACCAATTCCGTCAGGCCGATCATGACGCCGGCGGATCTGGAGGGGCTCACGGTAAGCTGCCCGATCGGAGACAGCCTGACAGAGAAGCTGCTGCTTGCGTTCGGCGCCAACCCCAGGCCGCTTCGGATGAGTGAACTTTATCCCGAACTGATGCTCGGCTCCTGTGACGGACAGGAAAACACCATCGCGGAAATCTGCCGAAACCGTCTCTATGAGGTGCAGACTTATCTGGCAGTCACCAATCACCGCTATTCTGCCCTTTGTCTTGCTGTTTCCGAACAGGCATGGAACTGTCTGAGCTCCGAAGAGCGGCTTGTCCTGACGGAAGAGGCTGCTGCCTCAGCGGAGGCAAACCGTGCCTTGAGCAGAGAAAAGACGGAGAGCCTCCTCGCAGAGCTTGCCGGGACAATGGAACTCACCAGCCCCGATCTCACCCTGTTCCGCACAGCAGCGGAGAGCATATATACGGAAAATCCGACCGGCATCTCTGAAGCGATCCTTGCTATGCTGCCCTGATCCCATAACAGAATAAAGAACACCGAAAACGGAAAGACGGACAGACGGGCCGCTTTCCGTTTTTTCATGATCAGGATTCATTAAAGAAGTATTAAGTTTGAAAAATTGCTTGAAGATAAAGGAGACATGGTGTATACTGTGCACAATAAAAGCGCGAAAAAAGTTACGCAATTTATCCAAATAATAGCAAAAAGGAAACAAATAATGAAGCAAAAGAGGCAAAACCACATGACCGAAGAGGACAGAAGCCGTCGGCAGGAGCGACGCCGGGAGCATCTGAAGGATTTCGGGCGCAGCCTCTGCTTCCTCTCACCCAGCCTGCTGGGGGTCGGCGTTTTCTTCATTCTCCCGTTTTGCGTGGTGGTCTATTATTCTCTGATCGACGGGATCGGCACACAGCGCTTCGTCTTTCTGGATAACTTTGTTAAGCTCTTTCACAACTCCGCTTTCCTGCTGGCGGCAAAGAACACCCTGCAGTTCTCTGTCATCGCGGTGCCGCTTGCCGTCGTACTGGCAATTGTGATGGCATTGCTGCTGGAGGCGCGCATCCCGCTCAAGAGTCAGTTCCGCACCTTCTTCCTGAGCCCGATGATGGTGCCGGTGGCCTCCGTGGTGCTGATCTGGCAGGTCCTGTTCAACAACAACGGCACCATTAACGAGTTTCTGCTGCTCTTTGGCAGGGCGAGGATTGACTGGCTGCAGAGCGATTACTGTCAGATCGTGATTCTGGTTCTGTTCCTGTGGAAGAACCTCGGCTATAACATGATTCTGTTCATGGCCGGGCTTTCCAACATCCCGAAGGAACTGCTGGAGGTTGCGGACGTCGAGGGCGCCTCGGAGACCTATAAGTTCTTTGAGATCAAGCTTCGCTACCTCTCTCCGACGGTGCTGTTTGTCACCATTCTCTCTCTCATCAACTCCTTCAAGGTTTTCCGCGAGGTTTATCTGCTTACGGGGGACTATCCCTATGAGCATCTCTATATGCTGCAGCACTTTATGAACAACACCTTCCGCTCGCTCGACTACCAGAAGCTCTCTGCTGCGGCGGTTGTGATGGCGCTGGTCATGGTGGTGCTGATCGCCCTGCTCTTCCGCATCGAGGACTGGTTTGGAAAGGATGTGGAAGGATGAAGAAGAAACGCTACTTTTCCCGTGGGGTGACTTTCCTGCTCTGCCTGATATTCGCGGTGGCGTTCCTGCTGCCGACGGTCCTCACGATTACGAATTCCTTCATGTCCGAGGCGGAGATCAACTCCAACTACGGCATGATCTTCTCCACCACGACAGGCGGCTATGTCTCCAAGACGGTCAACCTCAAGTTTATCCCGGACAGAGTCACGCTGGAGCAGTATATCTCCGGCCTGATCAAGTCACCGGAGTATCTCCTGAAGCTCTGGAACAGCATTCTTCTGGTTGTCCCGATTGTGATTTTTCAGGTTGCTGTCGCGTCGGTGGCAGCTTACAGTTTTACCCGCTGGCGCGGAAAGATCCGCAGCGGCATCTTTTTCTTCTATGTCATTCTGATGCTGATGCCCTATCAGGTAACCCTGGTTCCGAACTATCTGGTCAGCAGCTGGCTTGGCATTCTGAATACCCGCTGGAGCATTATTCTCCCCGGCATTTTTGCGCCGTTTTCCGTCTTTCTGCTGACAAAGTTCATGCGGCGCATTCCCTATTCCCTGATCGAGGCTGCCAAGGTTGACGGCGCGGGGGAGTGGGACATCTTTACGAAAATCTGCCTGCCGGAATGCCGGTCGGCGCTCTATTCGATCGCCATCCTGGTGTTTATCGATTACTGGAACATGGTCGAGCAGCCGCTTATCCTCCTGCAGGACGCGGACGCGCAGCCCCTTTCCGTCTTCCTCTCGCAGATTAACGCGGGGGAGATCGGCCTGGCCTTCGCGATGGCGACGGTCTATATGATTCCCTCCCTGCTCCTCTTCCTGCACGGTGAGGAGTACCTGGTGGAAGGCATCGCCAACTCCGGCAGTGTAAAAGGCTGAGCCGGAGCAGCACAGATAAAGGAGTATTATCCCTATGAATGAGAAACCGAAAAACAGAGAGTGGGTTAAGAACGCTGCCATTATTTTCCTGGCGGTGCTGCTGGTGCTCACCTTCTTCTCCAATACCATCATGAACCACAGCCTTCCGGAGGTGGCTACCCAGATGGTCAACAGCGGCAGCGTCACGGCGCGCGTGCGCGGAACCGGCACTGTGGTTGCCAACGGCAACCACGAGGTCAAGGCCGAGTCCACGCGCGTGATCCGCAGCGTGCTGGTGAAAGCCGGACAGCAGGTTGAGACGGGCGATGTGCTCTTTACGCTCGGTGAGGGAAGCAGCGAAGAGATCGAAGCGGCCGAAAAGGAGCTCCGTTCCCTGCAGGCCAGCTATAACCGCAGCGCCGCCAGCATGCCCTACAGCGACTACACCACCGAAGAACGCCAGCTGAAGAAGCTGAAGGAAGCTTTTGATGAGGCAAAGAAAGCGGAAGAAATCGCAAAAAAAGCAGCAGAGAAAGCAGCAGATTATGATACACAGAGAATAGATGCTCAGAATTCCCTCGCAGCAGCAGAATTAAAGAGAGATACAGCAAAGGAACTCTATGAAACGGAGCTGGCACAAAAGACAGCTGCGCTGGAAGATGCCAAAAAAAATGTTGCCAGTGAGGAACAGATTAAAGAGTGGGAAGATAAAATTGCCGAACTGATTGCAGATGCGGAATCAGATGCGGAAGAGTACAATAAGGAAGTAGCAGAGTTAGAGCAGAAAGTTACGGAGAAACAGGCCGAAGTAGATGCACAGCAGCAGGTAGTTACAGAAGCACAGGCTGCAGTGGATCAGTTTATAGAAGATTTTGGCGCTTTGGAAGATTTGAAAACAGAGCGAGATCGCTTGGCAAATGATATTAACGTTGCTCTGGATGAAGCTACAAAGCAGAATTTAAATGCTCAGCTTGATGAGGTTCTTGATAAAATAAAGCAAATAGAAGATCCGACGAGTCAGTACAATACAGATTTAAATGCTCTCAACAATGATTTGAGCACAAAAACAGATACTCTTACCAGTCTGCAGACAGAATTGAGTAATCTTCAGACAGACTTGGAAAATGCTAAGGCACAGGCAGGATCTGCATCTTCTGAGCACGATGCAGAGATTGCGGAATTACGTGCGAAAATTGATGCAGCGGAAAACAATGAAGAAGTGAAGAAGGCAAAAGAAGCGCTGGATGCTGTCAGCAGGGATGCGTATGATGCAGCGGTTTTAGAAGTGGAGAAATGGAAGACCATTTATGAAACCATTTTGGAAACCAACGGGACAGCAGAGAGTGATGCATATAAAGCAGCAAAGAAGGCCCGCGAAACTGCAGAAGATGCCTATCTTACCGCCAAGGAGAGTCTGGAAGCCAGCAAGAATGCGGATGCCCGCAGCGCCTATTCCTCCTATGTTTCATTGCAGGAAATCAGTGAAGATATCGAGATTGCCAAAAAGAAGCTGGAGGATCTGCTCGGCGGCGAGGATAAGACCATTGTTGCGAAGGTCTCCGGCACGGTACAGTCGGTAGAGGCGACTGCCGGCGATACCAAGAAGAAGGATGATGTTCTCTGCATCATCGAAGTACCGGATATGGGCTACACCATGTCCTTCTCCGTGACCAATGAGCAGGCGAACCGTCTGCGCATCGGCGACACGGCCACGGTCTCCAACTTCTATTGGGGGAATGAGATCAAGGCCACCCTCAACAGCATCAAGATTGATCCGAAGAACCCGCAGACCAGCAAGCTGCTGACCTTCGATCTGGACGGCAATGTCACGGCGGGCTCTGAGCTGACCATCTCGGTCGGCCAGAAGAGCGCGACCTATGACATTATTATCCCCAGCAGTGCGATTCGCAGCGATGCCAACGGCAGCTTTGTCCTCCGGGTCGATGCGAAGAGCTCCCCGCTCGGCAACCGCTACATCGCGCGCCGCATACCGGTGGAGATTCTTGCCAGCGATGATACCAGCTCTGCCGTAACGGCGGAACTCTCTAACGGGGACTACGTCATCACAACCAGTACCGCGCCGATCAAGAGCGGCGATATGGTCCGCCTCGCGAACAGCTGATACAAAATGAAAGGAAAGCTTTTATCGAAGCTGAGCCGGAGACAGCGCGTTCTTCTGGTCGTCTGCCTTGTAATGCTGCTTACCTCCGGCATCCTGTTTCTGATCGCCCGGCACCTCAGCGGGATTCTCTATACCCAGCAGGAGGCTGAGCGCTGGCAGGGCGAGAGTGAGACGGAATTCAGTCAGGTTTCCTGCTATCTGCCTGCCGACGCGAAAATCGGCCTGAATGCGGTTCAGAGTTTCCGGAATGCCGCCATGACGAAACTCAGGGAAGCCTCTGTGGACGTGGCGGGAGACGAACAGCTGATGCTGGATTGCTGGAGCACCACCGGCAAGGTTGTTGCTGTAGGGGAAACCGGCAAAGGCGACGCGGCGGTCATCGCGGTCGGCGGCAGCTTTTTCGATTTTCATCCGATTCGCCTGATCAGCGGCGATTATCTCCGGCAGTCTGACCTGATGCAGGACCGCGTACTGCTGGATGAAGAACTCGCCTGGCTGCTTTTCGGCGGAACAGACCTGACAGGGATGACGGTCAAACTGAACGGGGTGCCCTTCATGGTTGCGGGCGTCATCGAGCGCGAAACGGATTTCGCCAGCCGCAAAGCCTATACAGCCGGGCTGGGACTCTTTATGAGCTATGATGCCTATACGCTGCTGGAAGAGAGTGCCGGCATCAGCTGTTATGAGTTCGTACTTGCCCAGCCGGTCAAGGATTTTGCGGTGAACGTCGCGCGGGAGAAGTTCCCCATCGGTCAGGGCGAAATCGTCTGCAACACGACACGTTTTGAATATGGCAGACGCATGGATGTCATTCTGAAGTACGGGATGCGCAGTACCCAGAACACCGGCGTCATTTTTCCCTACTGGGAAAATGCCGCGCGCATGGTGGAGGACTGGGCGGGACTCTGGACCTTCCTGGCTACGGTTCTCCTGATTCTTCCCGCAATCGTTGCGATTGTGGAGATCTACCGCTTCCTGGTCTACGGGAAGGAAAAGCTGGAGGACGAATACTGGCCGGAGTTCAAAGACCGTGCGGAAGAAGCCATCCGTGTCCGACAGCGCAGACGCTGGGAACGGCAGCACGGTATGCACGAGAAAAAAGAATAAAATACGGTATAATGAAAGAACGAAGAGAAAATTACAGAATCACTGTGATTCGCTCTTCGTTTTTTGCATTTCCGGCGAAGCCGGGCGGCTGGATGCTCAGGGTGTGACAATGATTTGCCTGATTATTAATGCCTGTTTTATGAAAGAAAGCGTCTGTAAATTATCTCATAAATACGTTATGATGGAATCAGCAGAACTTGTGTGTTAAAATCTGAAACAGTAAAGAAGGCAAAGCTCTGAAATATGCTCAGGAACATTGCCGGAAATGGAGGATTATCGTCTTGGGTAGAAAAAAGCGTGAGAAAATAGAGTTTCGTTTCTATGACATCCCACGCGGTGAATGTGTTCTGGCGCTGATGGGAGAGCGTTGGGCCGGGAAATACGGAAGCGGCGATCAGACGAAGAGCCTGCACTTTCACAATTTATTCGAACTGGGCATTTGCCGGCAGGGGGAGGGAACACTGTATCTGGGAGAGAAGACGGCAAACTACTGGGCAGAGACAGTCTCCGTGATTCCTCCGAACTATCCTCACTGCAGAGTAAGTGAAGATATAAACTGCTGGGAGTATCTGTATTTTGACCCTGCGCAGCTGATGAGAGAGATGTTCCCCAACAATCCGAAACTCTATTCCAGAAAACTTGCGCTTTTGAATCGCTGTGCGGATCTCTTCCCCGTCAGGGAGTATCCTGCCCTGGGACAGCTGATAAACCGGATTCTGGAAGAGCTGCAGAAGAAAGCGCCCTATTACCGGGAAACCGTCAGTTATCTGATCCGCACGCTGCTCTTTGAGCTGCTTCGGATCCAGGAAGGAAGAGACACCCAGACGCCGTGGGAAGCTCAGCCGGATCCCAATGTTCTGCCCCAGATCCTGCCCGCGCTTCGCTATGTGGAAGCGCATTACGCCGAAAACCTTCGTGTAGCGGATCTGGCATTCCAGTGCGGCTTGAGTGAAGTTCACTTTCGCAGAGTCTTCGAGTCCTATATGGATATGCCTCCGATGGATTATGTAAACCTGATTCGCATCCAGAAGTCCTGTGAGATTCTGAGTCATCAGGACTGCTCCATGGACATTGTCGCACTGAAGTGCGGTTTTCCTTCCGCTTCGACCTTTACACGGAATTTCAAGAAGTTTCTCAACACAACCCCGTACCAGTGGAAGCTGAACCGGGATCAGCACGGCAGTGTGTTTTCCGGCTATAACACGGCGCGCAAAGGCTGGCTTGGCTCGGATTCTCAGCGCTGAGGAGAGAAGAAAAAAGTTCTTGAATTCAATCAGGGAATATGATATAGTAGGTGGGCGCTGGAGGGTTAGCTCAGCTGGTTAGAGCGTCCGCCTCACACGCGGAAGGTCGACGGTTCGAGTCCGCCACTCTCCACCAAAGCAAGATAATCCGAACCACATCTTCTCAATCGGAGATGGGTTCGGATTTTGCTTTATCATCGATGATTTCCAATCCAGCCACAGACACGGGAAGCGCAAAACGAAATAAAGATATGGAGGAAAGCATCATGAAGAAGCTATTATC
>JAFSLL010000124.1 GCA_017448455.1 Oscillospiraceae bacterium | reverse complement strand
TGCCAGCAGTATTCCCGATCCTGCCAGCAAAGTTCCTTCATCAGAGGAGAGCTGTACAGTACATGATTGACGGTTTGGTGATCCAGATTTAATACGCGGGCAATTTCCCGTGCCTTGATCCCGTCACGGCGACAGATCTCCGCACATATTGCCCTCTGGATTTCCTGCAATTCCATATCCTTTTCCATTGCTAGGCAAGTCTGTTCAGACTGCCGGTCAGTATGCTGCGAGGAATGCCGTGAGATCAAACCCTTTATGGGAAAAGTCCCGCGGTATCGCGCAGAATCACTTTATCAGATACAAACGTCCCGGATCATTATTAATATACCAAAAACCATTTTTCAGTTCAAGAAAAAACACAGCCCAACTGAATGGATGGACTGTATTTTGTGCGTTAGGACACCGGAAATCATACAAATCGGCGTTTCTTACCTCCAAGCGGAGGTGGGTGCAAGGTGGGTGCAGATTATGAAAACCACCTTGCGTCCTCTTTTTTCGCGGAATACATCAAATTGGGCGTTGTGGTGGTATTACAGCTTTGCTAAACCAATAAATAATTATTCAGGAGAATATATATTGCTACGAAGCGTTTCTGCAAAAAGCCTTACCGCAGGTGAAAGGACCTGATAGCGTTTCCATATCAGCGTGCCTGTGACTGCAACAGCCGGGGAAAGCGGACGAAAACAGAGAGAGCTGTCTCCATCCACGTTAATGAGTTTATCAAAACCCAAAGCATAACCCAACCCATCCTCCACCAGCAGAGAAGCGTTATAGATTAGGTTGTAGGTTGCCGCAATGTGCGGCTGCCTTCCCATAAGAGCATGGATCATCTCTCCGGATGCACGGGAAATAATCAACGGCTTGTCTTCCAGATCTGCCAGCGTGATAACATTCCGTTCCGCCAGTTCGCTGTCCCGGCGCATCAGCACGCCAAAACGATCCTCCTGGGGCAGCGTCAGGCTGTGATACTGTGAACGATCCACCTCACTGAAGATCAGCGCAAAATCAAGAAGCCCGTTGTTGAGCTGCTCCATCAGATCCCGGGTATCCCCGCTGACGACATGAAAACGCACTTCTGGGTGCTCTTGTGCGATCTGGGCGGCAACGCTGGAAAGAAAGTGAAAGGCATGGGATTCCCCGGCACCGATGTTGACCTCCCCGGTGATTCGGTCCTTTGCCTGCGTAAGCTCTGCCTCGGTCAACTGCATAAGGCGCAGCATCTCCTCGGCTCGGCGTCGCAGGATCATACCTTCTTCTGTCAGCGTGATCCTGCGGTTCCCGCGTTCAAAAAGAGACACGCCGAGATCTTCCTCCAGTTCCTTCATCTGCCTTGACAGTGAAGGCTGTGCAACGTGCAGTGATTCCGCTGCGCCGGAAATCGTTCCTTCCCGTACAACAGCCAGGTAATACTGCATGGTCCGGATATCCATAGAAACACCCCCTTTGCAGCTATTCCTATCCAATTTTAGCATAGGAGGGCATAGAAAACAAGTATTTGAATATATCAGGGCTTTTGAATATAATAAATGCGTCAAACAAAACTTTACAAGATAGGAAGGAATGGCTTGCAGTGATAAAAGCAGAAGAATTGATCCTCACCCAGAAATGGGATAAAGTGTTCCCCAAAAGCGAAGCGGTTGTTCATAGCAAGGTGACATTTGTCAATCACTTCGGCATCACGCTGGCGGCAGATATGTATGTTCCGAAGAATGCGAACAGAAAACTCCCCGCAATCGCTGTGTCAGGTCCGTTCGGTGCCTGCAAGGAGCAGTCCTCCGGCCTGTATGCGCAGGAAATGGCGAAACGCGGTTTTCTTGCCATCGCGTTCGACCCCTCTTTTACCGGTGAGTCCGGCGGGTATCCCAGAGCCATGCACTCCCCGGATATCGATGTAGAAGACTTCCAGGCTGCGGTGGATTTTCTGTGTGTGCAGAAGAATGTCGATCCCGAGCGCATCGGAATCATCGGTATATGCGGCTGGGGCGGCATGGCACTGCAGACAGCTTGTGTCGATACCAGAATTAAGGCTACGGTGACCTCCACCATGTACGACATGTCTCGTGTTGCCGGCAACGGTTACTTTGATGCGGCGGACAACGAGGAAGCCCGGCATCAGATGCGGCTCGCTGTCAACGCCCAGCGGACGAGGGACTATCTCAGCGGCGATTACGCCAGGCAGGGCGGCGTAGTCGATCCGCTTCCGGAAGATGCTCCTTACTTTGTGAAGGACTATTACGACTATTACAAGACTCCGCGCGGATATCACCCCCGGTCTCTGAACTCCAACGACGGCTGGACGGTCAACACGAACACCTCGCTGATGAACACAAGGCTCTTTACCTATTCCAAAGAGATCCGCAGCGCCGTGCTGATGATCCATGGCGACAAGGCGCATTCCTGTTATATGAGCCGTGACGCTTACGCCGATATGGTGAAGGACAGCAAGTACGCGGACAACAAGGAGCTTTATATCATCCCCGGTGCGTCTCACACCGACCTTTATGATGGGGGCGGCAAAAATGCGATCCCATTCGATAAGATTGAAAGCTTCTTTGAGACCTATATGAAATGAAAAGGGCAGCTATGCCGAGCGAGAACGAGATCAGAGAGAACCTCACGGATGCGGGCTGCAGCAGGGATGAAACGGAATCCATACTCACCTGCATTCGCTTCGGGGATATAAAAGCGGCGGAAAAAATCATAGCCGCAAGTCGTAAGAAGCAGCTCCAAAAGCTGCATGAAAGCCAGAGATGTATAGACCGACTGGATTATCTTTGTTTTCAAATGAGGAGCATATGATGAGTAAAAGAATCGTGATCATATCCACCAGCCCACGCAGAAACAGCAACTCTGAGGCGCTGGCCAATGCGTTTGCCAAGGGAGCTGCAGAAAGCGGAAACGACATTGAAGTGATTAGCCTCCGCGGAAAGGACATGCGTTTCTGTCTTGGCTGCTTCGCCTGCCAGAAGACCGGTAAATGTGTTATCAAGGACGACATGAATGAAATCGTTCCCAAGATGGAACACGCCGATGTGTTGGTCTTCGCCACACCGATCTATTATTACGAAATGAGTGGACAGATGAAGACTCTGCTTGACCGTGCAAATCCGCTGTTTGTTTCAGACTATCGTTTTCGCGACGTGTACTTTCTCTCCTCTGCTGCGGAGGATGAAGACTTCGTTCCTCAACGAGCACAGAGCGGCCTTGAAGGATGGATCGAGTGCTTTGAAAAGGCGCACCTGACAGGCTCCGTGTTTGGCGGTGGCGTGACAGATGTCGGAGAGATCAAGGGTCACCACGCCTTGGCAGAGGCCTATGAGATGGGGAAGGCGATCCGATGATTAAAAGAATCCTGTGGATCCTGTTGCTTGCCTGTTTCCTGACGGGTTGCGGCCCTCAGAGTGCAGTGCCGACTGTGGGAGCGCAGGAAACGCCCGTCCCAACTGCGGAACCGACAGCACAGCAGTTTGAGTCGGAGAGCCTGACGGAAGCAACACCGGTATTGGAAGCGAAGCAGACAGAGATAACAGAGGAGGCTGAGGCGGTCCTGAAGCTGAAGATCAATAACACAGTTGTTGAAGTCCTGTGGGAAGACAACGAGTCGGTCGAGGCGCTTTTCAATCTTGTTTCGGCAGAGCCCCTTACGATCAGCATGTCGATGTACGGAGGTTTTGAACAAGTCGGCTCAATCGGATCGAGCCTTCCGCGAAACGACGTACAGACAACGACAGCTGCGGGGGATATTGTGCTGTATTCCGGCAGCCAGATCGTCATCTTCTACGGCTCCAACTCCTGGGCATATACAAGACTCGGAAGGATCCAGGGCTTGTCTGCAAACGAACTGGATGAGCTGCTCGGGAATGGTGCAGTTTCACTAACACTGTATACGGAAGATTGAGCAAATTCTCTGGTGAGGAAGAAACCATATAAACCTTCTGGCGAACCTTGAGATATGCCAAAAAGTATAGGGGGTGGGTGCAAATTCAGAACGCCCAGCCTGAGACCAAAAGCCGAATAAAAAGAAAAAGCGAGACAGCCAGATGCAAGATTGCACTCACCTGTCTCGCTTTGCCCTTGTATCAACGGTTTTTCCTATGCAGAAACGCAAAAAAGTACACAGGCTAT
>JAFSLL010000123.1 GCA_017448455.1 Oscillospiraceae bacterium | reverse complement strand
GCGGGAATGTCATTCAAATACAGATCCCGCTGGGGCGGCTCCCGCAGGCTGATGGATCGCAGATAATTCATAGCACTTCCAGCCTCTCCCGGAGCTCGCTGTCAGGCACCAGCCGGAAGCCCTCGTAGCGGAACTTCGGCACGGTCACGCAGGAGACGAAGGTATAGCCGTCCGGGGCCAGGTTTTCGGCAGAGAAGATGGCATTTTTCGGGATGCGGGCCATGGCTCGCTGGCCGCGGGCGCAGTCCGGCCCCAGCAGGAGCTCCTCTTTGCGGCCGTCACAGAGCACGATGATCCTGACGCCGCAGCCCTCATGATAGAACCAGAGCTCCTCGCAGTCGATCTGATGAAACCGCGATTTCTCCCCGGCGTCCAGCAGAAAATAAATGCTGCCCGCCAGCTCGCGCCCGTCT
Source organism: Oscillospiraceae bacterium (assembly GCA_017448455.1). Taxonomy (GTDB): domain Bacteria; phylum Bacillota; class Clostridia; order Oscillospirales; family Oscillospiraceae; genus Limivicinus. The sequence goes on along the minus strand of JAFSLL010000123.1, from coordinate 9,051 downwards.
TTCTCAAAGGGCGCTGTGTACACCTCTGCGAACCAGCCGCCCTCCGGGTGGGCTTCCAAACGGTACGCTTCTTTCAGTTGTTCGGTCCGTGTTTTCATCCGTCTGTCCTCTGTTGACTGAGCCAATCCCGGATGACGCTTTTCATCTGCTCTCGGGCTTGGTCAAAGTGGTGGGTCTCGCCGGGAACCAGCACCAGCTTGCAGCTCCGGTAACGTCCGGCGGCTGTCTCCACGTCCCGGAACGGTACCACGTCGTCCGCTTCGCCGTGGAGCAGCAGCACGGGGCCGGGGAAGGCGTCGATGGCCTCCTCTACCCGGATCGCCCGGGCGGAGCGGATATAATCCGCCTCCAGCGTCAGGCCCTTGATGGTCGGAAAAGACTCGGGGATTTGCGACGGATCGAAGCGGACGCCCAGCATCTCCCCCTCTCTAGCGCAGCGGGGGATCATGAAAGCGGGAGCCCGTAAAATCAGGCCTCTGACGCGCTCCGGCGCGACTCCGGCGACCAGAGCTGCCGTCAGCCCGCCCTGGGAATGGCCGGAGAGCCAGAGTTCCGTAACAAAATCCTGCCGTTCCGCCCAATCCATCACGGCCAGGGTGTTGGAAATCCATTTGTGCAGGGTATGCTTCCGGAATTCGCCTCCGCTCTCGCCGTGGCCGTAGAGGTCGAAGCGCAGGGTGGCGAAGCCCGCCTCACGCATGGCTTCGCAGGCAGCGATCGTATGCGGCCTGTCCTTGGAGCTGGTAAAGCCGTGCAGCACCAGCACCAGCGGCTCCGGCTCCGCCGAAGGACGCTCTAAGATCCCCACCAGCCGAACGCCGTCGTCCGTTACGGTGACGCTTTCTCTTGCCGGCGCCATGCTCAGCAGCCCTTTCCGTCGATGCTGCAGGCCTGGGCGGTCTCCCGGTACACGATGGGCAGGCCCTTCTCTTTCATCCAGCCCTCCCAGTCCAGGGTCACGGACCCGTCCTCCAAAACGAGGGCCGGAATGCCGACGAAACCGTTCTCCCTGCAGACGTCAAACACCGGCAGCCTGTCCCGCAGCTTCAAAAACGCCTTGAGGTTCCGCATGCTCTTGTTGATGTCAATGTATTCGTATTCCACACCGTGGGCATCCAGATTCGCCTTGCATTCCCGGCAATCCGGGCACAGAGGGCTTCCGTAGATTGTCAACATGGATCAGTTGCTCCTTTTTCAATTGGAATGTGTTTTCAGTTTCATTCTCTCCGCGATGGTGCCCCAAGGCGCAGCGTACTCGCTCCGGTCGTAACCGTCCCTTTTGGCTCAGAGCTTGTTTGCGTAGTTCCCGAGATCGTCTGTGTGGTCGCCCCAGGGCGATTCCCCGGTGAATTCGCTCAGGAAGACCAGCTTGTCATCCAGAATGTCGATCTCCATGCCGTGTTCTTCTTCCCAATCGCACTGGCATTCCAGCTGGTAGCCGATTTTGGAGGGATCCTCCGGCGGTTCTACCGTCAGCACCGTGGGATGAAAGCACTTGAGCAGCTCCCGCGGCGGAGTGTCCGCGTTCACGGGAACCGACAGCTTCAGCTCCGCCCGCCATTCATCGCTGATGCTCTCGCAGAAGTCGAGGCAGAAGGCCTTTGCCGCTCGGCAAATCGCGTCGATCAGCGCCTCCGGCATGGCGTTCATGGCCGCCGCACAGCGCTCTGCATATTCCAGGGTAACCCCTTCGTCAAACAGAAACACCATGATCTCGGTATCCCAAAGCTCGCACCGGACCTTGCCCTCCCGATAGAAGGCGTCCTTCGTAAGGGGCTTTCGCTGAATATTTGTAATCATGTTTCAATCGCACCTTTCCTATGCGGATCAATTGGAATGATACGGGAAGAACGGGCAGCGTTTTCCGATGCACTGGTTGTTTTTTCTGAAATGGGTGCAAACGATCTCCGGCTTCTCCATCTCCACGCCCAGCTGCTCCTTTACAAAGTCAACGGCTTGCAGGATGGAGAGGAAAGAGTCCCGCTTGCAGCAGCGGGGACCGCCGATCTCTCCGATAGCCTCGAGGGACCTCGCCGTCATCTTGTGGGACAGTGCGAAGGGCTCCACGCTCAGGGGCGTCGAGCCGGAGGCAATGGAGACAAACATCCCGGAGCTGATTCCCGCCCCGCAGGCGCCCCAGAAGCCGCAGGCCCCGCCGGGGACCCGCTTGCCGCGGCTGATCATCTCGCCCAGGGCCTTCGGAAGGTCCAGTACACCGCCCGCGTTTTTGTAGGCCGTCAGCAGGGCCGCGCCCACCATGACGTGGTGCTCCGGTCCGTGCATGTGGCAGAAAGGCAGGGCCATCATCTTTTCCAGGATCTCCACGGGGTTTTCGGAGCTCTCATTCAGGCACAGCCCGACGATGGAGTCCAGACCCGCGGTGTGGCAGTCATTGCAGACGTAATGGCCCCGCACGCAGCGGGTCTTGGTGTTCTCTTTTTTGTGGCAGATGGCGCACTCCATCTGCACCTCGGTTTCCAGATATTCCAGCGGCGCGCCGCAGATCAGACATTCATCTTTCATATGCCGCATCCTCCCCCATGCACCGGGACAGCAGATCCCAAAAAATTCAGCTCAGTCTTCAGAAAAGAACGACAGGATCATTTCATTGAAACGCTTTGCAAATACCGGCGGGATATTGTGCTTTGCCTTGTCCCAGATCTCGTATCGGCAGCGTGGATTCAGCTCCGCCATACGCTTTACGCTGTCTTTTACCTCTGCCTGCTCTTTCCCTCCTGCCAGCGCAAGGATCGGCACATTGCAGGCTGAATAGCTGTCAACGGTATCGAATGAAATCCCGTTATCCACGCAGTTTTTGACGGTTTCTTCCAAAACCTGCTGCATGGACGCCACAAAATCTGCTCTGGATTGTTTCGGCAATCCGTTCATCAAACCAATCGCATGACAGAAAAACCTGTTTTTCATGGAGCGAAGCATCTTCAGGTTTTCATCCGTCACCTGTTCGGAGATCTCATCCTTTTTCAGGAGAAACGGGCTGACCAGGATCGCCTTTCGGAACAGTTCCGGATTCTCTGAGACCAGTTTGAACGCAAGCTGCGCTCCTAAGGAAAACCCGATCAGGTATACCGGTTCGTCATACTGCGAGACAAGCTCTCTTAATTCCTCCAGCGCCGATCCTGTTTCAAAGGTTTCTTTCGCGGCTTTTCCAAAGCCCTTGATATGCGGGATCACCAGGTGATAGCGATCGCTCAGCGGATACTGCCGCCCGAAGGCGTCGACAAAAAATGCGCCGTGCAGCATGATAACGGTGGGAGCACCGCGGTCTCCGAGCTCGATAAAGTACACTTTCCCCGCCCCTTTACAATCATAATCTGCAGTCTGTTCCAAACGTGCGCTGATTCGTTCATTGTCTGAATGCGTTGTCACATCTTTCCCGTGATGATGTCCAGGAAGGCCGCGTCCTCAGTCCAGTCATGGCCGCTGCGCTGACCGCTCATCTCAGCCCTGCAGCCCGGACAGCGGTCTGCGGGCCTGCTGACTTTACACCCGCAGGCGGAGCATTCGTAATCGTCCTTCTCAAAGAGGTGGGTGTTTTTGATCCAATGGGCGTTAGTCATGGAAATTCTCCTGCCCGCGAAACGATATTAGCTCACACGGCCATTTGTAAAGTAACGAATTAGGATCTCTTTGATGTAATGGTATCGCCTTGCATACGTGTTTTCTACTCGAATGAGTTCAAATTTGTGTTCCCTGCAAATCTGAAACTTCTTGCGGTCTCTCTCCTTGACGACATCATCTTCAAAGTGCTCTTTTCCATCCAATTCAATGGCCAGCACAGGCAGCTCTGTTTTCCCAGGGCCCCGTTCATAGACTACAAAATCAAAACGACCTGTATAGAACAGATCCGCGTAGGAAGGATTATCTACAAACACCTGTGCGATTGGAACCTCTTTACGAACCGTGTAGCGAGAGCCAGAAGGCTGAATGTTGTCTATTGCGTGATTTAGATTATCCATAAATGCCGCTTCTGTCTCCGTGCTATACGGCTTTATTCCAAGAGCTCTCGACATGGCTGTCCGTTGTGAAACCTGGCTCATTCCTTTAGATTTAATATACCCGACTAGTTCATATAGATCGTCTTGGTCAGATTTGCTGTGTAGTCGTTCCAGATTATTGGTGCTTCCAAACACAATTAGCTGCTGCCGGGCTCGTGATGTAGCGACATTAATCAATTCTCTGTTATTCTTCAGCCAATCGTATGTCCTCATTTGAGTTGCGTCAGAAACGCCTAACGAAAACAGAATCACATCTTTTTCATCGCCCTGAAATGCATGAACGGTGCCACACGCAACATCGTGCCTTCCAATCTTAGTCAGTGCATCGGTAATCAAAGTGCGTTGATTTGCAAACGGAGTGATGATACCAATTTCTTTTTGGGGATGCGCTTTGACATATTGAATAATTTGCTCTGCTTCCCTGGGTGCTGTATTCTTTACAGAGGCTTCTGACTCCTTCACATCCACATATACCAGCGGTGCTTTGCTTTCTACTTGGCTCTCAACAACCAGTTTCCCATTATAATATTTCTTATTGTTGAACCCGATAATCTTAGGGTGGCATCGGTAATGATGCCGTAATAGCACTTCGTCACTTACTGGATCACAGGCAAGAAATGTTTTATATACTGAATTATCAATATAGTCGTACTCTGGTGATACAGTGTATTTTTTTCGCAAAGTTTGGTTATCAGCAGCATTGAGCAAAATAACTGGTTGTAGCTGCTGCGGATCACCAACTAGCATCAGACTCTCGCCACGGAGAATAGGCACTAATGATACGGCGGTATTGCACTGACTTGCCTCGTCCATAATAACCATGTCAAAATATACTTCTGGCTCGCCTATACGATGTGCCGAAATGCAGGTCGTAGCAATTATTGGGAATATTCGCTGAAACAGACGCACATTTTCCGGATTGCTTAGATATTGATTGAATCGGTTAACACGCTCCGGATCATCGGCGTCCATATAGATAATATCAAAAAGCTGTTTGTTCTTCGGCTCGCTAAGACGTTTGATATGCTTGATTGAAGTAAAGTTCAGATACTGTAAGTACTCTCTCTCATTCTCCTCTAACAAGCCCAAAGCGTCCTCATCTGTAATCTCTCCTATTTCATTAAGACGTCGGTCTATTTCCGCAAGATGCCTTCCGCGCAGTTCGAACTGAAAATTGAATTGTTTGTTCTCTTCCAGCAAATGTTGTGTTACCTCGCGACGTTCTCGAAGATCGAGGATTTCGCAGTAATTCTCTAATTATTTTGTGAGCTGCGCCGTGCGCTGAACTTTTTGGACTTTTTGTTTATCTAATGTTGCGTCGAAAACATTTACGTACTTTACTTTTTCATAAAGCGCGCGCATTTCATCCAGCGCTTTACTTTCCTTTTCCAAATTCCCAAGCCGGATCATGGGGAACGGGATAGGCCTTCCTTGGTATGTCAGCTCGCGCATTTTTCTGTACACTTCATCAATCGGGTGGTTATTATTTGATGCAAACAAGACAGTCCGGTCATTGAAAAAGGCTGTCATTATTGTATTCAAAATAGTGTTCGTTTTACCTGTCCCAGGAGGTCCTTGGATGTATGCCAGAGGGTATCTCATAGCATTATTGATCGCAAGAAGCTGGTCCAGATTTACCCGATGATTCAGCAGTGCTAGTGGATACTGTTTTCTGCGAATCGGTCTCTTTAAGTATTCACCGAAGAAAGCCCGTATTGGCGCTGTGACTTTTTCCCCCTGATACATCGCCATAATCGCAGAATATTCATGCTCCAAATCCAGCAAGTAGTCCATTCCAATAGCTATAACATAGGGCATATCGTCAACGCCACGGAGATTTGGGTGATTCACAGTGATACAATCTTTTATGGTTTCCAAATTTGTGTGTGGGTCATCTAACAGATCCATCTCGTATGGCTCTAAAAACTGTCGAATACTCAATTTTTCACCATCAATTGAGAACTCTCGGCAGAAAGTTATGTTTTTGTCTGCACGCATTGTGTGATTAACAACATCCAAATGCAGTTTGCGATAAGCCAATACGTAAAGGCCTTGCTTAACAGGAACACTAATTGCATTTAGGCCAAGCTGTTTTACTCGGATTTTTCCATCCTGATTATTTGCCTGGTATTGAAATGCTTTGACTATTTCCGCAAACTGTTCTTCATTTAGAATGATGCCACCGTCTTCAAAGCGATCCGCGTCAATACAATGAATTAGTTTGTATTCACAACTGTAGGGCGTTGCATCCAATCGATTACAATCGATCAGATAGTTTAATATGCGAAGATTAGGGATTTGATCAAACAATCCTGCGTATTTTTGCGGATTCAGCTTAATATCCTCAACCAGCTTTTCGTTTACCTTACAGTAGCTTCCTTCAATTATCTTTGCGCTAAGAATTGAATCAATGTAAATTTTAAGCCCTTGAATCACCAATCGTCCTAGGTGTAGGCCGTCTACAGATAGGCTGCGGTCACGCAAAGCCAAGGACTTGATCCCAATCCAATACTTTGTAATCTGCCCATTTTTGTTTCTATATTCAATACTCAGCCACTTACCCTCGTGGATTGCTTTGAATAATTCTCTGCAAACACTTGTCATTTGAAGGCACCTTCTTTGTGAATGACGAAACGAAGCGTTGTTTTCAGATTTCCTGTATCCCCAAGCTCTTCAAGTATTGATACGTCCCGTCATAGTACTCCGGCAGACGGGTGCTGTCTTCCCAGAAGCCGGTGGGCGTTATATTTCCGTTCCCTTCCGGCACGCAAATCACCATGCCGCTTCTGGCGCGGGTGAGCAGGACGCGGTAGGCATTCAGCATGTATTTGATCAGCTCCTGCCTGCTTTCGCTGGTCGGTGTCTGTTCCACCCATTTTGTCTGCCCATTGAATTTGTAGAAGCGCCAAGTGCCGTTGTCGTATCGCATATCCGCATCCCACAGCAGGCAGGTATAGTCTAGCTCCAAGCCCTGGACCTGGATCTCCGTGGCGGCGTCTTCCAGATAATTGGAAGATCGGGTATCAGTCTTATCCTCAAGGAACCAATGGACGGCGTTTTCATCGCCAAAAGGCAGAATATGGACTGCCAGAGGCTTGAATCTGGCCGCCTCCTTTGTCACCAGGACGCCGGTGCGTTCTGTGCCTCTTACCTTTTCGTGGAGCCACTTCCGCGCCTTTGCCATGTCCCGCGTCAGAACAATCGGATATCTGTCTTTGATTTCGGCATAGATGGAAGCTGCGTTTCCGTCAAAGCACAGCAGAGAATGCACAAAGGCGGATAACTTCTCAGCTCGGAAAGAGCGCAGGGACACGCCTAAATGCAGATCGTCGTTGTATGTCACATGGGAGTTGTCCTTCAAAAGCTCGTTGACCTTGCCCTCGGCGTATTCCGCGTCGGTGAGCTTCGGGGAGATGTAAATATGCCAGTCCGGGAAACGCTCATTCAGCGAGGCAATCCACTCGGAAATCCCAGCCTCGCCGGTGTTGATCTCCTGACCGCCGCCGACCAGGCAAATGATTGTCGCCCAGTCCTCCCGCTGATCCAGCGACCAGATCAGGAAGGCCGCCTCCGACATGGGGAAATTCGGGACCTTCAGCTTGTTGCCGTAGGTTCCGCCGCGTTTGAGATAATCGGCAAGGCGCTTGTGCGTCCAGGACCGCTGGGCTTCGTCAAAGATTGCAACGTGCTCGACCTCGCCGTAACCGGCCTTTTCCAGCTTGACCGCCTTCTCCGGGTCGATTTCGAGAACGCCGTTTTCCACGGGGTTCTTGATCTTCGCCAGCATGTTGTCCCGGTAGCGGTGGATCATCTGGATCGACTTGCTGACCTCGCGGCGGGAGTCGGTCATTTTCTTTTTCTCGCCCTGCTCGCGGCACTTTTTGTAATTGTCCTGGGCCAGGGCTTCCGTCAAAACAGCCACAAGAGGACCGTTGCCGGACAAATAGACCGCGCCTTCGTCCTTCACCGGTTCGGTCTGGCCTTGGTAGGTCTGCTTGATCGCCACATCGAGGCCGACCAGGGTTTTCCCCGCTCCCGGAACGCCCGTCACAAAACAGATGCTCTTTTTCTGTGCCTCCTTGCTTTCCCGGATCACGTCCAGAATATAGGTAATCGTCCGGTCTGTCGAAACGTCATCCGCCTCATGCCTGGTGATGTTTTCAACGGAATGATTTTCGTATAGGGTCCTTGCCGCCTCGATGATCGTCGGGGTCGGTGCATATGGACTGATGATCCAATCGGGATTGACGGGCATTTCGTTGGGGAACTTAGCCAGCACCGCAGCAATCATCCGACCCAAGCCCGCCTCACCGGTGATCAGCGGATTGACCACCATATCGTCGTAGACGGACATCTGGATCACAGAGGACGAGGCGCGATAATTCGTCGCGATTAGAATCGGCACAATAATCCGATCCTGGCTGTATTTGTGGAAGTTTTTCAGGTCAAGAGCATAGTCCAGAACTTGGTCCACGTCCGCTTCGAGGATTCTGCTTTCACCAACCTTGAATTCGAGGCAGAAGACGATCCCTCGCAAGAGCAGAACTGCGTCAATCCGCTTGCCAAGCCGAGGAATATCGTACTCAAAAATGATCTGCCCATTCTCATTTTGATATGGAGCCAACACCTGCTTTAAAATCGAAATCTCAGCTCGCCAGGCCTCCCTCGTCGTGGTCAGAGCGTCCCCGTGATATTGATCGCACAGGATACCAAATATGGAGTTTTTATCCGCCGCAGCAAACGCCGCAAGGCTACTGTTGTATAAACAACGGGGACTCTTCCTCATATGAAACGCTCCTTCTTGTCTTTTCTGCATCAGTCGAGAAAAACCATCGGAATCCTTTACATGTTTTTGTGTTTCCGTTATCGGCCGCCGAAATGTTAGTTAGCCGCGTCTCTATTTGCAGATATTTATAATTTCGCAAAATACATTATAGCAAAGCCAGACAAAAAAGTAAACAGAAAAGGGAATTTTGTAATTCGCGACATGGTAATCATAATAACGCACAGACCCGGATAGAATCGTTTTCATTCG
>JAFSLL010000122.1 GCA_017448455.1 Oscillospiraceae bacterium | reverse complement strand
CATGTAGTCGAAGACGGTAAAACTCTCCCCTGCCTTCAGCAGGCGGTGGGACACGTCGCTGTGCAGGATGATCCGGTCCTCGTCCTCGAGGAACTGGATCAGCAGATAGGCGTTTTTATGGTTGAAACTGCCGATGAACAGCGGCTTTTTTCCACGGACGTACGAATAATCGAAGCCCAGGTGATAGCTGTTGTCGAACGGCCAAAAGGCCTGCGATCCGTAGGCCTTGAAGTGAAATCGGTTTTCGATGACCGCGGGGATGCGGTTCAGGTTGTTCAGATGCTCCGAACGGTAGAACTCCCGCGTTTCTGTCCACGACTGATACCCGTTCGCGAGGACGCTGTCCTGCCGGGAGAACGGATGGGTCAGGCGGATCGAAGCCTCGTACAGGCGCATCTGCCTGCGGGCGGTCACCGTCACCGTCCTCCGGTTTCCGGAGACGACGTCTTCGATCAGGAGATCTTCGTCGCTTTCGGATATTTCCGTCACCTGTCCGGTGATGCGGTAACTGATCTGAAGATCATTCATGGTCGCTCTCGATGATGCTCATGACCTTCTTTTCGTCGTACAGAAGGATGATCCCCATGGCGGCGATGCAGAGGATGAGCGCGATGACAAGACTGATGCGGTAACCGGTGCCGGTGTTGCGGATGATCTGCTCTCCGACGGCGTTCACGTCGGTATACTGTCCGATGACAGCCAGGGACGTGAAGATGATCATGGCGATGGACTGGCCGAGCTTGAAGGCGAACGTACGGGCCGCGTAGAACATGGCGTCGTGGTTCTCCCCTGTCTCGATGTTGTCGCTCTCGGCGATATCCGCGACGATGGCCTGCGGGATGACGCCCAGGATGGACAGAGGCACGCCGACGAGCACGCAGATGATGAAGCCGTAGATCTGGTTCGGGATGAAGGAGACCTTACCCGCAAACGAGGAGACGAGGAACGCCAGGCCGAACAGCGCGAAGCCCCAGACCAGCAGCTTCTTCTTGCCGAATCTCCGGGACAGCACGTTGACGATCGGATAGCAGACGAACGTGACGAACGTCATGAAGATGAACAGGATCATGTAGTTGTTCAGTTCCAGCAGCACTTCGACGTAATAGATGAAGCCCGTGTTGAAGATCGTGATGCCGATCCAGTAGATGACGTCGGACAGGACGAAGACGCGGAAATGATGATTGCGGAACGTCTTGGCCAGCGACTTGAACGCGTTCTCCTTCACGGGAGGCGTATCGTCGTATTCCTTTTCGTTGATCAGGAAAGCCGGCAGCAGCATGCAGATGAGCGCGATCAGCGCCAGAACGCCCAGCGTCAGGCGGGCGCAGACGTAATAGTCCCATCCGGTCGCAGCGTAGACCGCCTCCCAGATCATCTTACCGCCGAACGCGATGCCGGTACCGACGATGTACGTCAGCGAGATGTAGGTGGAGATGTCCATGCGGTCCTTCTGGCTTCTGCCCAGCACCGGGATCAGGGCGTTGTAGGGCGTGCAGTAGGCCGTCATGAAGATGTAGAACAGGATGAGCGTGACCGCAAGCCAGACGATGTTGACCGGGGACTCCCCTCTGACGGGGCAGCAGAAGATCAGCACGGTGACGAGCGCGAACGGAAGCGCGGCATACCGCAGGAACGGGATGCGCTTGCCCAGTTTGCTGCCGCAGTTATCGGACATATTGGCGATCCAGGGGTCCGTGACCGCGTCCACGAGACGGCCGCAGGCGGTGATGATGCCGATGACGGTCAGTCCGATGAACGTCGAGCTGGTAACGAACGTGATGACGCCGTCGCCGGTCGAATCCGGCAGATAGAAATTGACGAGCAGGTTGGCGATGATGCCGGAAAGGATGGACCATCCCAGCTGGCCGATGGCAAAGATCCATTTGGTCTTTGCAGGTACGCTTTTCATAATACAGTTCTCCTTTGTGCCGTGAATACACACATTTACAGTTGTTCTTAATTATATTTGTTATATAAGAATAATTCAATCCATACTTCCGCAGAGATATGCCTCGATCTTTTCGATCTGCGCGTCGCTCAGTCCGCCCGGTCGTCACCGTTTGTCCGCACCCGGCGCACAGAAGCGAGATGAGGACCAGAATCGTGAGGATTGCCGTCTTTTTCATGTTGTTCTCTTTCGTGTTTTACGGAAGGATCCTGACCACTTCGAATTCCTCGAAGACCACGGTCATATCCTCCGAAAACTCATATCCCAGTTCTTTTCCCTCCTCCCGGAAGAATTTCTCGTGGCTGTTCCGCCAGGATTCCAGGGTGTCGTCCTCGCCTTCCCGTCCGGCCAGGTCGAACGTAATATCTTTGTAAGGCAGCTGCGTGACCCGCACAGTCCGGATGACGCAGCGGGGGTTGCCGTCCCAATCGGTGATGACGCTCAGTTCTCCTTCTTCCGGTGGCTTTTCACCGGAAAGCTGATACCCCGCCAAACTGCTGAAGGTCGCCCGTTTCTTTCCCTGAAGCACTAAGCTTAACAGATAGTTGCAGGCGCTTTCCGTCCGTTCGAAGTGCCAATGTTCCAGACTGTCCGGATCCAACTTTCCAGAGGGAATACTGTACGGAACCCATTCTCCGTCTTTCAGGATCTCATACGATCCCCATTGCGGACTGCCGGTATCCCGGCCTTTGACCCGCAGCGGCAGGAAGGCGTCGTGCTGGCATCCGGGCAGAGGATCTCCCAGCTCGATCCAGCCTCGCCGGTCGATCAGGCCATCCCACTCTTCTCTGAGGTCATTCAGAGAATCGTAATAAAGATCCGCAGAGCACAGGACCGCATCCGGGCTGTCATACTCGAAAAGATAGGTTTCTCTTGGAGTGGCATAATACATTATTTTGTAAACAGTGCCGCCTTCGCCCCGATGCAAGGGTTCTTTCAGATGGGCATACTTTCTCATAACAGACCTCCTGCCCTTATTTCAGCTGTGCGAGGATCTCCCCGATGTCCCCGTCGATGCAGATGGATCTCGCCGCGATCTCATCCGGAGCATACGCCTCGCTGTAGTTCAAACAGGCGTAGACCGCGTCTTTTTCATCGCGGGTCATGCGCCAGAACGGATATTTGATGATGCCGGGCGTATTCCAGCCGACGCCCGCTTCCAGGAATAGGACCTTAAGACCGCTGTGCCTGCGGAGGAAATCCGAATACCTTTGCGCCGCCGCGTGCCAGCCGTCGTCCTCGACAAACGTGTCGTCCGCCCGGAGATTCATGCGCATCGGTTCCCCGCAGACCGGACAGCGCGGAACGAGTTCAGGGGGGACCGTCATCTGAAGCGCGGCCCCTTCCGGAACCGTCAGCGCGCCATCCTCAGCGATGGCGAAGCCCTGGGCAAGCACCATACTGCGTACCGTTTCCTCATTGTCGTACGTCTTTTGATGGCAAGGCCGGCTGCACTGCCAGAGGCCGTAATCGCCCTGCGTGTAGAACAGCCTGTGCTTATCGAAACCGGCCTTCTGGAAGCAATGGTCCACGTTGGTCGTCAGGACAAAGTAATCTTTCTCCTTAACCAACTCGAACAGTTCCCTGTAAACAGACTTCGGCGGGTCCATGTAGCGGTTGATGTAGATGTAGCGGCTCCAGTACGCCCACAGTTCTCCGGGCGGCAGCTGCATGACCTGAAAACCGCCGGAATACATGTCCTCGAACCGGTACTTCCTGATAAAATCCGGAAAGTATTTCTCGAACCGTTCCCCGGTATAGAGAAAGCCCGCCGACGTGGAAAGCCCCGCGCCGGCGCCGATCACGACGGCGTCCGCCGCATCGATCTCCGCTTTCAGCCGGGCGACCGCTTCCGCGGTTTTGTTATTCTGCTCTGTAAAGCTGCTGTTCATAATATGCTTTGTCCTCGTCCTTGAAAACGTTGAATATCACCCTGTCCACGCCCTCCGGATGCGCAGCGAGCCAGGCTTTCACGGTCCGCACCGCGATCTCCGCCGCCCTTCTGTTCGGGAAACGGAAGACGCCCGTGGAGATGCAGCAGAACGCGACGGAGCGTATCCCGTTCGCGAGGCACAGGTCGAGCATGTTTCGATAGCAGTCCGCCAGATCCTGTTCCAGTTCCTTCGTCAGCGGCCCCTGTACGATGGGTCCGACGATGTGGACGACGTGTTTTGCTGGCAGATTGTATCCGTCCGTCAGCATCGGAACCGCCGTAGGCTGTTCGTAGTCTTCGCCGAATTCCGCGCGAAGCAGATCCATGCGGCGGGCACATTCCGCCCGGAGCTGGATCCCGGCAAACGTGTGGATGCAGTTGTCGATGCAGGTGTGCATCGGGATAAAACAGCCCAGCATCTGCGAATTGGCCGCGTTCACGATGGCGTCGACGGCCAGCCGGGTGATATCGCCCTGCCAGAGGGAGATATGATCCGCAGCCTCCGGGATCTCAGAAAGGGTCACGATCCCGTTCTCCCGGTTTCTTTCCTGCAGGTATTCGTCCTGCACCTGAAGGACTTCGCGGGCCATCTTTTTCGGCATGCGGATATTCATCAGAGATCGGAGCGTGCGCTTCTTATTCTCCGTATCCTCCGGCGTCTGCAGATCCCGTTAACGCACCGAATCCTCTTTGAATGCTTCGACCAGATAGTCCAATCTTTCCTGCTGATTCATTCCGTATCACATCCTTCGCCGTCCGTTACGGCCATCAAAATCTCACTTTTGCTTTCCGGCATCACTCCGGGATCTCCACCTCTTCGCCGGTATAGAGATATCTCAGATGAAACCCCGCCTCAGGGTCTTTCAGATCCGAGTATCCACCACGATTCATTGAAACGAATCATCATTTGCTGTCAGCACGAATATAAAAAGTGCTTCGGCCGGATCCTTTCCGGATGATGAAGCCCTCTTCCGGTTGTTTTATTCTATTTTACCGGCTTTCTCCAACGCATCGTATGTCTCCGAAAGCCACTCATGATAATGATCGTAGGGGGTTTCCGTCCACCAGTCCAGAAGTTTGTTCAAAGACGCGATATCCTCCTCGATACCGGAACTTGCGTACTGCTCCGGGTCACGGTTGACCGTCACGAGGTGTTCGTGATCCTCCTTAAAGTCGATCCGGAAGATGCAGTACCCGGTCCAGCTGCGGTGCGCCCAAAGCGTCGGCCCCTCCATATACCAGAACCACTTGTCCTCCATCGCCTGCGGGATATTGCCGCAGCGGAGCGCATCCATCTCTTCCCCGCTGAAAGCCCGGTTCAGGATAAAAGTCTCGTGCTTTTCCGGCATGGGAACGGTTTTCCAGTCTTCGCGGCGGGCTATGCGTGTTTTGTGATCGTCCATGGGAACCTCCTTACAGATCGAAAGATCTTTTCTGAAGCATATGATCCGGTTTGTTTCCTCAAATCCCAAAGCCAGATGAAACCTTAGACTGTCGATATTGTCAAGCTCGCAGTCGCTGGCAAATTCACTGCAGCCTTTTTCTTTCGCCCATTTCCCGCATTCTGACAGAAGTTCCGCAGCATAGCCCTTCCTCTGGTATCCTTCGGAGACAAAAACCCCCTCCATATATCCGACAGGCGAGCTCCCGGTTCCCTCGACGTAATCGTGGAAGCGCTTCGGCGTCTTCGATTTCCGCTTTCCTAATCATATACTTACCACTTTTCATAAATTCAAATCTCTTGGTTCATAATCATGTATTGGCTAACTGTATTTCTTTCAAATGCTCGAGTGTTTAGACCATATTAATCCGTCTTTTTGGCTTTATTTTATCCGAGTATTTGGACTTTATCAATGTTGTAACGATAATCCTTTCAACTGTCGGCGCCTCACTCTCTTTTTTGCAAAAAGAACTCCCGCACATCTCTGTCAATGTGCGGGAGACTCTATACTGTTTTCAGTTGTTAATTGAACAGCTCTGCGAGGGTGTCTGCATGCTCCTCAAATACTTTCAGAACGTAGGTGTCCCAGTGGCGTGCGTCAGCGGTGCTGCTGCCGAAGACATAGTCTTCCTGGCCATAGTCCATCACGTCGAAGCCTGGCATGGCCTTGGCTGCGCCGGATGTCCGGTATGCCGCAGCTCCCGCAAGCGTCATGCCGATGCCGCTTGTGCTGTCGAAGCTGACCCAGCCGGAAAGATCCGTACCGGAAGGCTCCGTGCCGTCTCCGTTGGAGGTCTGCCCGCTTGCGGCAGCCTTCGTGATCTTTACAGCGCCGTCCACATATTCGCCGTACATGGTATCCACATAAAGAGCGAGGGAGTCACCGAAGATCTCAGACGGCACATGACCGCCGTTCCACTGCCATTCGATCTCCGCATCCGTTCCGGCATTCAGCCAGGCGATCTGCAGGTTCAGGGAGTTCATCATGGAGATGTCACCCTTGGAGGCACCCATTAGGATCCTTGCCCAGGTAGGACCATCTGTTCCATCGGCTCCGATATAATGCAGCGGGTTATAGAGATCAACGATATTGTTTCCGTATTCGTCACCGGCCTGAATCTCGGCAATATCTGCCTGATAAGCGGCCAGCATCTCTGCAAAGGAGGCATAATTCGCGGAATCGATCTTGCTGGAAGCAGACTGTGTAGTGCCGGAGTCAGGCGTTCCGACTTCATCACTGTTGCCGCCGTTCATGTCGGGAGGACCGCCTGTACTGTCTCCGCCGGGACCACCACTGCCCATATCAGGGGGCCCGCCTGCGGAATCACCGCCAGGACCGCCTTCCATATCGCCGGAGCTGCCGCCGGTGCTGCCCTTGACATACCAGCCGTTGATGAATGCCTCCGCACGGTCCGCATCCGTCATCGCGGCGACTTCGCTGTCAGAAAGAGCTGTGCCGTCACTGTTAAACCAGGTCCAGTCTTCCGCGTAAGCAAGCCGGTCAATATAATCCTGCAGGCTCTGCTCGAACTCTGCCAGATACTCAGCGAGCTGCTTCTGAAAATCCGTATTGAAGCTATAGTCCGGATTCAGATAATACTCGAAAGCCAGCGTCATGTCCGCTTCGGCAAGGGAAGTAATGGCGCTGTAGGCCATGCATCCCCAGAGACCGTCAGAGAGCTCCACTTCATTGCCGTTCACAGTGACCGTTGTGCTGTAGCTGCCGTCAGAGTTCTTATAGACGCCGACCGCTCCCTGGGAGATCTCATAATCATAGAAGTCCGGGTTGTCGGAGGTAGCTGCAAGCATTGTGGCATGCGCGCCGCCGCCGGACCCGCCGGTGGAGACGAAATAGTCCACGCTGCCGGGGAGATTGCCGAGCAGGATGTTGTATTTCACAAAGCGCACAGCGTTCTTCTGATCCACCAGGCAGGACGGGGCGTCGCCGGTATAGGTCCCGTCAGACAGCGTGCTCTGCTTGCCGCGGTTTCCGCAGGCGATATTGATATAACCTTCTTTGGCGTAGGTCGTTCCCGCTGTCTGATTTGACTGTGCAGAGTAGCCCGCCGCGCCGGTGTTGATGATGACCGGAGCGGTTGCTGCCGTATAGACCTGGCCGTTGGTGCTTGTCACAGCCGCATCGGAATCAATAACGAGAGTACCGGAGGCCGTACCGCTGGCAACATCTGCATTGCCGTCGCCGTCGGTATCCACACCCTTCACATATGCGCCGGGTACGCAGACGGACACGCCCTGATAATCGGGAAGCTCTGCATTGGTGACGGCTGTCACAATGGCCATCGTCCAGGCATCGGCGTTTTCGGAATACGTCCATTCCAGCTTGATGTTTGCCAGGTTAAGCGCGGACTCAATATCTGCCTTTTCCGCACTGTCCGCAGTCGTATCGGCAGACTGGCTCTGGCTGTTATCAGCTGCCTGAGCATCATTTGCCGTTGTTTCTCCTGAGCTTTATCCGCAGGCTGCGAGCCCCAGGACGAGAGTCAGCGCAAGAAGAATTGCCATAACCTTTTTCATCGTTTTTTCCTTCTTATTTGGTTCCTGTAAGGGCCACACCATTCACGTAGAGCGTGTAACCATTGCTGATCACATTCGCGGCATCCCCGTTGAATTCAGTCACATAGCTGTCGCCGGTCAGCGTCCAGGTGCTGCTGTCATCAAGCGTCACGGAAACCGTGCCGGCCTCAGCAGAAACCGTCTCGCCTTTGGCATTGGCGATGTTTCCATCCACATAGCCTTCAAAGGCGGAACCGTTCGTCAGGTTCAGGGTCAGCGTGGAATTGCTGCCAACTTTGACCGCTCCGGAGAGCTTCTGGGCAGAAGCGTTCAGCGTCGCCTCATTGCTGCCGCCGCTCCATCCGTCATCGCAGACGGAAAGAAGGATGTTCTCAGTGTCTTCGTTGGTGATCGTAACCCCTTCCAGCGTGATGACCGCATTGGTGTTTGTCACATGAAAGACATGTCCGTTTTTACTGGTGAGGCTGCCGCCGGTCATCGTGAAGTGGCTGGTTCCGCTGTCCGCATCTCCGGACATGGACTGATAGATCATGATGCTGTCCAGGAAGGTGGCATTGCCGTTGCACTCGGTATTGTTCGCGGTCAGGTCGCAGTCCGTCAGTTCAATGGAATTCAGGCCTTCGATGCAGACGCCTTCCGAAAGGTTGGAAATCAGTGTCGCATTGGCCACGTGGATCTCCGCAGTAGAGTAGATTGCGGGAGAACCCAAACCATTCGAGGTATAGATGCCGCCGTCCACGTAAACCGTGCCGCCGCCTCTGTCGGTGCGGATCGCCGCGGAGGATCTGCCGCTGGTGGTGACGTCCAGATCATAGGCATAGGTGGTGCCGCCGCCTGTCGTCATGATGCCGCCGGAACCGTTGCCTGTGGTCGTAATAGTCGTATCGCGAATGATGACGGTGGTGCCGTCGCCGGAGGCTCCGTTCTGACCGCCGTTGCCGCCGTAGCTGAACACACCGTTTGCGCCTTCAGCGTCCGAGGTAATCGTTCCGCCGGTGATGGTCGTTGTAGAACCGTCTTTCACCAGCACAGCCGCGTTCAGACCGTAGAAGTTGCAGTTGTCGCCGCCGTCCGAATCACCGGTTTTCGTAACGGTCGGATTCGTGATCGTGACCTCATCCGAGGTGGCGATCAGCAGAACGCTTTCGTCTGCCGTGGTACTGGCGTAGGTCTGGCCGCTCTGAGAATCTCCGGAAGTAATCTCAACAGACGCTGTATAATCGATATCTGCGCTGCTCCCGCCGGGCGCACCGCCGGGACCTCCGTTTCCATCCGGCTTATCCGGAGGAGTTCCGCCGGGAAAATCACCGGGCACGTTGCTTTCTGTGTTTTCAGAATTGTCATTGGCATCAGCGGTCTGAGACTGCTCTGCCGCAGTGGATGCGCTGCTTCCGCAGGCTGCCAGGCTGAAGACCAGCAGCACCGCAAGCAGAAGAGCGATCATATTTTTCAATTTCTTCATAAAGGAACCTCCCTTGCGTTTGATGAGCTCATTGTAAGGGAGGTTCCTTGAAACTAGATTGAAGTTTTATTAATTTTTATCAGGAATCGATACCGTGAACCGGACCTTGCCGTCCTTGCAGGAAACCGAAATATTCCCGCCGTGTTTTTCCGCTACGGCTTTCGCTATGGAAAGGCCCAGCCCATAGTGATGACCTTCGCTGTTTCGGGCTTCATCGACCCTGTAGAAACGGTCAAAAAGATGTTCCAGCTTTTCTGCCGGGATCTCATCGCCATCATTGACTATGCTGAGTACTGCAAAATGGCCCTGACGCTTCAGCGACAGTTCGATCTCACTTCCTGCCCCGTGCCTTACCGCATTATCCAGCAGGATGGATGTAAGCTGTGTCAGCTGGGCCTGATTGCCTGTGAGATGGATCCCTTCGTCAATGTCGCTTCGGATCGTTTTCCCCTGATCGAATGCGACGCTTTCAAAAGCAAGCGCTTCACCGGTGACGATGCGGGTAAGATCGACCGCTTCCATGGGCGTTTCCGTATTTTCCGCTCTGGAAAGATCCAGAAGCTGCTTTACCAGGTCCCCCATGCGTTCATTTTCATACTGGATATTTGCCAGCCACTCATTTTCTCCCAGCTCCCTGGAAAGAAGCTCCGCATTGGTGCTGATCACAGCAACCGGTGTCTTCAGCTCATGGCTGGCGTCCGAGATAAACTGCTTCTGCTGCTTGTCGTTTTCTTCCAGGGGACGGATGATCCTCCTGGACAGAACGAGAGATATGAAGAACAGGATAACAATGGACGCCCCGCCGATG
>JAFSLL010000121.1 GCA_017448455.1 Oscillospiraceae bacterium | reverse complement strand
GTATGTCAAGCCTTTTTTTGGATGTTTTAAACAAATTCTATATGCTGTTTTTGTGCACTATCTACAAAAATTTATCTGACAACGACGTTGCTGTCCCCGCAGAGTTCGCGCAGCTCCGCCAGCAGGGTTTCATGCCGGAGACAGCGTGCACCGACTTTCTTCTTTTCTTTTTCACAGTACAGAATCATCCTGTCGTTTCCGGGGAACATGGTAAGCAGCAGGCGGATGTGTTCAAAAAGAGGGTCTTCCTGGGAAGAAATTTTAACCCAGAGTGTCTTCTCTTTCTCCGGGACCACGGATGCTGTCTCCTGTGCAGAAACACTCTTCCCTTCCCTCGCCATCAGGCCGGAAAGCGGCTGAATGCTGTCAGCCATCAGCTGCGGGTCTTTTTCGTCCCGCAGAGAGATTCTGCCGCTGACAGCAACAGCAGTGTTCTCCTCCAGATAGGCATTGCTCTGATCCAGAACGCGCTGGAAAGCAATCACTTCGATACTGCCGGTATCATCCTCGAGGCGGATGGTGCACATCAGGTTATTGTTCTTTGTAGTTTTCGTTTTGGCGGACTCTATTACACCTGCAAGCAGAACCTGCTGCCCGTCGGAGAAGATTTCAGGCCCTGTTTCCGAGGCAAAATCCGCAATCAGGGAACCGATCGGAATAACACCGGTACCCCGGATAGCCTCCCGGTATTCATCCATCGGATGACCGCTGAGGTAAAGCCCAGTCACATCCTTCTCTTTTGCCATCCGCTCCTGTTTCGGGTACTCCTCCAGCTTTGGGATTTGAATGCGAAGATGGGCATTCTCCCCGTTTTCCGACAGCATCCCGAACAGATCCATCTGGCCCTCAATATTGTCCTTTCGCTCACGGGCAATTCCGTCAAGCGCAGGCCCGACCGCCTCTGTCAGCGCCCGGCGGCTGAATCCCATGCTGTCAAAGCAGCCCGCAAGGATCATATTCTCTATTGCACGGCGGTTAAGCTCCTTACCGGACATCCTGCGCAGGAAATCCTCAAAGTCACGGAAGACTCCGCCGGCCGTTCTCTCTGCAGTCAGTTCCGCCACCGCCCCGCGGCCGACGCCTTTGATCGCAGCGAGCCCGAAGCGGATATTGCTTCCTGCTACGGTAAAGTCCGCATCCGATTCATTGACGTCCGGTGGCAGCAATGAAATCCCCATATCGCGGCATTCAGCAATATAGACTGCAACCTTGGAGCTGACATCGAGTACGGAAGTCAGCAGGGCAGCCATATACTGCTGCGGGTAATGCCGCTTCATGTATGCAGTACGGTAACACACAACCGCATAGCTGACGGCATGGGCTTTATTGAAGGCATAGCTTGCAAAGTCAAGGATTTCATCGTAAATGCTGTCGGCAACCGCCTCCGGAACTCCATTGGCAATTGCGCCGGCGATACCGCGTGTTTTGTCGCCGTGGACAAAAGCAATCCGTTCGGCATCGATCACCGCATGTTTTTTCTTGCTCATGGCTCTGCGGATCATGTCCGCCTGTCCGAGTGAGAAGCCGGCAAGCTGGCGGAAAATCTGGATAACCTGTTCCTGATACACGATGCAGCCGTATGTTACTTCCAGGATCGGTCTGAGCAGCTCGTGTTTATAGGTTATTTTTTCCGGATGCTGGGAGCACTCAATGAACCGCGGGATGGAATCCATCGGTCCCGGCCGGTAAAGGGCAATAATGGCCGTGATATCTTCAATGCTGCGGGCTCTGATGCCTGTGCATACAGCGGTCATCCCGGCACTTTCCAGCTGGAAGACGCCTGCCGTACTGCCTCTTGCCAGCATTTCAAACGTTGGGGCATCATCTTCCGGAATGGTATCTACCGAAAAGTCAGGTTCGGTCCTGCGCACCATGCGGGCGGCATCCTCCAGGACGGTCAGGTTGCGGAGCCCGAGGAAGTCCATCTTCAGCAATCCGAGCTCTTCCAGTGTGGTCATGGGATACTGGCATACAGGCACGCCGTCATTCGTCGCGAGAGGGACATATTCGCATACCGGTTTTTCGGTAATCACCACACCGGCTGCATGGGTTGACGCATGACGGGGCATTCCCTCAAGCGCACGGGAGACGTCAATCAGGCGCCGGATGGTATCGTCCCCCTCATAAAGCTCCCGCAGAGGTCTGGAAAGCTGCAGCGCTTCATCGATCGTCATATTAAGCGCTGCAGGAATCTGTTTGGCCACCTTGTCGGTATCGGCATAGCTGACTTCCAGTACGCGCCCGACGTCTCTGATGGCCATCCGGGCAGCCATAGTCCCGAAAGCTACAATCTGCGCAACATGGTCATTGCCGTATAGTCTCTGTACATATTCAATTACCTCTCCGCGGCGGTTGACGCAGAAGTCCACATCGATATCCGGCATCGAAACGCGTTCCGGATTCAGAAAGCGCTCAAAGAAGAGGCTGTATTTGATAGGGTCGACATCTGTGATATTCAGGCAGTAGGAGACAACACTCCCTGCTGCACTGCCGCGTCCCGGTCCGACCGGAATGCCGATGCGTTAGGCATATCCGATAAAATCCGCCACGATCAGGAAGTAATCGACAAAGCCCATTTTTTCAATCATGTCCAGCTCATAGTCGAGCTGACTGCGGACCTCCGGGCGGTCGGCAAACCGGCGGGAAAATCCTTCGTTGCAGAGCCTTCTGAGATAGGCAGCGCTGTCTGTCTCCCCTGCCGGGAGCTTGAATTTCGGAAGGTGATAATGTCCGAACTCAAATTCAAAGCTGCAAAGCGAGGCAATTTTCAGGGTGTTGTCCATCGCCTCCCGCTGCTCCGGAAACAGCTGTGCCATCTCCTCTTCGCTTTTCAGATAGAGTTCCTCCGTGGCCATTTTCAGACGATCAGGGTCTGACACACTTTTCCCTGTCTGAATAGCCATCAGAACATCCTGATAATAGGCATCTTCTCTGTTGATATAGTGGGCGTCGTTCGTCAGCACGAGGGGAATGCCTGTTTCCCGGCTGATGCGGATCAGTCCGGCAGAGGCGCGTTCTTCTTCCGGTATACGGTGATTCTGTATCTCAAGATAAAAACCGTCTTCCCCGAAGAGTTTACGCAGTTCAAGCGCTTTGCGCTTTGCCTCGTCGTAATCTCCGCGCAGAATATTCTGCGGTATATAACCCCGTACACATCCGGAAAGGCAGATCAGACCTTCGCTGTGCTTTTCCAGCAGTTCCCAGTCGATTCTTGGCTTGACGTAAAACCCTTCGGTAAAGGAAACGCTTACCAGCCGGCAGAGATTGTGATACCCTGTTTCATTGCGGCAGAGCAGGACGAGATGCGTATAGTCTCTGTCCCTCGCCTGTTCCTTGTCATGTCTCGTACGCGGTGCAACATAGACTTCGCAGCCGATGATTGGCTGAATACCGGCTGCTTTGCAGGCTTTGTAAAAAGCCACCGCTCCGTACATGACTCCGTGGTCCGTAACGGCAAGCGCAGGCATGCCAAGCTCGGCTGCCCGTTTTGCAACCTTGTCGATGCGGCAGGCTCCGTCGAGCAGGGAAAATTCTGTATGCACATGGAGGTGAACAAAACTCATTCTTTTTCCTC
>JAFSLL010000120.1 GCA_017448455.1 Oscillospiraceae bacterium | reverse complement strand
TGATGCAGATATGAGAAAATATGCGCGGCTCAGAGAGCCTCTGAAAATTGACGAGAACACCTTCACATACAAAATCATGCTGTACGAAGCCGAAGAAGGATTTTATCTTTTCGAGTATTCTGCTCCGGACGCAGTTCAATGTTCATCCGACCGCTGCTACGATTCTCTTGAAAATCTGTATGCTGACTGGAATGAACTGATCGATGATAACGGCTGGATCGAACTGGATGATCCCCTGCCCGGCTGTCAGCATGATGCGTTCATTCCCCTTCGCGTAAAAGGCCGGGATACCGGAAAGCCGGAATGGGGAAGTTACGAAACGCTGAAGGACGGCCGCTGGATTCCGTACTGATTCAGCGACCATACGCTTCCTTATAACACAATTTCCCTATCAGTGCCCGTGCGGGACCTTCTCCATCATACCCCGCTCATTTCCGCGGTCCGCCCTGGCGAGCCCGCAGAAAACCACGCCCAACAGCAGCGCGCTGCCCCAGATCGACCGAAGCGCAAACAGCCGGCAGCACACCGTCGACACCACCGCCCCGACAATGAAATACAGAATCAGCTGACCGTGAATTGCAATCCGGTCCCGGTTCTCCTGCGTGTGATGCCGCAGGAGTTTTGCCGAGTAATGCCCGACCTGCCGGATATGATTCGTCACAAACGTCGTCGCCACCGGCACGCCCTGCACCTGCCGGAACGTATTGAACTGCATGGAACAGATGAAATTCAGCGCGACCTGGCAGATCTGATCCGGCCACCTCGCCGGCATAAATCCGAGCAAAATCACGACCAGCGCCTCGAAGCCGACGAGCATTGTGTCGAATCGCAGAAAATGCAGCCGCTTCACACTTTTGCCCAGATATTCCGAGATGAATGCGCCGGCAAAATATGCCCCGATCGGCAGCAGCAGATACGCGGCTTTGGACCACTCCCCGTTGCCGAGCGCCATCGCGAACAGCACCACATTCGCCGTCTGGGCATTGCAAAATACGCCTCCTCTCAGGAGAAACGTATACGCGCCGAACCATCCCGCCGCCATAATCAGCAGATGATAGACCCACACCTTCTCACACTCAAGAAACTGTTCCCCGCCCTCCGGCTGCATGAAGTCCATTCTTTTTTCCCCGCCCTCCGGCGGCATGCCGTTCATTCCTTTTTCGCTGCCTTCCATGTTTTGTAATCCCTCCGAAAAACGCACAGAATCCGTGTGACATTTCTGTGATATACAACATGTTAAAGTTTAACCATAGAAAGCAGGAAAAAACAAGAAAATTGACCGATCGGAATCGGAGAAAAGGGAGGCACACCATGATGAAGAAGATGTTCGCAGCAGCAGTTATCACCGTTATGACAATGAGCGCAGCACTGCCGGTTTTCGCAGCAGCTCCGGTGCAGGCAACCGGAAGAGGCTGTCAGCAGCCCGCAGCAGTCGCTGTTCAGGAATGCATCACAAAGGATGATGCACTGCAGATCGCAATGGATCACGCAGGTGTGACCAAGAAAGACGTCACATGGCCGAAGGTCAAGCTTGACTATGATGACGGCTGGCAGATCTACGAAGTCGAGTTCCATGTCGGCTGGACCGAGTACAACTACGACATCGACGCTATCAGCGGACAGATCCTCAGCTTCGAGAGCGACTGGGGTGACTGATCCCCCCTCCCCACAAATAATACAGGCGGCTGCATCACAGTAGATGGTGCAGCCGCTTTTCTATTGATCTGCATTTTCCGGGGCCCCGATCTTCTTTACATACACCCGTGAGATCCCGCCGTTCATGTTCTCCATTTCCGTCAGATACTCGCAGCCGTACTTTTCGTACAGGCCTGTATGGCCGGTCGAAATATAGAACGCGTCCGCGCCGTCCGCCGCCGCCAGCCGTGAGACTTCGTCCATCAGGATGCCAGCGTAGTGATGCCCCCTGTGCTCCGGGAACGTAAAAACATATCCCATCCACGGCGTCAGCTCCACCGGTCGGATATCGTCAGTTCCCGCATAGGTGCAAAATGAGACCAGCTCGTCACCGTCCGTCAGCAGCAGTACTTTGGAGTTCTCCCCCGCAGAACCGAGAAAGGTGCCGCCGCTCAGCTGCCTGTGCAGAGAGGCCGCCGCACTCCAGTCGGCCCTTCCGATCTCATCCAGCCAGTGCTCTTTATTCCCGCTCTCGAAATAATTAATGATCTTCATGTTTTTCAGCATGTCTGTCAATGCTGCCTCCGACTATCATTATACCTCATAGCACTGTGACGTTCCTCTTCCCTTTCCCCCCTCCCCTTGTTATCATTTTCTCAGGCAGACACATCATAGATGCACATCCGGAAATTCATCAGATAACAGAAAAACCGCATCCGCAAAAGGAGGTCCGCCATGACCGTCAGAACCGCCGCACCCGCTCAGATCACTCCCGCACAGACCGCACCCGCACAGATCACTCCCGCGCAGGCCGGCATTCCCGCCCGCTGCATCAAAGCATACCTTGAAACCCTCGAGGCGCACCGCCTCTCCACGCACTCCATCCTCATCGAGCGCGGCGGCGCCGTCTGCTTCGAGCACTACTGGGCGCCCTTCACCGCCGACACGCCGCACCGCATGTACTCCGCGACGAAAAGCCTGACGTCCATGGCCGTCGGCCTTCTCCTTCAGGATGGCAAAATCAGTCTCGACGACCCCATTGGTCTCTATTTTCCGGATGAGATCAGGCTCTCCACGAGCGAAGCGCTGCACCGCCAGACCATCCGCGAAATGCTCACCATGACCACCGCCCGCCTTCCCCATCTGCACTGGATGCAGGCAAAACCCGCCGACCGCGTGCGCTTCTATTTTGAAGATTCCGCGAACGGCAGCATCGAAGAAAGCATCGACTGCGGCACCTGCGAACCCGGCACGAAC
>JAFSLL010000119.1 GCA_017448455.1 Oscillospiraceae bacterium | reverse complement strand
CCGCCGCGCCGTTGGACATGTTTTCATCGCTGGCCCCAAGGTACAGCGGCATCTCCAGTTCCATCTTCGGGATCTTGATGACGCCGAAAACCTGGTCCTCGAGCCCGTAGGCTGTCAGATCGAAGCCTGACGCCTGATAGGCCTCTCTGCCGTTCAGACTGACCTGCCGTGTGGCGTACAGCTGCCGGTTATACTCCCGCATTGCCAGGAACAGATCCTCGTGGGGAATGGGGATATGCTGCTCCTCGGCCTCCTTTTGTATGACTTCCGCCTCCTCATAGAAGGTATGGGAGTCTTTTTTCATTTGCTGGGTTTTCTGCACGCTGTATACCAGGGGCTTCATGGCCATATAGGCGCTGAGACCGGCGGCGATGATCAGCAGAAACAGAAGAAAGAGTTTAACGCGCTTCATGCTTCCCTCGCTTTCTGCGCCACGGCCAGCGGATCGGGGCATAATGTCTGGCGCGATGTCTGCGCCTCCGTCTGGGCTTGTGGCAGCGCTTATACAGGAGAAGACCGCCGCCAATGCCGGAAACGGCGAGAAGGCCGTAGAGCAGACCGCGCAGATAGGCGTCCGTCCAGGTGGAAGGGACGGCCTCCGGGACGTCTGTGTATTCCGCACTCTCCACCAATTCAGTCGCGGCGGTATATTCCACCCGCTCGCCGCGGATGAGCAGGCGGTGGGTGTTGACTCCGAAGGGCGTACAGGTGATAAGAGTGCAGTAGTCGTGCTGCCCTTCGATCATGAGATGTGACGTGTCCTCCGGCAGCACGGTATACATGTCCTGCACCATGTAGGCCAGAGTCTCATTCAGAACATGGAGAAAAAAGATATCGCCCTTTTCGAGCTGATCCAGATCGGAGAACATCTTCTCTCTGGCGAGGCCCGAATGCCCGGTGAGGATACAGTGGGTGGCATTGCCGCCGACTGGCAGAGAGGAGCCCAGCAGATGCCCGATGCCCCGGCCCAGTGAATCCTCACCGGTCCCGTGGTAGATCGGGAGATTGACGGAAATCTTCGGGATCTCCACATAGCCCATCAGACCGTCGCCGCGGATGTTGAGCAGTGTGTCATAGCTCTCGGATGCCCGAATGAGCGCCTCCTTGGAGAAGGCCTTGTCCGTGACGTTTACCAGTGTGGTGTTGTATTCGTGCGCCGCTTCTCTGGCTGCGATCAGCTCGGATTCATCCAGCTGCTGGATCGCCTCGGTATACTGAGTCTCAATGAGGCTCTTGGTTTTTTCGGCATATCGGTTGCTCAAGAGCGGATAGAGGGTCACGCCGGCGGCGATGAGCACAGCGAGGGCGCACAGGATGATTTTGACTGTTCGAGTCATGCGATCCTCCAAAGACCTGCGGGGAGGCAGGAATGCCTCCCCGCAGGGGATAAGTTAGTCTTTGACGGCCTTCTTTTTCGTGAGAAGCACGATGCCGAGAATGGCGAGCGCCAGTCCGCTGAGGCCGAAGACCGGGAACATCCAGGTCCCGGCCGCGCCGGTCTGGGGCAGATCAAAGCCGCGGGTGTTGACGATCGTGAAGGGCACAAAGGCGTGGTCGGATTCGCCGTCCTTGGTCATGGTGACCTTGTTTTCGTCCACCGTGGCGGAGGCGGAGAGCAGATGGTGCTCCAGGTGCTTCTGGGGCATGTTGTGATACTTGCCGGGATCCACATTGGCATAGCGCGGATCGTTCTGCAGAAGACCCAGCGCGTCGGTGCCGTAGATATCACAGAGCTTCTCGATCTCGCCCTTGGTAATGACGATCTTGATGCTGTTTTTCAGCAGGGTGTAGCCGTTGCTGGTTTTGACCTCGGTCATGGTGTAGCTGTCATCCTCCACACCCTTGATCATCAGCTTGCCGGAGTCTACCGGGATGAAGTGGGTGGCATCCTTTTCCTCAGCCGTGTGGCCGGTGACGTAGTACACGCCCTCATCCTTGTTTAGGGAGGCCACAAGGAAGTAATCATCGGTATCGTTGCGGATCACGAACTCCACCTTGGAGAAGTCGCCCTTGCCGTCAGCGAACTGCTTGGTCACGTCAATGCCGAACACGTAGAGGTGGCAATCGTCAACCAGCGTATCGTAATAGCTGGTGTTGCTGCGCTTCCATTGCAGGACGACGTCGTTGTCGTTGCCCTGATCACCGTAGACGACGGAGCCGTCGGAATTGACCCGGGCCTGGTAGGAGATGCGCACGGTGCAGTCGCTGTAGCCGGAGTTGACCATCTCGGAACCGGTATAGACGGCCTTGCTGGTATTGATCTCGTTGAGGCCGGAGGCGGTTATCTCGATGGTCATCACGCTGTCGCCGTTGGAGGCGGTGTTATAGCTCACGAGGAAGCGGTCGCTGGGTTCGGTCCAGGTCGTGATCCAGTCGGTGCATGCTTCATCTTTGTAGAACTCCAGCACCACATCGCCCTTCAGGTAGCTGATGCCCTTGCTCAGGGTATCCACAAAGGTATAGTCGGTCAGATAGCTGGAAGCGGAGGTAATGCTGGGCAGGGTGGAGATGATCTGATAGTCGATCAGATCGCCTGCAGAGGCGGTGTCGGCATGGGAATACTCGTGGGCCTTTACGGAAGTGCTGCTGCGCAGCTTCACCATCTCCTCCGGAGGGGTCTGAAAATCCGGGGCTTCGCGCAGGGTCTTCTCCAGACTGGGGATACCGGTCAGGTTTTTGGGATAGAGGGTGACGTCATAGATCCAGCGCTCACCACCGTCGTCGGCGTTATTGCCGTTGACGCTGGTCATCGGGAGAGAGACCAGGAAGGGATCGGTGGTATCCACAACCATTTCGGGAACACGGGTCTCCACCAGCAGGTACAGACCGAGGGGGAGATCGCCTGCGGAGGTGTGGCCGCAGGCATCGGTCTCCGTCATGGCGATGCCATGGTTGTCATGGATGAATTTCTCCAGAGCATTCTTGGTGACGGTGGAGTTGGCTGCCAGAGCTTCATGCAGGCCGTCGATCAGCTTGTCCGACCGGTAGTAATACATGGTCAGACCGTCGACAGTGTCGTCGGCCGGGGCATAGCGATCGCTCGTCGTCAGACCGAGAGCTGCGAGAAAAGCGTTGTTGTTTTCTGTCGGCTGAATTCCATAAAGCACCTCCACATGCTCAACGCCTTCTTCAGACTCGGTATAGGTGCGGATGTCGGCGACCTTGAGATACGTAAACTCCACGCCCTTCACGGCGTAGCCGTAAGCGTTGCCGTTGGCGTTGAGCGGGGAGACGCGCTCGGGGTTGCCGAGCACGGCCTCCACGCCGTTTTCGTCCTTGACGCCGGTGCTGACATAGGAGGAATCCCAGATCCCGTCCTTCTCCGCGGAGGTCAGATCGTATTTGTACAGATCCAGATTCCCGGTGCGGCTTGTGTCGATGGTAGCCTCGTCCACAGGAGCGGCCGAGGCGGTGATCGGAAGGGCGCAGATCACAGTGAGCGCCAGAATAAGTGCGAGGGCTTTTTTCAGTTTATTCATGCAAAGACTCCTTTTTCAGTTTGATGGCAAAGAGCGGTGCCGCCAGAAGCAGCAGCGCGAAGGGGAGCAGGGAAAAACCGTTTCCGCCGGCCTCGGGCAGACGGAAGACCGGATTATCTGTGGCGGTGACATACAGGCTGTAGGTATAGGTCGTGCCGTCCACAGTCTCTCCGTCGGCAATGTTGGGATCGTTCACAGCAACCGGCAGCGTGCCCACATAGAGCGGATCACCCATCAGGGAGTACCCGGGCGGACAGGCGGTCTCGGTCAGACGGTAGAGAATCTCCCCGTCGGCGCGAAGCCCGGTAAACACGGCAAGGCCGTCAGCGCCGGTAGTGAGCTGACCATAGCTCAGCCCCGCGCTGGTGCAGCCGCCGAAGCTCACGTTGGTGCCTGCCTCGCGATAGCTCACGGGCGACCAGGTGTTTCCGTTATCCGAGGAGTACTCCAGCAGGAAGGTCGTGCCGCTGAGCGGGTTGCCCTGATGATCCTGCTTGAGGACCTGCAGCGTAGCCTCGCGACGGAAGTTTTCGTGTTCCTTGGTGACAGTTACCTTGTTCTCGGTAATGGAGAGGGGGTAGACGTTCTGATCCAGGACGAAGCCCTTGGGCACGGATACCTCCTGATAGCTGTAGCCGGTGCCGTAGAGCAGATCCTCAAACAGCAGCTCACCGTTTTGATCCGTCACACCCTCGGCTACGATGCTGCCGTCCTCCGCGAGAACGCGAAAGCCCGCGCCGGGCAGAGGCTGCTCCTCATGCCCGATTTTCTTCACGATCTTCAGGCTGCCGCGGACAGGATCGTTTTCCCGGGAGATCTCGATGATCTGACCGTCCTCGGTAATGGAGACCGGGATCTCGGTCTCATCCAGGACGTGATCAATGACCGTGGCGGTTTCTTTGAGGATATAGTCCCCATAGAGGATGTCCTGGAAGGTGAGCGTGCCGTCAGCGCCGGAATCGCCATCGGCGACCACATTGCGTGCGGTGTCATAGAGAACAAAGTGAACGCCCGGGAGCGCCTGACCGGTGAGCGTACTGGTCTTGAGCACCTTGATGCTGCCGCGGACAGGTTCGTTTTCCCGCTCCACGGTGACAACCTGACCATCGGAAGAAACGGTAACGGGAATGACAGTGGGATCCAGCACGTGATCACTGACCGTGGCGGTCTCCTGTAAGGTATAGTCGCCGAGGAGAAGGTTATCGAAGCGGAGCATGCCATCGGCGCCGGTATCTCCTTCGCCGACGAGCGTTCCCGCCGCGTCCTTCAGCACGAAATGGACGCCGGGGAGAGCCTCACCGGTCCGGGTGCTGATCTTATGAACGGCAACACTGCCCCGCGCGAGCCTGTTGGTCGCAGTAACTGTGACTGTCTGCCCGCTCTCGGTGATCGAAACGGGATAGAGGGTTGTGTCCAGGACATAGGCGGGAAGCCCCTCAATCTCAGAATAGTAGTAGGTCCCGATGGGACGATCGGAGAAAGTCACGACGCCGCTCGCATCAGTAACGCCGGTGGCCAGCTGATTCTTACCGAAATCATAGAGCGCAAAGGTAACGCCGGGCAGCGCTTCACCGGTCTCCTCATCAAGCTTCTTTATCGAGATGTGGCCATTTTTCGGTGTCGCTTTCGGTGTGGTGATGGGTAAATACCCTTCAACATACTGACTGTTTGTGTCGAGCACATAGGTCACGACACGCTGCTGGTTATAGGCGTCGGGAGCCCAGAAGAACAGCTTGGCCGTGTTCCCGTCATGGTTGCCGTAGGCGGTGATCGAGAAGCTCTGTTCACCGTAGTCCACAGGAACTCGGATGGTGAGGCGGTCACCGTTTTCTCCGGTGTAGCCGGTGACTTCTGAGCCGGTCGGCAGATTGTGATAGATCCCATAGCTGCCGCTGATGCTCTTGCTGACCGTCGCCGTACCGGTGAAATAGGCGCCGGAATCATCTTCGACAAGCGCGAGAGAACTGGGGGAGAAGCTGATGCTGCCGGAGGAGCCGGTGCTGACCGCCTGATCGCGTGCCAGCTGCACCAGACTGACCGCCCAGTTGAACAGACCCTCGTACCCGTATTTACCGCGGATCCAGTCGCCGTTGATCTTCAGACTCAGATAAGAAGGCATCCCTTCGCAGCCGTTTTCCGCCATCCAGAAGCGAATGGCGTTGGCGGTCGCATACCGGGCTTCCTCATCGGAATAGCCGCCGGTAGTAACGGGATAACCGTTTTGCAGGATGGCATAGAGCCCGTTCAGAACATACTGGCTGTAGAGATCGGAGCCGTCCACGGAATGATAGCCGGAATTGTACGGGCTATCTTTGGAGGTCTGGAGACAGTAGGCGACTTCTCCGGTTTCTGTGATCCAGTGCGATGGCGTCTGAATATCCACCCACTGCCCACCGCTGCTGAAGGTCTGAAAGTAGGAATACATACTCCCGGAGGTGACCGTGGCGTTGTCCGCAAAGGCCACCGGCGAGAGGATGCTGCAAAAGATAAGAAGAGCGCAGAAGAGCGAAATGAGCTTCCTGCGCCATGGGGTTTGAATATGTTGCAAGTGATACCTCCTGTATACTCAGTTGTTATGTTTAAATAACCGAGTAAGGGGGGGACCGCGTGAGCGGGAGGGCGGAGGTCGAATCTTCATGCTCGGGCACCTCAGAGCTCGTAGCTGGGAAGCCCCGCTTTTTCGTAATCCCGGCACATGTCCCTGAGATTTCTCGCAAAGTCTGTCAGGTTGATCGGGATCTCCGTATGGATCTCCGAGAACTCACAGGTCT
>JAFSLL010000118.1 GCA_017448455.1 Oscillospiraceae bacterium | reverse complement strand
TAAGGCTTTCGACAAACGGATGTGAACCGCGTGGCTGGCGGGTGATGTACATGCCCCCATGAGAAAGGAAATATAACTGGCCCAGGCGCTCTCCCAGCTGAGCTACAAGCCCATATTCGTTTAAAGCTCTGTCATTATACCACAGATTTTCAAAAAGTAAAGAAAAATATTGCAAGTGTTTGAAAAATGGTGTATGATACCAGTCGTGGCTTTTGACAAGGCTGCACTAGTCGGGGAGCCAGCGGTGCCCTGTAACCTGCAATCCGCTACAGCAGGGATGAATTCCCGACCGAGGGCTGTTTTTGTGTCGTCTGACCCCGGTAAGCAGCGTTGAAGATCCGGTCCTGCGCAACGGAAACCCGTGAACCATGTCAGGCGGGGAACCGAGCAGCATTAAGCGGTGCTTTTCGTGTGCCGTGGGGGTGCCGGATCCGAGCCGGCTGCCGGCGTAACGGGCATAAAAGGGGACTCAGAGAAGGGTGTGCAGTCTTGTCAAGGGCCACGTTTTTTCAACGGGGAGGGGTGAAGCGTCTTGTATCAGGCACTCTATCGCAAGTGGCGTCCGAAAATCTTTGACGATGTCATTGGACAGCAGCATATTACAGAGACGCTGAAGACACAGGTCCGCACCGGGCATCTGTCCCATGCCTATATCTTTATTGGGACACGTGGAACCGGTAAGACGACCTGCGCCAGGATTCTAGCCAAGGCGGTCAACTGCGAACATCCCGTCAACGGAAACCCGTGCAACAAATGCCCTTCCTGCCTCGGAATTGAGGATGGCAGTGTCCTGGATATCGTGGAATTGGATGCGGCTTCCAACACCGGTGTGGATAACGTCCGCGACCTGCGGGAGGAAGCGGTCTTTTCACCTGCTTCTGTTCGCAAACGTGTGTACATCATTGATGAAGTTCACATGCTCTCCTTGGCGGCGTTCAATGCCCTGCTCAAGATCATAGAGGAACCGCCACCGCATCTGATGTTTATCCTGGCGACGACAGAGCTTCAGAAAGTCCCGGCGACGATCCTTTCCCGCTGTCAGAGACACAGTTTCCACCGAATCCCAACGGAGACTTTGACAGCCTATCTACAGGAGATCGCTGCGCGTGAAGATTTGCAGCTGGACAAAACAGCGGCAGGACAGATTGCGAGACTGGCAGAAGGCGGAGTTCGGGATGCGCTGAGTATTCTGGACCAGTGTTCCGGATTCGGGCATATCACGACAGAGACGGTCTATGAGACAATGGGGCTCGCGGGAAACCGCAACACACTCGGCCTCATGAAACAGATTCTCAGGAAAGACACTGCGCAGGCGCTGCAGCTGTTCCAGAAGAGCTGGATGGACGGCAAGGAACCTGCTGCCTTTCTGGGTGAACTGAGCGGGCTGCTGAGAGATGTACTGATTGTCAAGGCTGCAAAAGCCGGTGCGGATGACCTGATAACAGGAAACTTTGAACGTGATGAGCTGAATGCTGTTGCTGCTTCAATGACAGGCGAACAGGTCCTGTATATGGCGGATACGCTGCAGGATGCCCTGATACGGATCCGGCAGGTACGAAATCCGCGGACCGTTGCGGAAATCTGTATTGTCAGGCTCTGTGATACTGATTGTTCGGATAGCACTTCCGCACTGCGGGCGAGAATCTCTGCCTTGGAAGAAGCGCAGCATCACAAGGCGCTTTCCCCGGAGCGGACGGAAGAAACAGTTACTTTGCGTGTCCCGCCGGAGCCGGCAGTGGCGACGGCCCTCCCGGAACAACAGGATATTCATTCCTCCGTGACTGCGGCAGACCCCGCATCGGAGATTCCGCAGGAGGAAGAGAGACAAGTACAGCCAGCTGAACCTGCGCCGAAGCTTATCAGGCAGGAAAAATCGCAGGAAAGCCCAAGAACAGACAGCGTGTTTGATGCCGGACAGGCAGCTGTTATTATAAAAGAAGCCAAAGAGAAGCTGCCGATGGAGATCCGGTTTTCGGTCGACGATCCCTCCAGATTCCGGGTTCGTCTCTACCCGCAGGAGCTGCTGATTGAGGCTGCGCCGGGCTTCCTGTTTGAGCGTTTGAAAAAACCGGAGATACGTGCGGTTTTTAACAGCGCTGCACTCGCTGTGTTGGGGAATACAGTTCCGATCCGCTTGACGGAATTGCGCAGGGAGGCACAGAAAGACCTGAACGATCTGCGGCAGTTCCCGGAGGTCAAGTTCATATCCTGAATGGAAGAAATCATAATATAATCAGCCGCAATGCGGCGGGGAGGTTATTACAATGGCAAAAGGCGGTTTTCGCGGGGGCATTCCCGGCAACCAGATGAACATGATGAAGCAGGCTCAGAAAATGCAGCAGGATTTCATGAAAATGCAGCAGGAGCTGGAGTCGACCACTTTTGAGTTTACAGCAGGAGGCGGCGCGGTTAAAGCGGTGATTGTCGGTACACGCGAGTTCAAGGAAATCGTGATTGACCCGGACGCGGTTGACCCGGAAGATGTCGAGATGCTGCAGGATCTGATCCTGACGGCCGTAAACGGCGCGCTGAAGATGGCTGATGACAAAACAAGCGAATCAATGGCGAAACTGCAGGGCGGCCTAGGCGGATTTCCTGGTATGTTCTGATAACAAAAAACACACACCGTTCGGTGTGTGTTTTTTTTGGAGGCGCCACCCGGATTTGAACCGGGGAATCGCGGATTTGCAGTCCGCTGCCTTACCACTTGGCTATGGCGCCATAAGAATCTTGCGGGATAAACCCGCAAGATTACTGGAGCGGGCAACGAGGCTCGAACTCGCTACCTCCACCTTGGCAAGGTGGCGCTCTACCGGATGAGCTATGCCCGCAGTACCCCTTGGAAAGGGGTGGTGCCTCCGGTCGGAGTTGAACCAACGACACGCGGATTTTCAGTCCGCTGCTCTACCTACTGAGCTACAGAGGCATATGAAATTTGGTGGGAACAACTGGACTCGAACCAGTGACCCCCTGCTTGTAAGGCAGGTGCTCTAACCAGCTGAGCTATGCTCCCGCGCGACAGCTTATGTATCATACCTGATTCATGCGCATTTGTCAACTGTTTTTTTGCCTGTCGAATTTCCAAGATCGAAAAACCTCTGGCACAAAAGAAGAATATTGACCTCTGAGGGGATAAATGATAAAATACAACAGTTTAATTCTAACTCTCCCGGAAGGAGAATAACGTGGCACCGATTATCCGTTTCGAACAGGTTACACACCGCTACCCGGAAGCGTCTCGGGACAGCCTGTCGGACATTTCTCTGTCTTTTGAATCAGGCAGCTTTACTGCTGTTCTGGGGCACAACGGATCGGGGAAATCTACCCTGGCCAAACATATGAATGCGATTTTGCTGCCGAGTTCCGGACGTGTTTTGATCCGGGATATGGATACCGCCGACGAAGAAGACCTCCTCGAGATCCGCCGCAGGGTAGGTATGGTTTTTCAGAATCCGGACAACCAGATTGTCGCTAACGTTGTCGAAGAAGATGTTGCTTTTGCACCGGAGAATCTGGGCATTCCAACAGAGGAAATACGTGCGCGGGTGGATGCTGCGCTGAAGACGGTCGGCATGTATGAATACCGTATGCACGCGCCGCATCTTCTTTCCGGAGGGCAGAAGCAAAGGGTAGCCATCGCCGGTGTGCTTGCCATGCAGCCGGAAATCATTGTACTGGACGAGCCGACTGCTATGTTGGATCCCTCGGGACGCAGCGAAGTGATTTCCACAGTCAACCGTCTCTGCAGGGAAAAGGGGATGACGGTGATTCTGATCACGCACCATATGGATGAGTGCATTGATGCTGACCGCCTGATCGTAATGTCTGATGGCAGGATTGCGGA
Source organism: Oscillospiraceae bacterium (assembly GCA_017448455.1). GTDB lineage: Bacteria > Bacillota > Clostridia > Oscillospirales > Oscillospiraceae > Limivicinus. The sequence continues at coordinate 3,750 of JAFSLL010000118.1, read as the reverse complement.
TGACGGAACACCTGCGGAGGTGTTCTCCCACGTGGATCAGATAAAAGCGGCGGGGCTCGACGTGCCGGAGACAGTCCAGCTTCTTCATGATTTGAACCTCCCAACCGATGCCTTGCGGGTCGAGGACTGCGCGGACGCCATCGTCTCCGCCATAGAGCAGCGAGGTGGAATATGGCGATCATAACAGTTACCGGATTAAAGCATCTTTACAGCGCGGGAACCCCATTTGAGCATGTGGGGATTGAAGATGTCTCTCTCAGCATCGACTCGGGGGAATTTGTCTGCCTGCTTGGACACACCGGTTCCGGGAAATCCACATTTGTTCAGCATCTGAATGCGCTTCTGCAGCCTACGTCTGGAACTGTCATGATTGACGGAACGGATATCAATCGGGACAAGCGCAGCCGTCGTGATGTGCGAAGAAGGGTCGGCCTGGTCTTTCAGTATCCGGAATACCAGCTGTTTGAGGAAACTGTAGAGGCGGACATTGCCTTTGGACCAAAGAATATGAAACTGCCTGCGGATGAGGTGAAGACCCGAGTTCGGGAAGCTGCTCTGTTCGCAGGAGTAGAGGAATCTCTCTTTCAGAAGAGCCCGCTGGATCTTTCTGGCGGACAGAAACGACGCATTGCCATAGCAGGTGTTATCTCCATGCGGCCAGAAGTTCTGATTCTGGATGAACCGACAGCGGGACTGGATCCGTCGGGCGGCTCGGCAATCCTGGAAAATATTCGCAGCTATCACGAGCGGACCGGCGCAACTATCATTTTGGTCAGCCACAACATGGATGATGCCGCTCGCTACGCGGAGCGGCTGATTGTGTTTAACCACGGGCACGTTGCTATGGACGGGAAACCCGAACAGATCTTTTCGAGAGCGGAGGAACTAACTTCGATCGGCCTGGATATTCCCAAGTCTACAGCGATTGCTGCGGCACTTCGTGAACGGGGGATCTGTCTGCCGGCTTCCATTTTTACGCATGAGCAGCTCCTCACGGCACTTCGGGAGGTGAGGGCATGCTGAAAGATATTACACTCGGCCAGTATTTTCCCGGAGATACTCCGGTTCACCGGCTCGATCCACGGACGAAACTGCTTTTTCTGATTATCTATATTATTGCTCTTTTTTCGGCAACCGGCTGGACAGCTTATCTTCTGCTGATTCTGGTAACCGTGCTGGTGATGGCAGTAGCGCATATCCATCCCAGGAGTATTTTCCGCGGACTGAAGCCAATGCTGTTTATTATTGCGCTTACCGCAACACTTAATATTTTCTATACGAGCGGAACACCGGTTTTGCCGGGCTGGATTATTACCTGGGAGGGGATTGATCGCGCCGTCAAGATGATGCTGCGGATCACACTTCTGATTGCCGGCACTTTCCTCCTGACTTATACAACAAGTCCCATGGCATTGACAGATGGGATGGAGATCCTGATGGGACCGCTCAAGAAGCTGCATGTTCCCGTGCACGAAATGACGCTGATGATGAGCATGGCGCTTCGTTTTATTCCGACGCTGATCGAGGAGACGGATAAAATCATGTCAGCGCAGCGTTCCCGAGGGGCGGATTTTGAAACCGGCTCGCTGATCGAACGTGCCAAGGCATTGTTGCCCATTCTCGTTCCGCTGTTTGTATCAGCTTTCCGACGCGCGGATGAGCTCGCTGTCGCAATGGAGTCCCGCTGTTATCACGGTGGAGAGGGAAGAACTCGTCTGAAGATTCTCCGTTTCGGTACAAACGATATGGTCGCACTGGCCTTTGGAGCGGTTCTGCTGATCTGCGTGTTCGTGCTTCGCCGTTTTGGATTTTAATCATGGGAGAACGGAATTTCATTTTACATCTCCGCTATGACGGGACAGCTTATCATGGCTGGCAGCGTCAGCGGGAAGACATCACAGTTCAGGAGACGGTGGAACAGGCTGTTGAGACAGTTTGCGGTCATCCTGCGCATGTTGTCGGCTGTGGCAGAACCGATGCCGGCGTTCACGCGATGAATTACTGCGCCAATTTTCGCTCGGATTGCACAATCCCTGCGGACCGGGTTCCGTTTGCCCTGAATGCGCGCCTTCCCAGGGACATTGCGGTTTTAGACTGCCGGGAGGGAGATGCTTCCTTTAATGCGATTCTTTCCTGCCAAAAGAAAGAATATGTCTACAGAATCTATAACGCGCCGATTCGAGATCCCTTCCTGGAAAGAATTGCCTGCTTTTGGCCGCAAAAGCTGGATCTGGACCGTATGTGTCAGGCAGCAGCCGCGTTTGAGGGAACGCACGATTTTCGAGCGGTTCGAAGTGTTGGAACAGAAACAAAAACTACTGTTCGAACCGTGTACCACTGTACTGTTTCAAAAAAAGGGGATCTGATAACGATTGCAGTCTGTGCCAACGGCTTCCTGTACAACATGTGCAGAGCGATTGTAGGGACGATGGTATACGCCTCATACGGCAAACTGAATCCATCAGATATTCCCGAGCTTCTGGAAATTGGTGACCGACGTCTTACCGGTCCGACCATGCCGCCGCAGGGGCTGGCACTCAACCGCCTCTGGTATCCCGATTTCGAAATCGGATGAAAGGATGTGACAGTCATCTCTATCATACTTGATCTTTTGCTTCTGCTGATCGTTGCGATGTGCATCTGGCACGGTTACCGTAGAGGCATTGTGGGGGGCGTTCTTTCGCTGGCTGCACTGCTCATCGCACTTCTGGGAGGAAGTTCGCTCTCTGACAGTTATTCCTATCAGGTGAACAGCGCACTGGAACCTTTTGTAGAAGGATACATTGATTCGCAGTTAACGCGCGATGAAGTGCTGGACGCTATGGGCTATGGAAATACGGACCTCTCACTGGAAGATGTGCTGGAGAGGGACAGCTCTCTTCGATGGGACTATGCTTTTCTCTGCTTTGAACATGTCGGATTCCATGAACGAAGGAGCGAAGAGCTGGCAGAGGACACAGTAACTCTTGCCGACACCCAGGATCTTTCCATGACAGAAGCGGTTATAACCATTCTCTGTGACACCATTTCATATGTCGCCGGTCTGACACTTGCATTCCTTCTGATTCTGATTGTTCTGACTGTAGTGGGCAGCATCGGGAGTCTGGTATTTCGGCTTCCGCCCAATTTGGAACTGCTTGATGAGATCGGAGGGGCACTCATGGGATTTATAAAAGGATTTCTTTATGGCGTCCTTCTCACTTGGATTCTGAGCTTTCTTGGGCTGGCGATCGGTAAGGAAACACTGGACAATTCTCTTCTGGCGCGTTTCTTCCTGAACCTCAGCTTCCTTACGCGCGGTCTGCTCTGAGAGGCTGCGCTGACTTATCATGACCTTCGGAGGTTTGTATGACTCCACAACTCTGCTCCCGCTGCGGGAAGAACCCCGCAGTGGTGTTTATCACCAAAATTGAAAACAACCAGACTAAGAGCGAGGGACTGTGCCTGAAATGTGCGCGGGAACTCCATATAAAGCCGATTGAAGACATTATGACGCGTATTGGGATCTCCGATGAGGATCTCGACTCTCTTTCCGGGGAGATGATGAACGCATTGTCCGGCTTGGAGGAGCTTCCGGCGGATCCGGAATCCGGCGAAGAGGATGAGGACGGAAAGACGGCAACATTTCCGTTCTTGCGCAATCTCTTTGGCGGCGGAAACCCGCAGCAGGCTCAACCGCAGAATCAGACTCCGCAGCAACAGACCCCACAGAAACGGCAGAAGCGCAAGTTTCTGGATAACTACTGCATC
>JAFSLL010000117.1 GCA_017448455.1 Oscillospiraceae bacterium | reverse complement strand
GGCCGACCTCGAGCGCGCTGGCAAGCGCCACGCGGTCATCACCGGTGTGGTCGAGGGCGGTGATCCCGCAGTCGATGCCGAGATCGCCGACTGGTGCAAGGCTGCCCAGGTGCGCCGCCGCTTCCGCGACACGAACCTTGCTCAGATCGGCAGACCCTACCCCGGCATGATGGATCTGTACATCGACGAAACCAACCTCTATCACCGTATGTGGCTGTATACCAAGCAGTTCGACTGGGAGAAGATGTGGGCTATCGCCGACGACATCACCGACGAGGACGCGATTCGCATGAAGGCCCAGGACATTCTGAACACCTTCGACATTGAGGGCGGCGGCACGATCGAGAAGGTCTGGGACATGGCAAAATATGTGGTCGCTTTTGAGCAGTGGGTCAGGGATGAGCAGTTGGGCTTCGTGGCCAGCCACTATGACGGCTTTGCCCAGGGTGTGGCCGGCAAGCTCGATTCCATGCTGATCCCCGCCTTCTCCATGCTCATCAAGCAGGGCACGGCCTGCGCCGTGGAGGGTGACATCAAGGTTGCCATGGCCATGAGTATTCTCAAGACCATCTCCGGCATGGGCCAGCTCTCCGAGATGTACTCCATCGACTTTGACGAAGATATCTGTATCATCGGCCACTCCGGCTCCGGCGATGCGGACATCTCCAAGGCGAAGAAACCCACCATGAAAATCGTCCCCGTGTTCCACGGCAAGACAGGGGGCGGTTATCTGACCCAGTTTTACCCCGCTGAGGGCCCTGTGACCTATCTGGGCATTACACAGGACCGTGACGGCCACTTCAGGTTTGTTGTGGCTGAGGGCGTCAACGAGCCCGGCCCTATCTTCACCTTCGGCGACACCAACATGCGCACCCGCTTCACCTGCGGCGCGCGGGAGTTCTGCAACAAGTGGAGCGAAGCCGGCCCCACCCACCATATGGCGGCGGCCAGCGGCCGTTGGATCGATACCATCCTCAAGGTCGCCAAGATCTTCCATGTACCTGTAGACATCATTACGAGATAAGGAGACAGAACCAACATGAAAAACATTCTGGAAGCCCCTTTTATGGTGGAAATGATCCGGACCACCACCAACATGTATAACCACGGCTGGGACGAACGCAACGGCGGCAACATCAGCCTGCTGCTGGACGGGACGGAAGTTGCAGAGTATCTGGACATTCACGAAGTGATCCGCACGATCCCCACCGGCTTCTCCGCTCCGGAACTTGACGGCAAGTACTTCCTTGTCACCGGCACCGGCAAGTATTTCAAGAACGTCCAGTACGCCCCGGACGTGAATCTGGGTCTGGTGCGTTTGTGCGACGGCGGCAGGATGGCGGAGCTCCTCTGGGGCTACAGCGACGGCGGAAAGTTTACCAGCGAGTTCCCCGCGCACATGATGAGCCATGTGGCACGCCTCAGGAGCGATCCTGAAAACCGCGTGGTCATGCACTGCCACCCGGCGAATCTCCTGGCCATGACCTATGTACATTCTCTGGATGAGCGGGAGTTTACCCGCACCCTCTGGCAGATGTGCACCGAATGCATTGTGGTCTTCCCCGACGGTGTGAACGTGCTGCCCTGGATGCTCTGCGGAACCAACGAGATCGGCGAAGCGACTGCGGAGAAGATGAGCACAGCCCGCCTGGTGGTCTGGGCTCTCCACGGTAACTACGGCGCAGGCAAGGATCTGGACGAGACCTTCGGGCTCATCGAGACGGCCGAGAAGGCTGCCGAGATCTATATGAAAATCGCTCACCTGCCGCGGGTGAACACCATTACCGACGACATGATGCACCAGCTGGAGGTCCGGTTCGGCGTCAAAGGCCGCGAGGCTTATCTGGACTGAAAGGAGCACTTCAGATTTTTATCCCTTTTATCCGTTTTGTCCCACCTTCATGAAGAACATCTCCAACTGTGTCCTCTAAGAAAAGGCGTTGCCGCTCAACAGCTCTTTTCACTGTTTTGAGACAACGCCTTTCATGAAATAAGAAAAAAGCACCTGATGTGATGACCACGTATTTCATCATCAGGTGCTTTTGTAATATGAGAAATCTGTTATTATGAGCAGTTCCTGCCCATAAACGCATCAAACTTTTGTATTTGGAGATTTTTTCGGGAGGATAATCGCTTTTTTCATGGGACGCATAATACCGGGCACGATTCCCGGGGATTTGATGCTTTTCAACAAAAAGCCTTCTTGAATTTTGTGTTTCTCAAAAAAATTTTGTGCAAAAGCGTTCATGATATGGTATAATGCAAAGCGTATCCGGAACAACCATACCGCTTCCTGACAGATGCCGGAATGGCCTATAAAAAAGGCTGTCCGGCCTCCGGAAGCAGAAAAGTTCCGGGGGAAAGAAAAACGCAACAAAATTCCATATAGTTTCAACCGGTCATTCTTTTCAATTTCTCCCTGTTGAAGTAAAATACAGACAGAATCATTTCAGTAAAGCATAGGACATATCCGGGCGAGACAGGAGAACGGTATATGGTTATTCTCACTTTGAATTGCGGGAGTTCCTCTATTAAGTTTCAGCTGTACGCATGGGAAAAACGGGAAGTTCTTGCGGTGGGAAAGGTTGAAAGAATCGGCCTTGAAAACCCTGCGATCCTCTGCAGACAGCCGGACCGGCAGGCATTCACTTCAGAGGCGGACGTACCCAGCCACCGGGAAGCTCTAAAAAAGATCTTTGAAATTTTGACCGACCCGATGTATGGCATTTTACGAAGCCTTGAGGAGATCGATGCCGTGGGACACAGGGTCCTTCACGGAGGAGAGAGGATTAAACAGTCGGCTGTTGTCACGCCCGAACTCCTCGCAGATCTGAAAGCGCTCATCCCGCTGGGACCGGTTCATATGCCTGCCAATATCATGGGGATCGAAGTCTGCCAGAGCCTGCTGCCGCATGCCGTTCAGGCGGTTATTCCGGATACGGCATGGCATCAGACGATGGAGGAGACAGCTTTTCTCTATACGCTTCCGTATGAATGGTATGAAAAATTCGGGATCCGGCGATACGGATTTCATGGAGCAAGCTATATTTATTGTGCGCGCCGTGCTGCGGTGCTTCTGGGCAAAAAACCGGATGCGTGCAATCTCATAATCTGTCATGTGGGGAATGGGGCATCTGTCTGTGCAGTCAGAAACGGCAAAAGCGTGGACACCTCCATGGGATTTACGCCTCTCGAAGGAATCGTCATGGGGACGAGAGCCGGGGATATGGATCCAGCGATCGTTACATACATGGAGGAGAAGCTCGGCAAGACCCCCCAGGAAATGAATGAGATCCTGAACAACGAGAGCGGCCTTCTGGGCATATGCGGCTATGGCGGTGACAGAAGGGATATACAGGCTGCTATCGCAAAGGGTGACCGAATGGCAGCACTGGCCGCAGCTATCGAGTGCCACAGACTGAAAAAATACATTGGCGCCTATCGTGCTCTGCTCGGGCAGGTTGATGCCATCGTGTTTACAGCAGGCGTCGGGGAAGAGATAACACCCATTCGGGAAGGAACATGCAGAGGACTCGAGAGTATCGGGATCTGTATGGATTATGATAAGAACAAGATCGCCCGATGCAGGAATGCCGAGTCCTGCATCTCCACAGAGGACAGCCCGACCAGAATATTTGTCATTCCTACCAACGAAGAGCTGGTAATGACGGAAGATGTCCATGCACTGTGGGAAGGAACCTATTCGGGGAGCAAAATGCGGTATTCTTTCGATGACCCGGATTTTATCGATAATGCAAGATTTTCCGCAATGCTGCAGGATTTTAAAGCGCATCCCGAATGGAAGGAGGTTCTGGCAATACCGCCCGATGCAAAGCCGGATCTGTACGAGGTTCATGATAACCGCTGACAGGAGGCGGATATTGACGATTATATCACGTTATAATGAAAGGAAGCGGGGGTGTCTATGAGTAAAAGAGTTTTGGCTGACGAAGACAAACCTTATTCAAAAGCAAGAAAACTTAGAAATATACTGAGAAACTGGGTAACCAACCCATATAATATCCTTGTGGTGATTTCCATCGTACTGCTGTTCGCATTAGTCGTTTCCCCTCTGCTTGACATGATCGTGACGACTTTCAAGGTGGCGCCCAAGGATGCATCGAGGATCAAATTGCAGGCCGGTGAGTTTACCCTGTATTACTGGCAAAGGCTTTTCAAGAGCATGATCTCCAAGAATATGCTCTATACGCCGCTGCGACACTCCCTCCTGATCGCGGCCTTTGTCGCATCCATCAGCGTGATCATGGGCGGCGTCTTTGCGTGGCTCATGGTCAGAAGCGATATCCCTGGGAAGAAATGGTTTTCACTCGGTATCGTCATCCCGTATATGATTCCTTCGTGGATCCAGTCCATGGCATGGATCTCCATCTTCAAGACCCCTGCCATCGGCGGAAACCCGGGTTTTCTGTCTTACTTTCATATCGTTCCTCCCGACTGGCTGTCGTACGGACCGGTGGCGATCATCATAGTCCTTACCATACACTATTACGCCTATGCCTACATCCTGATATCCGGCGCACTTGGAACGATCAACTCCGAGATGGAAGAGATGGGCGAAATGCTTGGCGCTTCGAAAATGATGATCCTCCGAAAGATCACATTCCCGCTGATCATGCCGGCAGCGCTCTCGGCATTTATTCTGATTTTCTCCAAGGCCATCGGGACATTCAGCGTTCCTGCTTATCTTGGTCTTAAGGTCGGATATTATACGATCTCCACAATGCTCTACAATATGATCGGCCAGCAGCAGACAGCGGTTGCTTACGGCATTTCCCTCGTTCTGATTTCGATTGCAGCACTGCTGATCCTGGGTAACCAGCTGATCATCGGAAAAAGAAAGAGCTATGC
>JAFSLL010000012.1 GCA_017448455.1 Oscillospiraceae bacterium | reverse complement strand
CGTGAGCAATGCGGTCGAGGGCATGCCCTGGTCTCGGATCATCCGCAGATTCTCTATCGGTGACTCTCTGTGAGGATACATTACATGCGAATAACAGAAGAAAAGCAAGGCAGGAAAAGCCCTCTATATGCCTCAATCACCACTCTCCTTGATCTGTCCCGCCATCCACAAAATGAACTCTTCCAGCGTCGGCTCGTCCCCGGCATACTCAAACCCAGCCCACTTCGCCTGGACCGCCGGATCGGGATTGCTCCTTCCCACGTCCATGGCTTCCTTCATGTCCCTCCGCACTTCTTCCTCGGTAACCTGGTGCTCACGGGCAATCTGGCGGATGATTCCCGCCGCCCGCTTCAGATCTCTCATGGTGTACATTCTTCTATCTCCTTTGTCTGTATGTCTGCTAAGGGAAACAGGTATGATAACAGTTGGAATGATGTATTTCTCTTAGCAATACTATTATACGATGGCATATAGTCGAAGTATGCCGAATCCTGTAACAAAGGATAAAAAAATATCCCCACGCCCTGAAATAAGGCGCAGGGATGGATTCAGCGTTCCTCGATCATTACTTCCAGAACCCTCAGCAGCCTCCGCTGCTCGTCAACCGGGAGATTCTGCAGCTTCCGGGAAATGGAGCCGCTTTCCTGGCTCGTCGTAACGTCCAACACATCAGAGAGAAGCTGATTGGCGTCGCACTGGAGCGCGTTGGCTATGGCGACGAAGGTGTTCAATTTCGGTGTCTTAAATCCGCACTCGACATTGCTGATATATTTGGTAGACAGATCAACCATTTGTGCAAGCTCTGCCTGCGTGAGACCACGGGCTTTCCGCACTTCCTGAATCCGTCTGCCCACTTTTTGAGCGTCCACACAATTCCCCCTTATAGGCAGTAGGCTGTCTGTTAGAAAGTATACTGACCGGGAATCGCGGGTTAAATCCACCAGCGGATGGGTGTATTTCTAAAAGAAATACTACAGACAAAAAAAGAGCTCCCCGCCATCAGCAGGGAGCCACTCTCACATCTTCGCCGCTGGTCAGCGTGAACACCAGCGCATCTTTGAATACCGTCACCTTTTCGACCATGCTTCCCCAGAGGCTCACCGTGAAATCCTCTCCGGCAGTTTCCAATTACCGCCTCCCCAATTCACTCAAACGGAAGACAGAGCAGTATGGCTCCCATGGATCCCGGGGCGGGCAGTTACGATATGGACATTGAGCCGGACGATATTGAAGTTTCGGATACCGTAACGGTACTCTGGGAGATCTGGTGAAACCTGGACACCATAACACCATAACGAGTTAGCCCTATACTCTGGACATCATAACGAGATAACCCAAACAATGTCCAAGATAACCTCAGAACCATGGACATCATAACACCATAGCCGCCTTTTCCTAAAATGTTATCGTGTCCATCATACCCTTCTCTACGGAGAAAAAGTGCTCTCGACAAAAGCTCATAAAAGCAAAAATGCACCCACTGTCCGCAAAAGCCCTTGTGCCAGGCGGTTTTCAGTGGGTGCTATCATTTCCAGCGTATCAAATCCGTTGTTCTAAGTTTAGTGAGGATATACTTTACCGAAGAAACAGGCCATTCTGAACCTCCAGCACCGGATGAAATGCCCTCCCGCCGCAAATCGTATCCTACCTGCGCGAATTTCTGCGTCACAGGCGGGGAGCCGGTGTTTCAGCCCTGGCGCATTCTGGAGGCCGGCGACCTGAAAATCGGCTTTGTCGGAGCGGTTACCCCGGACGCCTATACAAAATCCACGATCAAGGACATTCTGAACGAGGACGGCGAGCCGATGTACGATTTTCTGGCCGACGAGACGGGCCAGCGGCTGTGTATCGGGCTGCAAAAGGCCATCGATGAAACTCGTCAGGCCGGGGCGGACTATGTGATTCTCGTCTCCCACCTTGGCAACAACGATTCTATTACAGCAGTTTCGAACGGACGCGGTCGTGGGAAAGCTGAGGGGTCTCGATTTGATCATCGACGGCCATTCCCATGAGACATACAACCGTATCGCAGGCGACATGTTCCGCGGGTCCCTGATCGACAGCGAGTATCAGGGGATTTCCACGATCCAGATCATGAATATGCTCGCGCCGGATGTGGTGTCACTGGGTAACCATGAGGTAGACTACGGCCTTGCCCACCTGCTGTTTCTGGAAAGGTGCGCAAGCTTCCCCATCATCTGCGCCAACATGTATGTGAAGTACATCGGCAAGCGCCTGTTCAGCTCCCACTGGATCAAGGAGATCGACGGGATGCGCGTGCTGTTTATCGGCATACTGACGGAGGAAGTGTTGGCAAAGACCAAGACCGAAGAGCTGATCGGCACGCTGATCGATCTGGAGGACGCGGCCCAGGAGATCGGCAAGATCTGCGACACTTAGAGAGACAAAATCCATATAGGATAAGGGTCTCTCGTTAGTATACGCTCTAATGGAATTGGACGAATTTATTTGTTCGACGACAATCCCGCGGCCTACACCCACACCAGCGTCGCCATCCTCGACGCACTCAAGGCGGTGTCGATCCCGGCGGTGGAGGTGCACATCTCTGATGTTTCCAAGCGCAAGAGCTTCCGGCAGATCTCCTATGCGGGCATGGCCTGTGTCAAAAGCTATATCGGCCTCGGCTTCGAGGGTTACCGCCAGGCAATCCTGTTTTTGAAGAATTATCTGCTTTCTCAAAAGAGTCATTGAAAGGGGCAGGCTCACGAAAAGCAGAAAGGTCAATTTGAAGTGGCCTTTTGCGCTCTGCGCTCATGGCAGGAGAGAACGACTGTATTCAGCCGTTCTCTCCTGCCATGTCTCATGTATGGCTATCGAAGATATCATACTTATTTCGATAGCCGTTTTCCTTTTTACGCGTGGGTGTAGACCCATTCGCCGCCCACCATGGTGCGCAGAACGGAGGTATCCACGATCTTTGCGGGATCGCAGGCGGTGATATCCTGCTCCAGCACGACCATGTCCGCCTCCTTGCCGACGCTGATGCTGCCGTACCGGTCCTCGGACTGGAACTGGCGAGCCGCGTTCAGGGTGCAGGCCTGGATCATCTGATCAACCGTAGCGCACTCGGAGGGGCAATGCAGGGAGTCCGGACGGCCCGGCTGATAACGGGTCACGCCCATTTGAATACCTTCCAGCGCATAGGCTGGGTAGGTGATGGGGTAATCACTGGCGGAGGACACGACAACGCCCTCATCGAAGAAGGACTTTATCGGATGCATGGCCGCCGTGCGCTCCTTGCCCAGGCCGTAGCTCTGGATGGGCTCGAGCTCAGGCGGCAGGGGGATCCAGAACGGGTCGGTGGAAGCCACAACGCCCAGCTTTGCCATGCGGGGGATGTCCGCATGGTCCACGACCTCCAGGTGCGCGACTGCGTCCCGGAGATCACAGGGCCCGGTCTGCGCATTGGCTTTTTCAATGGCGTCCAGTGCCATGGCCAGCGCCCCGTCGCCGATGGCGTGCAGGTGCACCGCCATGCCGAGCTCGTGGGATCTTCTGTACACCGCGGTGAGAGTGTCCATGTCCATACGGAGCTGTCCG
>JAFSLL010000116.1 GCA_017448455.1 Oscillospiraceae bacterium | reverse complement strand
AGAATATCTGAAACGTATGTACGGTATCTGAAAGCAGCTGTCCTGTATCCTTTAAGAACAAAATGGAAAACGGATATGCCAGTACTTCAGAGAGAATAAACATTATGACGGATGTAAGTCCGATGATCACGAGACTCTTTATTCTCAGGTTTTTAAGCTCCGTATGATTCTGTGCGCCGTAATGGTAGCTGAATACCGGCCCTGCCCCATTGGAATATCCCACAAATATGGCGGAAAAGATCAGGCTGACATACATCAGAAGCCCGTAAATGACAACCCCGTCCTCACCCGCATATTTAAGAAGCTGTACATTGTATATGGTTCCTACGAAAGAAAATGCCGCTTCCGCCATGAATTCCGAGGATCCGTTCGTGCAGCATTTAACAAGTGCCCGCCCATCCCATCCGGGTTGCACCAGACGTAAGAGACTGTTATTCTTTCGACGGAAGTAAATAAGCGGATACAGGCCTCCAACGACCTGTGATACAGCCGAGGCGGCTGCCGCCCCCGCAAGTCCCCATTGAAAGACGATAATAAAAAGCATATCCAGAGCAATATTACAAAGCCCCGCACATACAGTAACGACAAGCCCCAGCCGGGGTTTTTCGGCAGTAACAAAAAATAGCTGGAACGAATACGCCAATATCCATGCAGGCAAAGCCAGGATAAAGATCCGTCCGTACAGTATGCTGTATTCAAGGAGCTTCCCTTCTGCGCCCAACATAGCTGCGATCCAGGGCATAAAGATAAAGCCCGGCACCAGCATCAAAACACCCAGGCTGAAAGACGCCAGAATGATCAGGGAAAACAGACGGTCAGCTTTTTCCTGCTCCTTTTCTCCAAGCGTCTTTGCGATCAGTGCGCTGCCACCCACGCCAAACATATAGCCAGTCGTTCCGAGGATATTCAGCACGGGCATAATCAGGTTTATAGCTGCAAATCCCGTCTTTCCCACATAGTTGGCAATAAAATATCCGTCCACAATAATGTAGAGGGAAGTAAATATATTCATCGCAATGGGCGACAGTGTAAAGCGCAGTAATTTACCATATGTAAAATGCTCTGATAAATGTATACGCGCTCTCATGCTTCTCCCATATCCGGTTCTCTTTCTGAAACGAAGCATGCCACCAGCCCATATATAAGGGTCGGGCGTATCCAGATTTCCGTGAGCAGGTAGGTGGTATATTCATTGACAGGATTGTATACAATGACATAGTGATACAATCCGGCAATGAACATATCAATGATAAAAAGCATCCACAGGTTACGCTTGGTGTAGCTCTTCCAGTCTTTGCGGGCATAGAAAAAAGTGAGCATGAGAAGCAGCAAAACCGAAAGAGTAAGGCAGATTAAATGGATCGGGTAATTCTCAAGCGGCGGAGCAAAAAGGATATCACGTAAGAGTACCGTAATACCTATGCACACCGAACTCCAATAGTTAAAACGCTGACTGTCGAGGCGCTTAAAGAAATATAGTCCCATCATCACAAGGCATGCGAAGTAACACAGGTTAAGCACCAGTTCCGGCCACGTGTCGCGAAGCCCCAAATGGCTGATCCCATAAAACATAGTGCCCACTGAAAGCACTGCACACACCGCCGTAATTCCGATGTCAAAAATCTGCGATTTCTTTTTGAATCTTGTTTCCATGATAATCCTCCAATCACACAAAAATAGCATTCAGGAATGATATACACTTATTATTGCCGTTTTTTTTCGTTGCCCTCAAGAGGGTGTTCCAGAATGTCAAACCCATTTCTTTCTGACTCAGCTTCTTATTTACGTACTCCGTATGTATGAAAATGCCTTGGCTATAAAAATACCCCCGGCAGACAAGATTCTGCCGGGGTATTTTCGCACAAAAAAACTCCGGAACCTCAATCAAAAGATCTCAGACCGCATTTTATATTATGTCATTGTAGATACCGGCTATGCCATTGTCCTCGCCAAAATTCTCTTTTTTGTCATATTTGCTTCTGATCATCAGATGCAGTAATATTTGGTCAGGAAATAGGTTCTCTCCCAATCCACGAGCTGTCTCTCGGATTCCTTCTCCGCATGGATGTTGAACTCGTCGAAGATCATGACCTGCTTGTTCTCAAGGTCATAAAGCGGCCACTCCTTCGCCTTGCCGTCGGGTGACTCAGCCGCCGTGAGCGAGGGATTTCCGGTCTTGGCAAACTGCACCCACATCTTGCGCATGGTTTTGGAGAAGGTCTCGTCAAAGAGTCTCCCCGTGACGAAGGTCTCCTCCGGGTGGTTGAAGACGGTGGAAAGCTCAATGGCGTGACCGCTTCTCATGAGCGGCACGGAGGATTCGGGCGTGAAGAAATAGGTATAGGACTTGCCGCCCGCCATGGTCTGGTTCTCCGACAGGCGGAAGAGCGGGGCGATGAACACGATCTGGTCGAAAAGACGGCTGGTACTGGAATATTCGGGGCTGACGTCCTTTGCACGCTCGCAGAAGGCCGCGCACAGCGCCTTTTCCTCGTCCGTGAGCTGGCTGAGCTTTTTCTGCAGACGGTCGGCGGCCCAGGCGTTGTAGCCCTCCACAGTGAAGCCGTATATGAAATAGCCCACCTCATCCTTGGTACAGCCCTGCATTAAGTCCAGATCCTCCGCGGCGCCGTCCATGTAAGCCTGGTAGGGGTCAAGCGGCAGGATCCTGCCGTCCCGCTCCGCCCAGACGCGCAGGCCGAGCAGGGCACCCTCTGTCTTGACCAGGGTCTCAACATCGACCTTCTGTAAGTCGGCAACGGTCTTGCAACCGAGAGCCTCCATGACCTCGTTCGTGCAGGCAATGGATTCCTCAACGGAGCGCGTAAAGACGGGAGAGCCGCTCTCGGCGATGATGCGCTGAAAATACTTGTGGGAGCCCTTGATGAGCGGAAGCAAGGTCACGCTGCCGCCGCCGGCAGACTGGCCGAAGATCGTGACCTTTTCGGGGTCACCGCCGAAGAAGGCAATGTTCTCATGCAACCACTTGAGCGCCATCAGCTGGTCCAGAAGTCCCAGGTTCTGCGCGTCCGGATAATCCTTGCCGTCCGGCAGGTGGGACAGGTGGAAGAAGCCGAAAATGTTCATCCTGTACTCGATGGAGACGAGGATGACATCGGGATTTTCCTTGACAAAATTGGTGCACTCCTCGCGGGGCTCGGCTGTTCCGCCGATTTCAAAGGCGCCGCCGTGGATCCAGACCATGACCGGCTTTTTCTCTGTGCTTTCGTCGTCGGCCTTCCATATGTTCAGATACAGGCAGCCCTCGCTCTGCGGGTAGAGGGAGCCGAGCTGGCTGACGTTCCCTTCCTGTCGGGGGGCCTTTGCAAAGTAATATGCCTCATATACGCCGTCGTCCGGGACGATATCCACCGGCGCCTTCCAGCGGAGGTCTCCGACCGGCTGCTTCCCAACAAAGGGGATGCCCTTGAAGGCGACGACCTTCTCGTCCGTCTTTTTGCCAACGAAAGTGCCGTTTACGCACTTGACCGCGAGGGACTTGTCATACTGGCCGCCGGTGATGCGGTGGTTCTCGCCGTACAGTGCGTACATTCTTGCTCTTGCTTCCTCTATGTTCGCGTCCAAAATGCCCATATTTCCGTTTTTCTTACCTGATTGTTTCATTTTCAACTTCCTTTCTGGATGTTTTTTGGGGAAGGCAGCCCGAAGCGGGCTGCCCCGGATGCCTTACTTCACTTTCTTTCCGCCGAAATAGACCTCTTTCGGCGTGTTGTAGCTGAAACCCTCATGCTCCGCCGTGAGCAGATCGTTGTCAAACACCAGGAAGTCCGCGTCCTTGCCGGCCTTGATGGAACCCTTTTGGTTCTCGATGCCAAGCTGAATGGCTCCGTTGATCGTGTATCCCAGAAGCATTTCTTCTATACTCATCCGTTCGTTGAGCGGAGGAAGCACTTCGGCCGTTCTCTTGAACGGATAATGCCTGGTCTTTTCGGTAATCTGCCGCGTCATTCCGATTTCCATGCCCTGATAGGGGTT
>JAFSLL010000115.1 GCA_017448455.1 Oscillospiraceae bacterium | reverse complement strand
TGTTCGATTCGATTGACCAGAGAAGCGATGGTATCTGCCTTCAGAAGCAGGTCCTCTTTCAGTTTCTCCCCTTCCGCGTTCCTCATGCGGTTGTAATCCGCAAGCGCGGAAAGTAGGACAGGCTGTGCTTCCAGGCAGAACTGAGTCTGGTCTAATTCCTCTTTTTCAAGTGTCAGGACTTCGGGCATGCGGGCAATATCCAAAGCCGATATGGCGGAAGGAGCATGGATCAAAGACTGGATTTTCAACAGGGCGTTATGGTAGGAAACAGCCAAATCCTCATTCACATGAACGAACGTCTGTGCGCTGTCCGCGGAATCGATGCTCATAAACAAATCGATCTTACCACGGTTGACGTGCTCCTGAATCGTCGAGCGCCATGGCGCTTCCAGAAACAGGAAACCGCGCGGAAGCTTCAGGTTGAGATCCAAAAAACGGCTGTTTACACTGCGGATCTCAATGCTTACCGCCAGACCGCAAACATGGCCCTTCGCGCTGCCAAAGCCTGTCATACTGTTGATCATGCAGCTAATCTCCTTCAGGAAATAATATCATATACAATCTCTCTGTCCTTTGAAAAACGCCTATGAAACTGGACCAGCAGGACAGCGGAAAGAACCAGGGAAAGGAAACTGACAAGAATGCAAATCCATTCCGAAGCGCCGAGGATGTACGCTAGGAAGTATCCGAGAAGAAACAGAACGATCGGAACAATATAAACCAGAAAGACAGCGGAGAACACTTTGGATGTCTGGCTCTCGATCACAACGCGCTGACCGGGCCGGGCCTGAATCCGGTTTCTGGCAACGGCTTTCAATTCGGATTGAAACATACAGGCTTCACAGCTCCCGCAGTTGCCGCCGCAGGCTGTCTGCCGGGTAACAACAACCTCCGCCATGGAATTCGGCAGTAGTTTTGTTACAATCGCATCCTGTGTCATATCTCACGACCTTACGCTAAGATTTTGTAAAACTGACCGGTATCGTATAATCCCCAACCGCGCCGGAACCGACAGAGCCGTCAATATAGATTTTCACAGGCGCCAGATACGTGCCGGTGGACTCCATATAATCAGACAGATCCGCTACCGCGCGAATGTTCTCCGCCGTGATCTGACCGAGCTGTTCTTCCGTACCGCGCAGGATCACATCGAGGCTTTCCGCAACAATTTCGGCATTCATTCCTTCCGGAATATTGATCAGAGAAAGATTCTTCACGCTGAAGCTCGCTGTTGTAAGGCCTACGATTTCCACATCGACTTTTGCCTCAGTTACCCCCGTGATATTGCGAAGTGAATTATCAAACGGGATGGTATAGGTTTCCGAAAAACTGGATCTGAAATCCGTAAGGTCAATTGTGCTGAGCAGGATTCTGTTCATCCCGTCCAGAATCGCAGAATCTCCGGCCAGCTTAATGGATGACGGGGTAATGGTAACGATTGTATTGGCGGTCGTGGCTCCTGCGCCTTCAATCAGATCAACAGCGAGCGGTATCTCTTTCATTTCGAGGATGGGAAGCGTCGCCGTGACCGTCTCATCAGAGGTGGACAGATAGGCCGTGGACACAGGATTGCCATTCGCGTCCATTAAAACAAAACTGGTATCGATTGTATAAGTGGATTCCGCGTTGATGCCGGCGCCAAAGCCGACCCACGCGTAAGAGACATCTTTCAAATAGGCATCCGGTCCGGATACCGTGATCATAGAGGGTTCAAAAACGGGAGACTCGGCGGTATAGCCCTCTGCCAGAGTCCCTTCAAACCCACCGCGAACCGGAATGGATACGGAGTTTAGATTGGATACAACAAAAGTTACGGTATCCGGGCTGTAAGCAACTTCCGAAATGTTGCGCGTATCAACACCATCGGGATAAATGATTTTATACTTCATGGAGGCATACGCCGGCCTTGTCAGTCTGCTGACATCTACCTGCGCTACCAGATCGTCGGAGTCAAGCGCATCGACAATCCGCCGCGGTCCCCGTATCTCAACACGAATGGAATTGGTATCCACATCCGTAATAATCAGATTACGGGAATTCTGCAGACTTTCCTCGCCGACCAGTTCAACCCGTACCCCTCTGAAAATCTGTGTAACGTCAGAGTTCTCGGTGCTGACGACATAAACCCAGATTGAAAGCGAAGCAATCAGAGACAGCACGATCCAGAACAGGGTGCTGTCAAATATCGTTCTTCTCAGTTTTTTCCGCGTCATTGGCATTCCTCTTTATCAGCCTTTGAAGGGCTTCCATAATGCGTTCTTTCGCTGTTTTGGGCTCCTGCTCGACGATCAGTTCACTGTGCAGAAGCTGTGTCAGGGCAGCCGGAGTGAGGTGTCTTTTTAACATCCCGTCAATCGCCATGGAAATGGCGCCTGTTTCCTCTGAGACAATGATCACAACCGCGTCCGATTGTTCACTGAGGCCGATTCCTGCTCTGTGACGCATGCCGAGATCTTTGCTGAGATTCTGGCTCTGCGTCAAAGGCAGCACACAGCCTGCCGCCTGAATACGTGCGTCGTGAATGATCACGGCGCCGTCATGCAGCGGCGCTTTGTTAAAAAACAGATTCTTCAAGAGTTCGGAATTGACGTCAGCGTTGACGGTTGTGCCGGTTGAGACGATTGTGCCCAGGTCAACAGCCCGTTCAAAAATGATCAACGCACCGGTCTTCGAAGCGGACATATCCTTACAGGCGGAAACCGTCTGCGAAATCGCGCTCTCAAGGACAGGCGTCGATAAGCTCCTGCTGCTTGAAAAACTGCTGCCGACTCTCTCCAAGACACGACGCAGCTCCGGCTGGAACAGAATCACAATCGCGATCAGCCCGAGTTCCATTGCCTTCCGGATCAGGAAACTGATCATCGTCAGTCTGAACAGAGTAGACACGATCAGCACGATGATGATCAGAATAATCCCGCGGGCAAGATTTCTGGAATTGGTCTTTCTAACAAAGATACTCGCCTGAAAAATCAAGTAGGCAACAATGAGGATATCAATCGCATCGGCAATGCCGATGGTTTTGATATAGCTGGCGGCAGTATCAATGATATTGACAATTGATTCCATCGTTGTCTCCTAAAGCATAACAAACAAGATAACTTATATATTATATTCCAAAGGGAGAAAAACTTCAAGTGATTTTCTGTCCGCCGTTCCGCTGTCAGACACCCAAAAGGTCCATGATCCGCAGATATCTGCTCTCCTGCTCCTGCAGTGTCAGTTCGTTTTCTCTCCTGATTACATACCGGTATGTATCATCCGGACTGAGCGCGGCGGTCCGCAGCAGATATTCCGAGGCCGCCTTTGACGAGGCAAAAGCGAGATCGGCGCACTCACCAAGACAGGAAACGGTTTCCGTTGAAGAGAGTGACAGAAGCTCCTCCGCCATCTCGAGGCACTTGCCCATCATATTGATGATTTCCAGGCAGATGCTGACCGAGGCCTGACGCGCGGCTTCAATGCGGCGGTCATCGCCCTCTTTGAGCGCGCGCCTTAAAGGATTACGGCATTTTACATCTTCATCCACTAATTTCAAGAGATAAGTACGCAGGATTTCAGCGTTTCGAACATACCACGCGATATTCTCGTCATCAGGCTTCTCACCGGCTGCTCGTGCTGCCGCTCTTAACAAAAGGGCAGAGGAAATTGCCCCAACCGCAGCCGCTGAAGAACCGCTCTCCAGAGGACTTTCTGTTTCGCTGACAGATTTCGTAAATTCTTCGAGTGTTTTTTTTCGGAATATCTCTATTTTGATGGCGGAGTCACTCATTGTATATGGTTCCTTTCATTCCTGAGAATTAAACTCAGCAAGTGATAATCCCGTATTTTTCTGCAGTGCCCAGTCCACACACCACTGCGCCGTGAACAGCAGCAGGTTATTCCCTTTATAATCCTGAACCCACTTTGTGTCACTGGTTACATTTAAGTCAGAAGGTACGGTTTTTTCAGAAGTAATCCAGCGAATCATTTCATACGGAAGATCGCGTCGACGGATTTCCACGCCGTATTCTGTTCGAAGCCGATACTCCAGCACTTCAAACTGAAGTACACCGACCACACCGACGATGACCTCTTCAAATCCGGAATAAGGCTCGTGGAAAATCTGGATGGCACCTTCCTGCGCAATCTGAAGGATTCCCTTTTCAAACTGCTTACGTTTCATGGTATCAATCCGTTCAACGGCAGCGAAGTGCTCCGGAGCGAAACTGGGGATCCCGTCATACTGGAGGGCCATGCCAGACTCACAGATCGTATCTCCGATACTGAACAGGCCGGGATCAAATACACCGATGATATCCCCGGCATAGGCCTCATCAATGACAGATCTGTCAGAAGCCATGAGCTGCTGCGGCTGCGGAAGCCTCAGTGTTTTCCCGCTTTGAACGTGATAATACTCTTTCTCCCGAACAAACTTTCCGGAGCAGATCCGCATGAAGGCAATTCTGTCCCGATGCGCTTTGTTCATATTGGCCTGAATCTTGAAGACGAATGCCGAAAATGCGGGATTGAAAGGATCGATGACATTTCCTTTTGAGACTCTCGGGAGCGGAGAAACGGTCATTTCCAGAAACCAGTTCAGGAAGGGCTCAACCCCGAAATTATTTAACGCGGACCCAAAGAAAACAGGGCTGAGCGCTCCGCACTGAATCGCGTCAAGGTCATAATCATATCCGGCGCCATCCACTAGCTCGATATCCTCCTGAAGGGAAACCCTTAATTTCTGTCCAATCAGGCCGTCGAGTGTCTCTTTATCATCAAGATTACAGGTGACTGCCGAAATTTTATCCTGGCCGCGGTGAAATTCATGAAAGGCCAGGATCTTCTCCTCTTTTCTGTCGTAAACCCCTTTGAAATCCTGACCGCAGCCGATCGGCCAGTTCATCGGATAAGTTCCGATCCCAAATTCGTGTTCCAGCTCTTCCAGAAGATCAAATGGGCTTCTTGCTTCACGGTCAAGCTTATTGATAAAAGTAAAAATGGGAATCTTACGCATTGCGCAGATTTTGAAAAGTTTTCTTGTCTGAGGCTCAATTCCTTTCGCGGCGTCGATTACCATGACGGCTGAATCCGCCGCCATCAATGTTCTGTACGTATCCTCCGAAAAATCCTGGTGTCCCGGGGTGTCCAGAATATTGATGCAATATCCGCGGTATTCAAACTGCATCACAGAAGATGTGATGGAGATCCCTCTCTGTTTTTCCAGTTCCATCCAGTCGGAAACCGCGTGCCTGGCGGTTGCCTTTCCTTTGACGGAGCCGGCAAGCTGGATTGCGCCTCCGTATAAAAGAAGTTTCTCTGTCAGGGTCGTTTTACCGGCATCCGGGTGAGAAATGATCGCAAATGTTCTACGACGGTTGATTTCATTTTCCAAACCTGTCATGTGCATACTACTCCAATTTAAATTTCATGCTATCTTATCACAGTGGCTGTAGAATTGCAATTGCTAAGTTCCCGAGTTTTGAAATGCGTCCTTGA
Organism: Oscillospiraceae bacterium; assembly: GCA_017448455.1. Lineage (GTDB taxonomy): Bacteria > Bacillota > Clostridia > Oscillospirales > Oscillospiraceae > Limivicinus. The sequence goes on along the minus strand of JAFSLL010000115.1, from coordinate 39,720 downwards.
TGAAGTACCGAATATATGATAAGATAGCGCCGCTATGAAGAATACAGAACTATTTAAAAACAGATTTCTGAAAGCCAGAAGAAACTGGCTGAACCATTATTTTGAAAATCTCAACAGCATGCAGCGGGAAGCGGTTCTGGCAACCGAAGGTCCTGTCCTGATCCTTGCGGGCGCGGGAAGCGGGAAGACAACCGTTCTAATCCGCCGTATTGAAAATCTGCTCAGTTTCGGCGCTGCTTCTGACAGCCAAAACCTGCCTGCCGACGCCGACGAGCTTTCCCTTTCCGCTCTCGAATCGCTTTCGGAAGAAGCGCGGGAATATGTGCCCCTTCTGCCGGTTGCGCCCTGGAAAATCCTGGCGATCACGTTTACCAATAAAGCCGCCGAGGAATTAAAGAGCCGGCTTTCCATTCTCCTTGGGGAATCGGCGGAAGACATCTGGGCCTGTACATTTCATTCCGCCTGCGTCAGGATTCTGAGGCGTGACGCCGAACAGCTCGGATATGGGAACAATTTTAATATTTATGACACTTCTGACAGTCAGTCACTAATGAAGCATATCCTAAAAGAATACAATCTGGATGAGAAGGTCTTTCCGATCCGATCGGTTCTCTCGGAAATTAGCAAGGCAAAAGACAGGAAAGTTCTGCCGGAGGAGTACGCAAAATCCGCTCAGTTTCAGAAAGATTTTCGAAAACAGAGAATTGCGGAATTATACGCCGAGTATTCCCGCAGACTGTTTTCGGCCAACGCAATGGATTTTGATGACCTGATTTTGAACACCGTGCTGCTTCTGGAGAAAAATGAGCCTAGCCGTGAATACTGGCAGAACCGATTTTCCTATATCATGGTTGACGAGTATCAGGATACCAACCATCTGCAGTATGAGCTGGTGTCTCTCTTATCCGCGGCACACCGAAACCTTTGCGTTGTCGGGGATGACGATCAGAGCATCTATCGCTTTCGCGGAGCAACGATTGATAATATTCTCTCCTTTGAAAAGCAGTTCCCCGGATGTCGAACCATACGCCTCGAACAGAACTATCGCAGCACCGAACAGATCCTGGACGCTGCCAACCGTGTGATACAGCACAACAGCGGCAGAAAAGGAAAAGAACTCTGGACTTCTCTGGGACGCGGAGATCCGGTGTGCCTCTTAACCGCAAATGATGAAAACGAAGAAGCCGCGCAGATAGCCAATCGAATTCTGACTGGCTTTTCTCAGGGGAAAAACTGGAATGAGCATGCGGTTCTGTATCGCATGAACGCGCAGTCCCGCAGTATTGAATTTGCCTTTAAACGTGCCGGTATCCCCTACCGCGTGATTGGCGGCGCGAGATTCTTTGATCGCGCGGAAGTCAAAGACATTCTGTCCTATCTATGCGTCGTTTCCGATACCCGGGATGAACTGCGCCTTCTGCGTATTATCAACAATCCGCCCCGCGGCATTGGTGAAAAGAGTGTTGAGACCGCGCTCAGTCTTTCAAGAAGAGACCAAAGATCTCTGTTTGATGTGTTTGAGTATGCGGATGATTATCCCGAACTGCTCCGCTCCGCGGTTCGAATGAGAGAATTCGCCGCGATGATCCGCCAGCTTCAGGAGATCAAAAATAACTGTAACGCTCTGTTAGACGCTGTCCTTGACAGGACCGGCTATCTCTCGATGCTGAATAACAGTAAAGACGAGCGGGATCAAAGCCGAATCGAAAACGTGCAGGAACTGAAAAGCAGTATCCTTGCTTTTCAGCAGCAGTCCGGCGATGACAGTCTGGAAGGTTATCTGGAAAGCATCGCGCTCTACACGGATATCGACAGCATGAACAGCGACGAGAACAGCGTTGTTATGATGACCATTCACAGCGCGAAGGGTTTGGAATTCCCCGTTGTGTTTGTGGTCGGGATGGAAGAGGGTATCTTTCCGGGTCTTCGATCCATCGGCGATCAGGACGAAATGGAGGAAGAGCGGAGACTCTGCTATGTCGCTTTTACGCGTGCAAAGAAAAATCTGACTGTTACAAACGCCAGACACCGAATGCTCTTTGGAAGGACAACCGCCAATCTGCCGAGTCGCTTCCTGCGGGAAGCGGGATTGATTGAGGAGGAATCTGTTCAGAGAGTAAATCCGTTTCAAAACAGCACTGCAGCATCTTTCTCTTTTCGAAGCTCCAGCCGAAGACCGGAGCGCCCGGCGCGGCCGGCGCCTCCCTCCGCACCTGCTCCCACACCGGAACTCATCCTTTCTCTCGGAGACCGCGTTCGCCACAAAGCGTTTGGAGACGGTACCATTATAAAGCTGACTCCAATGGGAGGAGACCAGCTGCTTGAGATTGAGTTTGATTCAACTGGAAAGAAGAAGCTGATGTATCGCGCGGCAGTCAAATATCTCACACGCTGCTGATCCTTCCCTCCGTCATAGTTTTTAATCTGTTCATTAAAGTAATTCTTTATGATGCTATACTCAGAATCGTAGTTTATGCTTTTCAGAAAGGAGTTATTGTCATGGATGTATCAAATACCATTGAAAAGCTGAAAGAATTGGTTCAGAAGGGCAATGTCTCCCGAATCGTGGTAAAACGGAACGGAGATTCTATTCTCAATATTCCGGTCAATGTCGGTGTCATCGGCGCTGCCGTCGGTCTCGCCGCCGCGAAGTGGGCGATGCTCGCCGCGGTTCTCGCTACGATCGGTTTTGGGTGCACAGTTGAAATTGTCCGGGCTGACGGTAATGTCGTGAATGTCATGGATGAGGAAAGCAACCAGAAGGTTCGCGACTTCGCCGCGGAGACTGTCGAAAAGGTCAAGGAGAGCATTCCTGTTTCCATCAACGTCGATGTCAAAAAGGATTTTGAAGACATCGTTGACGCGGACGCAGAAGAGAATCAACCGAAAGATTCCGAAGAATGAACCAAGCTCCCTCCCCTTCCGGGAGGGAGTATTCATCTCTGGAGTGTGTTTCAAATGAAAGAAATAACCGTCGGAAAAAATGATTCCGGGCAACGCGTGGACAGATTCCTGTCAAAGGCGGTTCCTCTTCTGCCCGACAGTCTTCTACACAAGTATATTCGTCTGAAGAAAATCAAGTGCAACCGAAAAGCGGTGAAAGAGAATCAGCGTCTGGCAGAAGGCGATGTCCTCAGTTTATATATCAACGACGAATTCTTCGAGCAGCCTACGGAGAAAAATGCATGGCTGAAAATTGCCGTTCCCCGTCTGCATATTCTCTATGAGGACAGCAACCTCATGCTGATTGATAAGAAACCAGGTGTACTCTGCCACAGTTCCGGTTCGTGGGAGTATAATACGCTGATTGTCAATATTCAGGCCTATCTCGCCCAGAAGGGCGAGTGGAACTATAAAGAAGAAAACGCCTTTGCGCCGGCTCTCTGCAATCGGATTGACCGAAACACGGGCGGCATTGTTATTGCCGCGAAGAACGCGGAAACACTCAGGATTATCAACGAGAAGATTCGCAATCGGGAGATCGAGAAATCCTATCTCTGTGTCGTTCACGGACAACCTTCACCGAAACACGGGAGGTTGGAGAACCAGCTTTTTAAAGACGCCGTTAAAAACCAGGTATATGTGAAGCAAACCCATGAGCCGGGAGCGAAACAGGCCATTACAGAATATCAAGTACTGCAGTCTTCCAAAGATCTGTCGCTGGTGGAGTGCAGACTTATCACCGGACGTACGCATCAGATTCGCGCTCAGATGGCTCACGCCGGATGGCCCTTGCTGGGAGACGGAAAGTATGGGCGGGAAAAGATCAACCGAAAATACGGTGAGACCGGCCAGGCGCTGTATTCATGGAAAATCAGATTCCAGTTTCTTACAGACGCGGAAATCCTGAACTACCTGAATGGCAAAGAGTTTTCCCTCTCCGCGCGTGAGATTCCATTCATTGAAAAATACTTTCCCCATTATACAGAAACACCATCGGTCTGAATTTCGATGGTGTTTCTGTATAAATAGACTTTTCAGTTCTCCAGCGCGGGAGTCCAGTAGTGCTGCTGATACAGGTCGGTAAAGCGGAAGCTCTTCCGGAGATTTGCATCTCCCAGATCGACATCTGAAATAATCATTTCTTCCGATACTGTCATCGGCTCCAGATTAATGATGAAGGTATCCTGATATACGCCGGCATAGGTATAATAATCAGCAATGAAATCAATCTGGTCACCGAGCTGCCAGAAGGCTGTCTCGGAAGTCCAGTCCTCATCCAGTTCCGGAACACTGTCCGTCAGCGCGGGATCGCCCTTGGCGACCGTTTCTGTCGCACTCGCGTCATACACATGCTGAACACCGACAATCGCGCCATAAGGATTCGCTTCATCAAACAGAACAAGCATTTTCACCTGTTCCCCGTTCAGAAGCGCGGGGATGTAGCCCCGGATTGTATCCCCAACCGTATATTCATGATAAAACGCAACGGGCTGACCATTCACCGCCAGCCAGGTGTTGTCTTCCGGTGCCAGCAGATTTCCCTCATCGTCAAAGTCATAGACAACATCCATGCCAAGATCGATATATCCTTCTCCGTCATCATAGAATACATTGTATTCCAAGCCTTCGATCAGGTTCCACTGTTCCTCAGAAAGGGAGATCACCTGATCGCCATTCCGATTCTCCGTCCAGACCAATTCCGTAGCGTCAAAACTGTTGTTCGCGATATAGTCGGACATTGCGTCCGTATCGACAAAGCTTCTGTCGGGAACATAACCGGAATAATAGGAAGCGCCGCCTCCAAGAAAGGCGTTCAGGAGCTCATTAATCATCTCCATATCGCCGGAAGTCGAACTGCCATACCCGCCGGTCAGAATGGAAGGAATGCTGTATCCGCCGACATTGGAAGCAGCCTGACCGCAACTTTCGACATTGGCAAACGCGCGGATGCATTCCGAATAACTCTCATCCATGCCGATGGCATCATATGTCGTGCATGCCGCGGTTACTTTTGAGGTTTTCCGATACGGGAAATAAATGGAGATTCCATAGGCATCCGACATGTCGCTGGAAGTGCGGTTGTACTTGATGGCTCCCTGAAGTGCTTCCGCGAGGGCCCTGCCCTCTTTTGTTCCCAGCTTTTTCGCGAAATGAATCAGGTCAATCTGGTCAATCTGTGTGCTCCTGGCAAATTCTCGGGTGCCGTTTCTCGCTGAGGAAATCTGCTGATAATTGTTGCTCTTAATCTGGTTGGTCAGGTCAAGCGAGAACTCTTTCAACGTAGTCGGAACGGTGTGGGCAAGCTCGGCGAGATCAACGACAGAAAGGGTCGCGCTCTGCCCTCTCGTCTGCGAGGCGCAGGTTTGGACAAAATCATCCACAATATTCTTACCGAGTTCGACCGTCGACATACCGGGATTCGCAGCCAGCTTGTTCAGCCAGTTGGTATAGTACCAGCCGATCCCGGGTTCCGTTTCCTCAGAGGCGATCATATAATCCGCGTAACGGTCAAGCATCAGCCCTGTCTCCAGGGTTGCCATCAGGCAGGCGTCAAAGCCGACAAAATCAAAGGTCACTCCACCGGCTTTCAGAGCCTGATCAATTCCGGCAAGGGACATGCTGCCGCTGCGGGCGTATTTTTCGTCATATCCGTAGCCGCTGACGGAGCCGCCGCCATGATCCCAGAGAATCAGCTCATTCCGGTTCGCGGGATATCGCTTCGCACACCACTGAATAAAGGTGGCCAGCGTTTCCGGATTGGTCATAGCGCCGGAACCCATATCCGCGGCAAGACGATCAAGGCCGCCTTCTTTGACTTCATAGATCTGATTCTTTGTAGAAGAAACCACAGAGTTATTCCAGCGCGTACAGCCACCTGTATAGACAATAATCCGTACATTCTGGCTTAACTTTGACTTTGTCATTTCGACAAGGTCTCTGGTTGCCATGCTGCTCCGTGATTCCAGATCGGTACCGCACATGTAGATCATGATCGTAATCTGATCTTTTCCGTCTCCGCGGATTGCGGTCCGTTTGTCCCTCGCGCCAGCCGCGACAGCGGTATCAACACTGTCGGTATTTGTATCTGTAACTTCGGTCGCAGCCGATGAAGCAGCAATGCTGTTGAAATTCTGCGGAGTGATACCGAAATCAACCGGAGAAGACGGTTTCGGTGTTGCCACAGGCGTCGCCACAACAGTGGGAGCCGGCGTGGGCGTGACATAAGTGTCGTATCCGGAATCATTACCGCCGAACAGGCTGGGGCCACCGATCAGAAGCGCGGCAACAATGGCAATCAGCGTCAGGGGTCCTCCGCTGCGCTTGATGCCTCTGCCGGAATTGCTGCTTCCCGTTACATCAATTTTATGAGATACGCCGGAAAAGTTATCCGGTCTGCTGTTACCAACGGGCCCCGTACCCAATCCATCGCCTTTTCTGCCAATAGGCTTCGCGGTTCCCGTTACATTTTTCTTTCTTCCGGTAGGTCTCTTATTCTCCATTTTGCACCTCAATTCAAGAATTTACACTTACTTGACGGAATATCCCTGTCTCTCACTCAAAAGAATCAGGAATCGATTCTATTCTTCGGCAAACAGTTTCTTCAGCCGGAGAACCGCTGATTTCAATTCATTTTTGCTGTACGAATTATTCTGATCGGAGAGCACGTGCGCAACCGCGGTTTTTGCGTCCATACCGCTGATCATCGCGTCGGCAATCATCGCCTCGGCAGAAACAAGATGCTCTGTTTTGCTGTAACGGTATTCTTCCGCCAGCTCGATCACCAGCGTGTATTCCCCTTTCTCGCAGTTTCCCTTCGCGAGGAGCGCATCCTTCACCTGCTCCGGGGATCCGCGGAAACACATCTCATGGACTTTTGTCATATCGTTCTGAAGCAACAGTGAGCACACCGCGGATTCCGTGATCAGGAAATCGATCAGGCTCATAATCCGACGAGGAGACTCATAGAACGCGAATGTTCTGCTGAGAGAATCTCTTCGCATCAGATCAAGCAGCTTCATTCGATCCGCGTTTTCACGCGGGAAAAAACCAAGAAACGTAAAAGATGTGAGATCAAAGCCGGAAACCGCAAGCGCATTTACCGCCGCGCAGGGGCCGGGGATGCCGATAACGCGGATTTCATTCTCATAAGCCGCCCGTATCAATTCATTTCCCGGGTCTGAGATGCAGGGCGTGCCGGCATCCGTAATAACTGCAATGTCCTTCCCCTGTTTCAGAAGATCAATAAAATACCGGGACTTTCCATGTTCGTTGAACTTATGATTCGATATCAGCTGATTTCGAATTCCCAGTTTATTCAACAACACCATACTGCGCCTGGTATCCTCTGCCGCGATCAGATCAGCCTCTTCGAGTATTCTCCTCCCACGGACTGAGAGATCAGAGGAATTGCCGATCGGGGTCGCGACAATATATAAAGTTCCAAATTTATTCTCCGGCATTTTAATCTCCGTACTCAAGATTTTAACGTATTCTATCCCATTTTCACGCTTTTGACAAGTCTTCTGTTTGTTCCCTTCTCTGTTTTTCGGGCTCATGTACTGAATATTTTCTCAAATCCAGGCAAAAGATACTTCTCTTTTTACAAAAAATATGTTACCATAGAATTGACAGCAATCCTGTCAGAAAGGAGTTTAACAGATATGAAATTCACCTTTACAGAAAAAAAGATGGATTCGTCGGAAGATTTGCGCGCTTACGCTATCAGAAAGATCTCCAAGCTGGATCGTTTTTTCAAAAATGAAGCTGAGGCTTTTGTAACCTTCAGCCTCGAGCGCGGACGGTTTCGCGCCGAGATTACGCTGAACAGCAATGGTACCTATTACCGCGCGAGCGAACTGACAAGTGACATGTACGCATCTGTTGATTCCGGAGTTGCCGCCATTGAACGTCAGATTCGTCGCAATAAAACTCGTCTTGAAAAACGGCTGCGTGAAGGTGTGCTTGAGAAAGAAACGGTTGCGAGCTTCGCCCCCGCGGAAGAAGAGCCCGCTGATGAATTCAAAATTGTCCGCAACAAACGTTTCTCTATTAAGCCCATGTCCGCTGAGGAAGCAATTCTTCAGATGAATCTACTGGACCATGAATTTTTTGTTTTCCGGAACATGGACGCTGACGACGCGATTGCCGTTGTTTATAAGCGTCGCCAGGGCGGATACGGCCTGATCTGCGACGATGGTCTTGAGGAAGACTGATCCTTCCGGACGTTTAGCTTATTAAGTAAATTCAACCATACAATCAGGAGGAATACATCATGAAATGTCCACGCTGCGGCGCTGAAATGACCCTGGATACGCATCGCAAAATTCCGCTCAACATGTGCTATGACTGCGGATATATTGAAGGCCGCAGCCTGGAAGAGAGCAGCCTGGAGCAGAAAACGAATTTCGCGCATTTAAAAGCTTTGGATCTCCGTGAGACCGCGGCTTTCCTCTCCAAAGGACTGTCCAAGTACGGCATTCAGGTTGATGAAAAGAAGATAACAGCCTGGCTGAAGGATCCCATGCGCTGAACTTCAAAATAATGACCGTTTTGTTCGAGCTATAATAATCAGGGGGCACCGAAATCGGTGCTCCCTGATTATTACTGCATATGAAGAAGCTTTGCCAGCTTGTTGCCACCAGGAATCATATCCAGATCCGCGGTGGTAATACAGCCGGTTCGAATGACAAGGAAAAGATAAAAGATCACTGCCGCGAGGATTGCCAGCAGCATGCTCAAAGTCATTCCCAGTATCCCGTGCATCAGCGGGAGGAGATGGGAGACACGGTATACCGCATACGCGACAATTCCCATCAAGGCGCTGCACAGAAGCGGCTTTCCAAGCGCTTTCACAAGATTCGGTCTCTGATGCAGCGCGGTGCGGATAAAGAAATAGTCCATCAGCGCCATGCAAAGATATCCCAGAAGCGTCCCAATCGGCGCGCCGTAAATGTTGACAGCCGGTATCGCTATGATAATCCAGTTTATTATGATTTTCAGCAGGGAGCCGGTAACCAGGGCAACCATTGGAAGGCGTTCCTTGCCGGATGCCTGCAGAATTGCGTTCTCCATCAGAACAATGCAGACGAAAAACGAGGCAATGCCCATAATACTGAGAAGACCTGGCCCGGCCGGATCACTTCGCGGGTATAAAACATTGACAATCGGGAAAGAAAGAACCGCCAGCCCAACGCCCATCGGCATGGAAATCACGGAAGCGATTCGCATGGCGTCTTCGGAAGTCTTTTCTGCCTCTTTCCGGTTGTTTCTGGCAATGGCTCCGGCGACTGCCGGTACAATTGCGATCGTGAGCGGCGTCATAAACGCTGCCGGAAGATTGAAGAGAGTCTGGACTTTCCCATATACGCCAAAGAGGACTCCCGCCTCATGCTCAGAAAAACCGCCCGCAGCCAGTCTGCTGTGACAGATCCCGGGATCAAGCGAACTGAGGATGGCCATGATACTCGCGCCGAGAGAAATGGGGATTCCGATTTTCAGGATATTCCCGATGATTGTTCCCGTGCTGTCTACGGGTACCGCGTCTTTTACGTGCGAATACCGATAGTGTCTGGAACGGTAGATCACCATGTATCCCAGAGAAATAACCGAGCCGATCGACACGCCGAGAATGGCGCCGGCCGAAGCCTCCGGAAGACCGTGTCCGCCGCGTACCAGTAAGCCTGCAATCAAGAGGCCTGAGATGACTTTGAACAAGACTTCCAGCACTTCGTCGACGGTGGTGGGAATCATATTCCCATTCCCCTGACAAAAGCCTCGGTATGCCGATACCAGGCAGACCAGCAGGATTGCGGGAGACATCGCTTTCACGCTCAGCGCCGCGTCCGGTTTCTGCAGATAGAAGACCGCCAGCCATCTGCTTCCGAAGAACATAACAGAAGCAAAGACCAATCCGATCACAGCGAAGGTCAGAAGAGCGGTCCTGAAAGTCTTCTCCTTCTGCTGAATCCGCCCGTGCGCATCCGCTTCGGCGATCATACGGGAGAGTGCGACAGGAAGGCCGGCGGTAGAAAGCGTAAAGAAGATATTGTAGACGTTGTAGGTTGAGAGAAAAATCCCATAACCGTAATCGCCCAGGATGTTCCCCAGCGGAACCTTGTAGATCGCGCCCAGAATCTTCATGATCACAACGCCGACTGTCAGAATCGCCGCGCCGTGCATAAAATTCTGTTTTGTTTCAGCAAATGTATTCATGATTCAAAATCTGTCTCGCCACATAGACGCCGCTGGCGGACGCGTGTGACAGGGAATGCGTCACACCGGACCCGTCACCGATCACATAAAGCCCCTTGCAGACTGTCTCAAGGTTGCTGTCCAGCTCGACTTCCATATTGTAGAACTTGACCTCCACGCCGTAGAGCAGCGTGTCGTCATTGGCGGTGCCCGGAGCAATTTTATCCAGCGCGTAAATCATCTCTATGATCCCGTCAAGGATCCTCTTCGGAATCACCAGGCTCAGGTCGCCCGGTGTTGCCGTCAGAGTCGGCGTAACAAAGCTCTCCTGAATTCTGGCTACCGTTGACCTTCTCCCGCGAACAAGGTCTCCAAAACGCTGAACAATCACACCACCGCCCAGCATATTGGATAGCCTGGCGATACTTTCCCCGTAGCCGTTGGAGTCTTTAAACGGAATGGAAAAATGCTTGGAAACAAGCAGCGCGAAGTTTGTATTTTCCGTATGACGGGATGGGTCTTCATAGCTGTGGCCGTTCACCGTAACAATGCCGTTTGTATTCTCGGTTACCACAACGCCATGCGGATTCATGCAGAAGGTACGGACCATGTCCTCAAACTTCTGTGTCCGGTAAACAATTTTACTCTCATACAACTCGTCCGTCAGGGACGCGAAAATTTCCGCGGGCAGCTCCACACGTACCCCAATGTCGACACGGTTGGATTTTGTCTCGATGTTCAGGCTGTCACAGACACCCTCCAGCCATTTGCTGCCGCTGCGTCCGACCGAAAGGACACAGTAGCGGCAGGTATAGGATGTCTCCCCTACATGGATTTTATAACCGACATCGGTTCTGCTGACAGCGGTAATGGTCGTGTTAAAGTAAAAATCGACCGTTTTCCGAAGCTCCTGATACAGATTTCCCAGAACAACATAGTTGATGTCCGTACCAAGATGCCGAACCTGCGCGTCCAGAAGATGCAGACCGTTTTCCAGACATCTGCGTTTGATTTTTGTGTCGGCAGTGGAATAGAGACGGGTTCCCTCACCGCCGAATCGGAGATTGATCTCGTCCACATAGCGCATCAGATCAAGCGCCTCCTGCTTGCCGATATGCTCGTACAGCGTTCCGCCGAACTGATTTGTTATGTTATACTTCCCGTCAGAAAACGCGCCGGCACCGCCGAATCCGCTCATAATGCTGCAGACCGGGCAGCGAACGCAGGTTTTTATCTTTTTCCCGTCAATGGGGCACTTTCTCTGTTCCAGCGGACGGCCCAACTCAAAAACCGCGACTTTCAGACCGCTGTTTCTCAGTTCATAGGCGCTGAAGATCCCACCGGGACCGGCGCCGACTATAATCACATCATAATTCATGCAGTATCACTTCCCTAAAAAAACGGATGCTCGTGGGAAACCACGGGCATCCTGCGGCATATATATCCTTGTGCAAAGATATCACAGCAACTCACTGTTGTCAAGTAAACGATCTGTAAAACACCGGCGGGTATCCTCTCAGAACGGAGGCAAAATTACATTAAAATCCGTTTGACCGTCCATGCCGCCCATACGGACGGAATCGGTCATCTGCCAGAGTTCAAAATCGGTAACATAATACGGGAGCATATTATCCACCGTATAACTCGCCAGCCAGAGAGGCAGATAGCTGACCGCATCCGCGTCCAGATTATAGCGGTAAAAAGCTTCCGACACATAATATCCAGCACGATAACCGGCAGCGTCTACCGCTCTGCAGAACATTTCAATAATGTCTGCTCTCGCAGTCGCATTCAGCAGGTCCGACCTTCCTTCCGGGTAATCACCGGAGAACTCCATATCCAGAAAAATTGGGAGATCCAGTGTTTCACCGTTTAAGATGGTTACCGCATACACCGCTTCCTCAAGGGCTTCTGTCGGGTTTCTTGCCGTCGAGTAAAAATAGGCGCCAACCCGAATTCCCGCCTGTTTCGCTTCCCGAAGAAAGATCTGCGTCTGGCGGTCATCATAGAGGACACCGCCTCCCCATCCACGACCGCCAAGGCGGATTACCGCGAAATCAATCCCCTGCTGCTTCAACGCATACCAGTCGATCTGGTTGTTGTAGAAAGAGACATCGATTCCGAGTTCCTTTGCCTCACGGCCATACATGTCATAATAACGCATGACGCCGTCGGAATAGACGAGATCCGCATGGGAAACCACGGGACCAAGCAGCGTCAGTAAGACAAACGGGAGCAGGATGCTGAGCTTCTTCAAATGCCTGATCATCATCTTGCGGCCATTCTATGATCACCTGAGAATGATCTTTTTATAATTCTTTTTACCGCGGCGAAGCAGAAATCCCTTTTTTAATTCTTCCAAAGTGAAAACACGTGCCGGATCGTTCAGCTTCTCTCCGTCGACGCTGACCCCGCCCTGCTGAATATTGCGGCGGGCATCGCTGCGGCTGCTGCAAAGCTCCGCCTTGATCAGCAAATCCTGGATATCCAGTCCGCCATTCTGGAGGTCTTCCTCTTTCAGCTCCAAAGCCGGCGCGTTACTGTCGCTGCTGCCCTGGCTGAAAAGAGCGCGGGCGGACGCCTGAGCCTTGTTCGCTTCTTCTTCCCCGTGAACCAGCGCTGTAAGCTCCCAAGCGAGAATCTCTTTCGCCCTGTTCAGCTCGCTTCCCTCCCAAGAGGCCATCTTTTCAATCTCTTCCAGCGGCAGGAAGGTCAGCTTTCGAATGCACTTCATGACATCCTCGTCTCCGACGTTGCGCCAGTACTGATAAAAATCGAACGGAGAAGTCTTGTTGGGATCCAGCCAGACGGCGTTGCCTGCCGTTTTTCCCATTTTATTTCCCTGGGAATCCGTAAGCAGCGTGATGGTCATCGCGAAGGCATCCTGCCCCAGCTTTCTGCGGATCAGTTCTGTTCCGCCAAGCATGTTGCTCCACTGGTCGTCTCCGCCAAACTGCATGTTGCAGTCATAATGCTGGAAGAGATAATAAAAGTCATACGACTGCATAATCATATAGTTGAATTCGAAAAAGCTGAGTCCACGTTCCATCCGGTTCTTATAGCATTCCGCGCGGAGCATGTTGTTGACAGAAAAATGTGTTCCCACTTCCCGCAGGAGTTCCACATAATTCAGATCGAGAAGCCAGTCGGCATTATTGACCATAATGGCCTTATTATCGCTGAAATCGATAAATCTCTCCATTTGCCGGCGGAAGCACTCGGCATTGTAATTGATATCTTCACGGGTCAGCATCTTTCTCATATCTGTTCTGCCGGAAGGATCACCGATCATGGTTGTGCCGCCACCGATCAGAACGATTGGCGTATTTCCTGCCATCTGCAGCCGTTTCATCAAACAGAGGGCCATAAAATGACCTGCCGTCAAACTGTCAGCTGTACAGTCGAAGCCAATATAAAATCTGGCTTTGCCCGCATTTACCAATTCACGAATTTTCTCTTCATCTGTTACCTGCGCGATCAGTCCGCGCGCGATAAGTTCCTCATACACTCCCATTTTGCACTCTCCGTTTATCATGATTATTCTGATTGTTTCTTATAAGATTCCGCGTACTTGAGCTGTTCTTCCGCCGAAAGCAGGGTTGTCGCCGTAATGTGATCTCCGCCGTGCAGTCTGGCGAGCTCCTGCTGTCTGCCCGTGCGATTCAGTTTCACAACCTCCGTCACCGTGCGCGCGTTACGCTCCGATTTGGAAATGCAGAAATGAGAATCCGCCATTGCCGCAATCTGCGGAAGATGTGTGACGCAGAGAACCTGTTTTCGTCTGGAAAGATCTGCCAGTTTTTCCCCGACACGCTGGGCGGCGATACCGGAAACGCCCGTGTCAATTTCGTCAAAAATCATGGTTGGCACAGGGTCTCCGACCGACAGCGCGTTTTTCATGGCAAGCATAATTCGGCTCAGCTCGCCACCGGAGGCAATCTTACTGATGCGGCCAGGCTCTTCACCGCGGTTCGCGGCAAGCAGGAATCGGGCGCTGTCTCTGCCGTTTCTGTTGAGCGTTTCCGGTCTGGTCATCTCCGTTAAAAATTTCGCTCCGGGCATATTCAGGTCTTTCAGCTCCGACTCGATCACTTTCGATAGCTTCCCGGCAGCTTCAGCCCGGTTTCGATGCAGCTCTTCCGCAAGATGATCGCAGACAGAAAGCTGCTTCTGAATTTCAGCATCCAGTTTTGTTAACCTCTCACCTGCAAAGCTGATGTCATCAAGACGCTGTATAGATTGCTCCAGGAGCTGCGGAAGTTCATCCGCTTCACAATGATACTTCCGTTCCAGGCGGGAAATATCGCGCAGTCTCTGCTCCAGCCTGTCATACTCTTCCGGTTCAAAGTTAAGGGCACTCTGATAATCCAGAATCCGTTCTTCCGCGTCACTGATCAGATAATACCCCTGTTTCAGCTGTTCCTCGGCTTCTTTCAGCTCCGGAGAGATCGACGAAGCGCGTCTGCAGTGCCATTCCGCCTCCTGCACACGCGCAAGAGCGCCTTCCTCGCCATCCAGAGCAGCCTGTATCAACTGAAGGGATTCCGTCAGTTTTTCAGAATTACGCAGCAGATCCCGCCTGGCGATCAGTTCATCCCGTTCACCCGAACGTACGGACTGTTCAGAGAGCTCGGCTATGCTGTCCTGAAGCTTTTCCCGTAAGGAGAGATTATCTTCCTCACTCGCTTTCAGGCGGGCATACTCCTCGCGAAGCAGACACAACCTGGAAAAGGCATCCCGGTATCCGGTCAGATCGAGTGAGCCAAAGCGATCCAGACTGGCAAGGTGAACCTTCTCGTCCAACAGTTTTAAACCGTCATTCTGTCCATGAACCTCCAGTGTCCGAACGCCGAGACTCTTTAGCTGAGAGATGCTGACGGGTACTCCACAGACACGGCAGCTGTTTTTCCCGTCCGCGGAAATCCGCCGCTGGATCAGCATCGTGTCATCATCGGAATCAATCTCGTTTTCTTCCAGCCAAGCTTCATCCCGGTCGAATTCAGCGGTAACAGAAGCAAAAGGCGCTCCGGTTCTGATCAGGTCTTTACTGGCACGGCTGCCGATCACGGCTTCAATGGAATCGATGATAATACTCTTACCTGCTCCGGTTTCCCCCGTTAAAACATTCAGCCCGGGCTCAAAATCAATCTCCGCTTTTTCAATGACGGCTATATTTTCAATATACAGTTTCCGAAGCATGAAGACCTCCTTCAGAAGAGGTTTGTAATCTCATCAAACAGAGCAAGCGCCGCCGCATTGTCACGCATGGCCAAAAAAGCGGTATCGTCTCCCGCCAGTGTCCCGACCAGTCCGTCAACTTCCATGGCGTCCATCGCGCTGCATGCTGCCGATGCGAGGCCAGGCAGCGTTCGGATCACGAACAGATTCTGCGCGATATCATAAGAAATCACGCATTCCTTGAAAATTTTCTGAAGGCGAATCGTGTGATCTTCCTCAGAGTGCCTTGTGGAAACATATCGGTATCCGCCCTGTTTGCTGATTTCTTTTGTCAGATGCAGATCACGAATGTCACGGGAGAGCGTTGCCTGTGTGGTTCGAATCCCGCGTTTTTCCAAGGCAAGCATCAACTGTGTCTGTGTCTCGATATCCTCAGAGGCGATAATCTCCAGTATCACGCTTTGACGGGTATTTTTCATGACCATAAGACCTTTCAAACAAGTTTTTCAAGCTGTTCAAAAAAGCTCCGTTTCGACAGTGAAATCATTCGAACAAATTGATCGGAGCATCGGATTTCCAAAAGATCACCGCTTTCCAGATCCGCAGCCTGATAACCGTCCACCGCGAGATAGGCGCGGCGCCCGGTCAGTTTTTCCGTAAGAACGGTCACAAGACGCTTCGGTGAGAGGACATAAGGTTTTGCCGAAAGCGTATGCGCGCAGATCGGAGTCAGCAGGATTGCCCTGGCATCCGGCTCCACAATCGGTCCGCCCGCAGACATGGAATAACCGGTAGAGCCCGTCGGTGTTGAAACAACAAGTCCATCGCCGGAAAATGAAAACATCTTCATTTCATCCGCCCAGGCTGTCGGTTGGATGCATTCTCCATATCCATGAATCACAATGTCGTTTAATGCCGCGTCATGCAGAACAGCTGTTCCGTTTCGAATCAGCGTCACATTCAGCATCATTCTGTCACTGACAGGCGCGTCTGGTTGAAAAGCTTCCGGCAGTTTTGACAGTTCATCCGGCTCCAGCGCTGTCATAAACCCTTTGGTTCCAAGGTTTACCCCGAGAATCGGGATCGCTCTGCCGCCTAACTCACGAACCACAGCGAGAATTGTCCCGTCTCCGCCTAAGACGAGAATATGACTGATCCCGTCCAGAACGTCCTTCAGCTTTTTCGTTTCAAATTCACATGCCGAATGCAGGGGGGAATCCGAGAAAATGGGGCAGATCACACAAGAATGACCCGCGCGTTCCAGCATTTTCTTTGCCTGAGAAGTGATCTCAAATCCGGAATCACGATAAGGGTTTGTACAAATTGCAATCATGGCACTCCCTACTCTTTAAAAAACGCGTGAGCCATCCGGACAGTTTCATCGATGTCCAACACAGTGTCAGGGCCAATTTCATTTTTCAGCCAGCAGAGAAACTCAACATTTCCCTCCGGCCCGCGAATCGGAGACCAGTCAAGTCCCATTATCCGGTATCCAAGCTGTTTTGCGGTGTGCAGACAGGTATCAATCACCTGCCTGTGAACTGCCGGGTCTCTGACAACGCCTTTCTTCCCGACATATTCTCTTCCGGCTTCAAACTGCGGTTTGATCAGACAGATATAATCCGCTCCCGGCTTTAAAAACTCCTTCACAACCGGTAAGATCAGGCGGATGGAGATAAAGGAAACGTCCATCACCGCCAGATCCAGCTTTTCCGGAATCTGCTCCTCCGCCAGGTAGCGCACATTCAAACGCTCCAGGTTAATAACGCGGTCATCGTTACGAAGCTTCCACGCAAGCTGTCCATAGCCGACATCTACGGCATAAACCCGTGAAGCCCCCGCCTGCAGCAGTACATCCGTAAATCCGCCGGTTGAAGCGCCGCAGTCGATACAGATCATCCCGGAGGGATCGACGGGAAATACCTGCAGCGCCTTCTCCAGTTTCAGCCCGCCTCTGGATACATATTTCAGCGGTTTGCCATGAACTTCCGGCTGATCGCTGTCCGAAATCATCAAACCCGGTTTATCGACACGTCTGCCGTTCAGAAATACGGCTCCGCTCATAATAATGGCTTTTGCTTTCTCTCGCGACTCGGCATATCCGTGATCAAAAAGATACTGATCAAGACGGCTCTTACTCATTGATACTCCGATTTACCAACTGACAGGCGGCCTGTACCATCGCATCCCCATCGATTCCGAAATCACGCATCAACTGATGACGGTCTCCGTGCGGGATGACGCCCTCCCCAAGGTTCAAAGATACCGCCCGGAACGAAATACCTTTCTCCGCCGCGCTCTCTGCCAGAACAAATCCCAGACACCCGGCGGCGCAAACTTCCTCCGCAGATAACAGACGATGCGTTTTCTGAAGCGACTCCATCACCAGAGGGTAATCGTTGCCGTCAAGTTCGGAGAGTTTGATAATTTCAGCGGAGATCCCTTTTTCCATCAGAACATCCGCGGCACGAAGCGCTTCAGAGAGCATGGCGCCATAGGCAACGACGGTAACATCTTCTCCCTCACGAATGACCGCCTCCCTTGCCGTACACACGCCGGCCCAGCCGCATTCACCGCCTCGCGGATAACGAACAGCCACCGGTTCCTGAACGTGCATGACCGCTTTGTCCAGCATCTGAGAAAGCTCACGGAAACTTGCCGGGGCAAAAATCTTCATTCCCGGAACCGTGCGCAGATAGGAAACATCAAAAATACCATGGTGCGTTTCTCCGTCTCCGCCGACGATTCCTGCTCTGTCAACGCACAGCACGACATGCAGTCCCTGTAGACCGATGTCGTGAATCATCATGTCAAAGCCACGCTGCAAAAAGCTGGAATACACGGCAAAAACTGGAATCAGGCCCTGTTTTGCCATCCCGGCAGCCATCGAGCAGGCATGGCCTTCCGCGATCCCGACATCACAGAAGCGGTCAGGAAAGCGTTCGGAAAACGCGGACAGTCCCGTGCCAAGAGACATCGCTGCAGAGATTGCCATAATCCTGCCGTCCTGATCCGCCAAAGAACAAAGTTCCCTGCCGAAAACATCGGAATAGGAGTCGGAACTCTCCGGGATCCTGCCCGTCACCGGGTCGAAAGGTCCAAGGCCGTGAAACAGCTCCGGATTCGTTTCCGCAAAGGAGCAGCCCTTTCCTTTTTTTGTAAGCACATGGACAAGAACCGGTTCATTCATCTCCCGGGCAAGGCGAAGAACAAATTCCAGCTCTTTTCGGTTATGACCATCGACCGGGCCAATATAATTCAGCCCCATGGCGCTGAATGTATTCGACGGCAAAAGCCGATCCTTCAGTTTTTCTTTCAATTCATGCGTATAGTAGTAGACCGAAGGCAAACCTTTCAAGAATTCCCGATACGCCTTCTTAAAATGGATATACCCGGGACGTATCCGCAGATTCTGCAGGAGACTCGCGATTCCGCCGACATTGGGAGCAATGGACATGGTGTTGTCATTGAGGATAATGACCATCGGCTCTCTGCTGGAACCGGCGGCTGAAAGTCCCTCATAAGCAAGACCGCCTGTCAGCGCGCCGTCACCAAGCAGAGCTACTACCTGGTAATCCTCCCGAAGCGCGGACCTTGCCTTCGCCATGCCTACCGCGACAGAAACGGAGTTGGAAGCATGTCCCGCAATAAACGCGTCATCATTGCTCTCATAGGGTTTTGGAAACCCTGACAATCCACCGTACTGCCGCAGCGTCGGAAACTCTTTCCATCGGCCGGTCAGCATTTTGTGAACATAGCATTGATGGCCGACATCAAACACAACGCGATCCCGAGAGGTATCATATACGCGATGCAGCGCAATCGTAAGCTCTACTATGCCCAAATTGGAAGCCAGATGACCGCCGGTCTGTGAAACACTGCTGATCAGATACTCACGAATATCCGATGCCAGCAGATCCAGTTCCTCATCTGATAAAGCTTTCACGTCTGCGGAAGATCTGATTTTATATAATACATTCATTCGGTTCAGTATCTCCGTATCGCCATTTGATTGGCAAATTCATCCAGGAACGCAGTATTGGAAAATGCTTCGTGTATAGCGGAAAGAGCACGCGCTGTCAATGTGTCAATTAAGCGCTCACAGCCTTTTTCGCCAAGCAGCGCCATATATGTATTTTTATTTTCTTTAGCATCCGAACCAATCGGTTTGCCAAGTTCACTTTCAGAACTGATTACATCCAGCACATCATCGCGAATCTGAAAGGCGAGTCCAAGATCACGTCCGAAACTTCCGGCAGCCTCTTCCTGTGCTGCACTTCCTCCGGCAGCGGCAACGCCCATCGCGCAGCTTGCCGAGAGAAGCGCCGCCGTTTTCCGGAGATTAATCGCGTCCAGCTGTTCTGAAGAGAGAACCGTTCCCTCTCCGCGCAAATCAAGATACTGGCCGCCGCACATTCCCTCCAGGCCGACAGCGTCAGCCAGCAGTTCCGCGCAGCGCAACCGCGAAGAAGCAGGAAGCCCGGAATGAAGAATTGTCCGGAAAGCCTCCGCCTGAAGAACATCGCCCGCAAGCGTGGCAATCCCTTCTCCGAAAACGATGTGATTGGTCGGTTTCCCCCGGCGCAGGTTGTCATTATCCATGCACGGGAGATCACCATGGATCAGGCTGTAAGCATGCAGCATTTCTACGGATGCAGCAATATCCATCGCAGAATCGGGATCTCCGCCGCTTATTCTGCAAAACTCAAGGACAAGCATCGCCCGTATCCTTTTTCCGCCGGCAAGCAAACTGTATCTGACCGCTTCGCCATAGCCTTTCAGCGGATTGTCGTCAGAATACAGAAAAAACCTGTTCAGGCGGGTTTCAACCGCTGCTTTATACTGCGCTATTCTCTCATTCATCATCCTGATCAATTTCCTTTACCAGAGTCGAGATCATTATTAAGTCTCATTGAACGGGGACTCCACCGGCTTTCTGTCCGAACCTTTGCGAAGCTGGACTACTTTCTGTTCAGCTTCTTCCAGCATCTGATTGCAGCCGGCCAGAAGGGCGGAGCCCTCTTCAAAAAGCTGAAGAGAATCCTGAAGCGCGATATCTCCGCGTTCCAGATGCTCAACGATCTCTTCCAGTCTTTTCAAGGATTCTTCAAAGCTTAATTTCGTATCAGACATTCTGAACTCCTTTTTCCGTTACCGGATCTCCGCCGAAATGTCCTTCACAAGGACATCTGCCTTCCCGTCAGCGAAAAGCAAAAACAAGGCTTCACCGGAAGAGATCTGATGAATACTGGACACCGGTTTTTGTTCCGCGTTCGAAGCAAACACATATCCTCTTCCCATCACGCGCAGCGGACTCAGGGCATCCAATGACGCCACAAGGGCGTTCAGCCCGCTTCTCTTTTTCAGCAATTCCTGCCGCTGTACAGAGATCATCCTCTCCTGCAGGCGATCGAGCTCCATCCGCCGAAGATCAACAAAAGAAGTCTCGGCACGAAAAACTGCCGATTTCCGCAGCGTGTCAAGTTTATTTCGATATTCCGAAAGAACGTTGGTTAAAGCCCGGTTCAATCTGTTTTCAAGAACACGGAGCGTGTCCATGACTTCCATTTGATCCGGCACGGCAATTTCAGCAGCATTGGATGGCGTAGAGGCACGCCTGTCCGCAACATAATCGGAGATGGTAACATCCGGTTCATGTCCCACCGCCGAAATCACGGGTATTTCGGACGCGTAAATTGCTCTTGCGACACGTTCGTCATTAAAAGCCCAGAGATCTTCCAGGGAGCCGCCGCCGCGGCCGGTAATGATGACATCCGCGATCTTAAACTCATTTGCGTAGCGAATCGCTCCCGCGATCTCTGCCGGAGCTTCAACCCCCTGAACCCGAACCGGAAGGAGAATCAATCTGGTCATCGGCCAGCGCCGGCCAAAAATCCGAATCATATCATGAACCGCCGCGCCGGCAGACGAGGTGATAATCGCGGCTTTTTGAGGAAAGGCCGGAATCGGAACCTTATGGGAAGCGTCAAACAGACCTTCCGCGGAGAGCTTCTTCTTCAGTTGCTCAAAAGCCACCTGCAGATCTCCGATTCCTTCCGGGTTCAAATCGGTGCAGTAAAGCTGATAAGCGCCGTCTCTCGGATAAACGCGCAGGCTTCCGGAGACAGTAACCTTCATGCCGTTTTCCGGCTGAAAACGCAGATGTGACGCGCTGCTTTTGAACATGACGCAGCGCAGACTGCTTTCAGCATCCTTCAGGGTAAAATAATGGTGCCCGGAAGGATAGATTTTATAATTGGACAGTTCTCCCCGAACGAGAAGGTTCGAGAAAAAAGCATCTCTTTCTATCAAAGCGCGGACGGCGCTGTTTAATTCCGTAACGGTCAGAATGCTTCTGTCAATCATATCGGCGCGGCATTTCAGGTACAGTCGGCTGATAAATCAGCTTCCTGATGTTCCGCTTCATTCTCCGCGCGAAGCCAGGAACCGAGAACTCCGTTGATGAATGACGCGGCCTGCGGTGATTCATAGCGTTTCGCAAGATCAACCGCTTCGTTTACAGCGACAGCGGCGGGGACATCATCAACATACAGGATTTCACAGACAGCAAAACGAAGAATGGAAACGCTGGTGTTTGAGAGTCTTTCCAGTTTCCATCCTTTCGCGTATTTTCGAATGATCTCATCGATGGCAGGCTGATTCCCGCACACAAGATCAAGAATATTCCGTATATACTGCAGCTGATGATCGTCCGGGTATTCCTGAAAAATCAGATCTTCCTCTTTCAGGCTGTCATAGTGATCTTCCGAAAAAAACAGCGCTATCGCGTCTTCGGGATCAAGCCTGTTTTCCGTCATGGAGAAAAGCAGCTGAAAAGCAAGCTGTCTCGCTGTCATTCTTGTCATATTCGGACCTTACCTGTCAAAAGAGATGCCGGACACATGTACATTCACGACTGTGTCATTAAAACCGGTAACGGATTCAATCACATTCCGCACAGATTCCTGGACAGTTTTCGCAACATTCACGACGCTGCATCCGTACGAAACGGTAATGATCACATCCGTGACAACTTTGTTCTCTTCAAAACGAATGGTTACCCCCTTGGGGATGGTCTTCAGTCCGATTTTCTCAGCCAGCTCGGAGCCTGCCGTGGTAGACAGTCCGGATACGCCCTCAACCTCCGTCACCGCTGCACGAACAATGCCGGAGATCACATCTTCAGAGATGTTGATGCTGCCGTTTTCTTCCCGATAGCTGATATAATTATCGCCCATATGAATTCCTCCATAAAGATATACTTTGTTATTTTAACACGAACTGAATAAAAAGGAAAGACTTTCGGTAAATTTTACGATTTAACGGAATACCGGGATTTTCCCATTGCAAGCCTTTTGGATTTGTGCTATATTTTGGTTCAAATCACCAAAGGAGAAGGATATCATGGAAATAAAGATCATGCTCGCTGCCGCTATTTTCTTCGGCGGCTGGCTCTGGTTTTATTTGTTTATGCGTCAGTTGTTCTTTAATTACATGACCGCATATCCCCTGATGCGTCGAATGCGAAACCTGGACCCGGATCTGATCGCGATCGGAGCAAACCGCTATACCACAATCTCTACCGTGTTCTGTGCGATTGCCAGCCTGATAATTCTCGCAGTTATTATTCGCTTCTGCCCCCTGTATCTGAAGATCTCGTTCTCCGTCGGCGCAATACTATGCTGTATTATGCTGCTCCCGAAACTATCCTATCGGAACCGGACGATGTTTGACAGTTTCTGCGCTGCCTACTGTCGGTTTGTCCCGGATGACAGTCTTCGCACCGCGATGTATAACAAAGATGTGAAGGCGATGAACCGCCGTTTACGGGAAATGGATTTCGGAGAAAGCTTCATTCCGGAATTTCATGACAAATAATACCTTTCACCCAAAGCGTTATGCATTCATAATAAGATACGGACAGGAGTATGATCTGCTCCCGTCCGTATTTCTTTTATTTCCAGGGCCATGGATGAGGAATGCCATCCCTGACCAGATACGCGGCCCGGGCAATTGCCGCCATCGGTTCGTCACTGAAGGAATCTGAATAAAAGGCGTTGACACAGGCTTCCGGATACTGTTTACGGAATCGGACCAGCTTTTCTTCGTCATGACAGTTGCGGCCGATGATCTTCCCGGTATAGGGGTTCATCTTTGTCGCAATCAGGTGAACGCCTAACATCTCGGCAACCGGCTCAAGCAGAAATTCAGGAGAGGCAGAGATGATGACATCGTCATCCCGCTTCTGCTCCAGATACCATTGCTGAAGTCCGGAGATATTCTCGTTCCAGAATTCCGTGACAACCTGTTCCACATTATCAATACGGTTCAGAAAAGAAAACAGGCCCTCCTTCAAAGGCTTCGCGTCTTTTCTGCCGTCGGAAAGATACTGCGCATAACGGAACACCGAAACCGGCACTATGGACAGCACCGCGCGCGTATAGTGTCGGAGACAGTATAAAACAAACCGGAAAGAACTGTCCGGATGAAATATAGTCTCATCAAAATCATAAACATTCATGTGTTCTTTCCCAAATTCATATGAAGAGAAGTCAGCGCGTAAACCAACGCACCGATTCCGACAACCGCATCCAGAACAGCAATCAGGGCCACAGGAAGGTTTGTAAACAGGCCAAGAAGGCACAGAAGCAGTTTTATTCCGAAAACGGAAAACACACAGATCCTTCTCATCATAACGTATCTTCTGCAGAAACGATAAATCGCCGGAATCTTCATAATTTCCCCGGAGAATATGCGGATGTCGGCATCCATGTCATTTTCGGCATTCAGGCAGACGGAAACATCGGCTGCATGGAACATGTCAGAATCATGAAATCCGTCACCGACACAGGCAATGGACACCTGTCCGTCCTGTGAAGAGCGCAGGAACGCAACTGCGGAAGCTTTTTCTTCCGGCTGGAGTCCGGATTTCACCATATCAAAATTCATAGAGGCTGCCAGGTTACGCGCAGCAGAGCGGACATCGCCGGTCAGCATCACCAGGGTAGATACCCGCTGCGCACGCAGCTCTTCCAAAGCTTCAAACGCGTTTTCACGTATGGTATCCGAAATCATCAGATACCCGCGATAGGTACTGTCAACCGCAACATGAACAGCGGAACCTGTCTGTGACGGAACTTGATACCAGATTCCGTGCTCATCGAGAAATTCGCCATTGCCAACATAAATATGCCTGCCGCCGAAGAATGTACTGACACCTTTCCCGGGGATTTCTTCTGTCTCCTGAAGACCTTCCAGTCTGGCGTCATCACGCAGCCCTGCCGCGCGGCGAATGGCGAGAGCAATGGGATGCGTTGACCGGCACTCACCAACCGCGGCTATGCGGAGAAGATCTTCTTCGCTGATTCCGACCGGGCAGATTTCGCCGATCCGAAACCGTCCATCCGTGATCGTCCCTGTCTTGCTGAAAGCGAATATGCTGCAGCGGGACAGGAGTTCGGGGATCTCATCATTCCGATAAACGATACGTTCGTAAGATGAACTGCTGAAAATCCCCAAATGGCAGAGGCGAAATGAAAACAGAGCTGCTGTCGGAAATGACAGAAGCAAAAACAGTTCACATCGGCGAAGGGAAAGGACTGCGTTATCCCGATGAAACAAAGCCACCAAGGCGAAAATCAAAGCCATCAGGATAAAAAACGCAAAGAACGCAAGCGCGATGGAACAGAGGACGCGTCCCTTTCCGGTTCTTTCCTCGTCCGGAGTATGCATACGGAGTTCTTCGTCCAGTGTCTCAAGCCGTTCCATTTCCGCCTCTCTGTGCAGCATGGCGTATGCTTCCACCAGATACAGACAGCCCGCCAGGAGAGGAACGATTACCGCCGCGGATGATTCTCCGGTCAGGAGCAGGAGGAGCGTCAGAACCAGAATTACCATCTCCTGAACAGGCACTACCCGTTCTTTCACCAGGCAAATCGCATGATACAGCACCGGGACCAGGGAGAGAGACGCAGAGATCACACAAAGTGTTGTCCGTGCGGAAGAGAGCCAAGGCGTGAAACCGGCAATCAGCAGGATGAAGGCAATCAGCAGGAACGCAAAATCAAACACCGAGAAATAACGATACAGCGGAAGGCGCAGAGAGAGCAGCTTCTTCCAGAAAGCTTCAAGCTTATCCGGAATCGCCAGGATAGGAGGAATCCTACTTTCTGTTTTACCGTGCTTACTCATATCCGATCCTTTCTCAACCTGAAGAAAAGCCAAAGTAGAATCAAACAGAATCCGGAACCGGCGCAGTCAATCAGAACATCACGAAAGCATCCGACACGTCCCGGAACAAAGATCTGATGAAACTCGTCTGTGCATGCGTAAAAGAAACAGAAGAGAAACGTGCATAAAATAATGAACAGATCTTTTGACCGCATTATCAAAGCACGCAAATAATGAAAAGAGAAAAATGCCAGAAGCGCGAACTCTGTCATATGCGCGAACTTGCGCAAATCCGCGCCGCTTCCCTCTCCGGTCATCGGTGGCAGGAGCCCCATGATCAGCCGGCCGACCGGCGTTGTTGAAAACCAATTGCTGAGATTCCCCGAGTCTGTGCCGTCCTGGGCAGAAAAACAGAAAATCATCAGCATAACAAGAGCTGTGAATCCTCCGTAAAACCACAGCCGTTTTCGGCGTCTGCTCATATCAGAAATGATAATCAAAAATCAAATCATAGATGCAGATCGTATCGTTTTCCTGAACCCCCATGCTTTCCAGGCGGTCAAACACACCTGCCCGCCGAAGTGTACGGTCAAAATACATTCTGCTCTCATAATCAGAAAAGTTCACCGACGCGGCAACCCGCTTCAGCCACTCACCCTCCAGCTGCCATTCTCCGTCAGCGTGGAGGATGCGAATATCTTCCGCTGTCTCCGGAATCGCTTCGGGTTCTATGTAATCCGGTTCAAACGGTTCGGCAGGCGGCAAATCCGAAAGCATCTTTAAGCACAGATCAATCAGCGGTTTGAGCCCCCGGTGAGTAGCGGCGCTGATGCTGACAACCGGGATTTGTTCTGCTTCCACATGTTCGAGAAACTTCTTCAGTCCTTCGTTCTCTTCGTCTACAAGATCGCACTTATTCGCGGCTACAATCTGCGGTTTCTGAGCAAGATCAGACCCGTAGGCACGAAGCTCCCGACAGATTACTTCGTAGTCCTCCACAGGATCGCGGCCTTCAGAGCCGGACGCGTCTACCACATGTACAAGAAGTCTGCAGCGTTCAACATGTCGAAGAAAATCATGTCCGAGCCCGACTCCGTCAGACGCGCCTTCGATCATGCCGGGAATATCCGCCATCACAAAGCTCTTTCCTTCATCGGCGTATACGATGCCGAGGTTTGGATACAGTGTTGTGAAATGGTAATTGGCGATTTTGGGATGCGCTTTGCTTACGACGGAAAGAAGCGTGGATTTGCCGACATTTGGAAATCCGACCAGACCGACGTCCGCCAGCAGTTTTAATTCCAGTGTGATGTCGCGTTCTTCACCCGGCAGCCCCGGTTTCGCAAAACGCGGCACCTGACGGGTCGGCGTGGCAAAATGAATATTGCCCCAGCCCCCTCGTCCGCCTTTTGCCGCGATATAGGGCTCTCCGTCAGACATATCGTGCATCAGAGCGCCGCTGTCGGTATCACGGATCAGTGTTCCGCGGGGAACCCGAACAAACAGGTCCTCCCCATCGCGGCCGGAACTGCGTTTTCCCTGACCGTCGGCACCGTTTTCTGCCGTATATTTTCTTTTATAGCGAAAGTCCATCAGCGTAGTCATGTTATCATCGACAACAAAAACGACATTCCCGCCTCGTCCGCCGTCGCCGCCGTCCGGTCCTCCCGCCGCGACATATTTTTCGCGGTGAAACGCTACTGCGCCGTCACCGCCTTTTCCGGCATGAAGATGGATCTTCGCCTGATCAACAAACGATGCCAATCCAATCCCTCCGTTTCCGTTTATATAAGAATAATGAAAAGGCCGGACAAAGCGTCCGGCCAGATTTTCAGGTTACTGAGCAAGCTCTTCGTAAACGGAAACTTTCTTCCGATCCTTACCGAGACGCTCGAATTTCACAGTACCGTCAACAAGAGAGAACAGCGTATCGTCTTTACCCTTGCCGACATTGGTGCCGGGATGAATCTTCGTGCCGCGCTGGCGGACGAGAATATTACCAGCCAGAACAAACTGACCGTCTGCACGCTTTGCTCCAAGACGCTTTGACTTACTGTCGCGGCCGTTCTTGGTGGAACCCATTCCTTTTTTATGAGCCATCTGTTACACCTCCATCCGTTTATCAGGCATTGATCGCTTCAACAGTAAGCTTCGTATACGGCTGCCTGTGGCCCTGAGTACGGCGATAACCCTTCTTGGGCTTCATCTTGTAAACGCGTACCTTGGCTGCCTTGCCATTCTTCTCAACCTTTGCGGTTACCGTAGCGCCCTCAACAACCGGGGTTCCGACTACAGCGGTGTTGTCATCAACAACACACAGCACCTGATCGAAGGTGACAGTTTCACCGGCTTCGACATTGAGCTTCTCAACAAAAATCACATCGCCTTCGGCGACACGATACTGCTTTCCGCCGGTAACAATTACAGCATGTTTCATATATATTTCCTCCCTCTGAATAGGACTCGCTCGACGGAGGTGGAGCCATGCTCACTTCGACCCCCTCGATGCGGCGCAGGTAGAATATCACTTTTCACGAGTGATGTCAATAAAATTTTATGTTTTTTTCGGAAGAGAGAAAACGGGCGGCTTACTCCCAATCCTTCCAGATTTCCGGGCGATAACCAACCGTTGCCTGTCTGCCGTTTCGTACAACAGGTGTACGAATCAGCTCCGGAATCTCATACAGTTTTTCCAGCTTCGCCTCATCGGAAGCAAGATACTGGTAGAGTGGATAGTCCTGGTCTTCCCGATTGACAATCTCATCGAGTCCGATCGTTTTTGTTACGCTCTTCAGTTCCCCACGGCTCATACCGAATTTGATGATGTCAATATACTGATAACGGATGCGTCGCTCTTTAAAATAACGTTCCGCTTTTTTGCTGTCAAAACATTTTGCTTTGCCGAATATTTGGATATTCAAAGAAAAACTCTCCTTCCCATCGGAATCAGGTGAAACAAACGCTCAGATTTCCGTAATGACAGGCAGAATCATCGGGCTCTTGCGGGTCGTTTTGTAAAGATAGCCAGAAAGGTTGGATTTCACCTTCAGCTTGATACTGTTATAATCCCTGATATTCTGCTTTTCACAGGCTTCAATACTCTCCAGAACAATTCTCTGGAGCTCCTTCATCAGGTCTTCCGCTTCCTTCACATAGATAAAGCCGCGGGTAACGATCTCCGGATCCAACAGCAGATGATGGGTATCTGCAGAACAGGTTATGACAATCACAATCATGCCGTCTTCCGCAAGCTTGTGACGATCTCTCATGACAACACTGCCGACTTCGCCGATTCCGCCGCTGCCGTCAACCAGGATCGCCCCTGCCTGGACGGAGTCTCCGCACTGAATTCCTTTTTTGGTAAACTCGATTACGCTTCCGTTTTCCGCAATGACAATATTCTTCGCGGGGATCCCGACAATTTCGGCAAGTTCCGCATGTTTGACCAGCATCCGGTATTCACCGTGAACCGGAATAAAGTACTTCGGCCGCGTGAGCGCGATCATCATTTTCTGCTCTTCCTGAGAAGCGTGTCCAGAGACATGGAGCTCGGTATTCCGATCATAGATCACCTCTGCGCCCTTATGGAACAATTCGTCAATGACGCGGCTGATCATAATTTCATTCCCGGGAATGGCAGACGCGGATATAATCACACGGTCTCCGGCGTCAATACGAATCTGCTTATGCTCGGAAAATGCCATCCGATAAAGCGCGGACATGGCTTCTCCCTGACTGCCAGTCGAAAGGATGACGGTATGGTTTTTGGGAAGAGAATTAATCTGGTCCAGATCGACCATCACATTGTCGGGAATATCCATATATCCCAACACCGTCGCTGTACGGATAATGTTCTCCATACTGCGGCCTGTAACGGCAACTTTTCTCTTATGTCTCGCGGCAACATTGATGATCTGCTGAAGCCGATGAATATTTGAGGCAAACGTTGTGATGATAATCCGCTTGTCACAGTCCTTGAAAAGCTTGTTGAACGACTCCCCTACCTTCCGTTCCGAATCGGAATGACCGGGCTTTTCCACATTGGTGGAGTCGCTCAATAAGGCGAGCACGCCTTCTTTTCCCAATTCTCCAAAGCGAACCAGATCGATCATACCTCCCGAGATGGGAGTAATGTCAATTTTGAAATCTCCGGTGTGTACAATCGTTCCTACCGGCGTCTTTATTGCCAGACCTACCGCATCCGGAATGCTGTGGTTTACATGAATAAACTCGATCGTAAAGCATCCCAGGCGAAAAACAGAACCTGTCTTTTTGGTAAAGATCTGGGTATTATACAGCAGGTCGTGCTCTTCCAGCTTCAATTCAATCAGCGCGGCTGTCAGCGTCGTTGTATAAATCGGAACGTCAAGCTCCCGGAGTACATAGGGAACAGCCCCAATATGATCTTCGTGCCCGTGCGTGATAATGATACCGCGGATACG
Source organism: Oscillospiraceae bacterium (assembly GCA_017448455.1). GTDB lineage: Bacteria > Bacillota > Clostridia > Oscillospirales > Oscillospiraceae > Limivicinus. Next base: position 9,796 of record JAFSLL010000115.1, on the reverse strand, counting down.
GCTCGCGTTGTTTTTTAAATAGGAAATATCCGGAAGGACAACGTCGATTCCGTACATGTCTTCCTGAGGAAAGCCCATGCCGCAGTCGATTACGATCATATCAGAGCCAAACTCGACCACGGTCATGTTCTTTCCGATCTCACCAAGTCCTCCAAGAGGGATAATTTTTAATTTTGATGTCATTCGTTCTCCTTATTTGTTTTTTTCAATGATGAAACAATTCATCTCAATAACTGCTTAAATCTCTGTCCTGCCTTCCAGAGCACGGGTCAGGGTCGCGTCATCGGCAAATTCCAGATTCGATCCTACCGGAATACCATATGCGAGTCTGGTCACCTTGATATCGAAAGGCTTCAGAAGCCGCGAAATATACATTGCTGTCGCTTCCCCCTCCGTGTCGGGGTTCGTCGCCATGATAATTTCCTGAACATCGTTTTCTGCCGCCCGGATCAGAAGTTCTTTGACGCCGATATCGTCCGGCCCAATGTGGTTCATTGGGGATATCACGCCATGAAGGACATGATACAGTCCATTATACTCCCTTGCGCGTTCCAGGCTGAGAACATCTTTGGGGTCGGAAACCACACAGATCTTTGAACGGTCTCTGCGATCGCTGGAACAGATCTGGCAAACATCCTGATCTGTATAATTCCTGCAGATTTTACAGCGTTTAACTTCTTTTTTTGCTTTTCGTATACTCTCTGCAAAGCTCTCAGCCTCATCATCCGAGAGCGAAAGAATATGGAAAGCCAATCGCTGCGCGCTTTTTCTCCCAATCCCCGGAAGGGAAGCAAAGCGGTCTATCAGGTTTTCCAGCGAAGCAGGAAAATAAGCCATCTGTTGTCCTCTCTCTTTCTCAGTTGCCACGTATTGCGTCAATGGCCGCTTTGCGGTTGGACGCGCGGAAAACCGCGCTCCCGGCTACCAGCGTATCCGCGCCGGCTTCAATGCAGGCAGGCGCTGTCTTCGGATCAACGCCGCCGTCGACTTCCAGGCGTATGTCGCGCCCGGAGGTCTGAATCAGCTCGCGAATCCGTCTGACCTTCGGAAGCATATCCGACATAAAATGCTGCCCTCCGAACCCAGGCTCAACGGTCATCACAAGAATCAGGTCAACCGTCTGAAGAAACGGTATCACAGCTTCCGCGTCCGTAGCCGGTTTCAGCGTAACGCCGCATCGCCTGTCCATCCCTCTGATCTCCTGCAGAGCAGAAAGGGTATGTTCCGCCGAGTCCGCTTCAATATGAATATTGACAAGATCCGCCCCAGCCTCGCAGAATCGACGGGCATAACGAATCGGTTCTGTGATCATCAGATGGACATCCAGAAACAGATCCGTTCCCTTCCGGATGGATTCCAATACCGGCAGCCCCATGGAAATATTTGGAACAAACACACCATCCATTACATCATAATGGAGCCAGTCTGCGCCTGCCTTCCGTACGTCATCAACTTCTTCGGCAATCCTTGTAAAATCTGCGGCAAGCAAAGAAGGGGCAATCAGAATCACGGTCGGATCCTCCCTGTTCATCATAATGACTAAACTAATACATTATACTATTCCTGTATGCAGTTTGCAAGATGAAAAATCAACATCTCCTTGTTTCACAATTCTTGACGAACGACCGACCATATTGTATAATTACATGATAAATCAGCTGTTGTTTCATCACTAAAATGACAACAGCCAAAACAGGAGGTCATTATGTTTCAACGCGGCAGAAGACCCGGTTCCCGTTCGATTTACAGTTTTCTTATTACATGGCTGATCTTCTCCGCCTTTTTCCCAATGTATGAGCTCTACGGTCTCCTTCTTGCTCTTGGTGCCGGTCTGCTGGTGGCTTTCCTGGTCGGTCTTGTCTTTGGCAGAAGCACTTCCAATAAACAGGAGAACAAAACACCGGTCGAGAAGAAAACCGTCGATACAAGCGTTCGAAAGGTCGGAGAAGTTCCCCAGGCGAAACCTGCGGAAAAAAAGAGTTATGGGCCGGAAGTTGATCCCATTGTAGAAGAAGGAAATAAAGCCCTGAGCGAGATGGGCAGACTTTACATGTCCATCAAAGAACCCGAAATTCGAATCAAAATCAATGAGATCATGCGCGTAACGGACAAGATTATTCAGGACGCGATTGCAGACCCTTCCGATATTCCCAAGATCAAAAAGTTTATGAATTATTATCTTCCGACAACCATCAAGCTTCTGAATGCTTATGATCGGATGAGCGCGCAGGGAATTGAAGGAGAAAACATCGACAAGAGCATGAAAAGCATCACCGAGATGCTTGATGCCGCAATCGCAGCCTACAAAAAACAGCTTGATTCCCTTTTCGCCAACCAGGCTCTGGATATCGAAACAGATATTTCTGTTATGAATTCCATGCTGGATCGCGAAGGACTCAGTGATAAAAAAGATTTCAACATACAGAATGATCAGAAAGGAATGACTTCAAATGGATGAAAAGATCCCCAAGCTGACATTGACTCCCGGTATGACGGCGACAGCCGTTCAGGAAGCGCCGCAGGAGCAGGAGAAGGAAGAAGCAAAGAAAATAGAGAAAGTTGACATCTCTTCTCTCTCCCCTGCTGAACAGGCTGCTGTCAGGGAATTCTCCCAGCAGATCGATATTCTGAATACGGAACAGGTTATGAACTACGGTGTCAACGCGCAGAAAAACATCTCTGAGTTTTCTGACGCTGCCCTGAACAGTGTCCGCACCAAAGACCTCGGTGAAGTCGGCGGCATGCTTGGTGATCTGGTTGTTGAGCTCAAAGGCCTGAATTTCAGCGAAGAAGAGAAAAAGGGACTGCGCGGTCTTTTCAAGAAGTCTACGAACAGCATCGCTTCTCTGAAGGCCCAATATGACAAAGCGGAAGTCAACGTTGACAAGATCGTGGAATCTCTTGAGGGGCATGAAGTTGTCCTGATGAAAGATATCTCTCTGATGGACAAAATGTATGAGAGAAACGAAGAGTACATGAAAGAACTGACCATGTACATTCTTGCCGGAAAGCTGAAGATCGAACAGCTTCGAAACGAAGAACTCCCGAAATATGTCGCAAAAGCGCGTGAGACCGGACTTCCCGAGGATGCGCAGGCAGCCAATGATTTTGCCAACATGATCGGCAGATTTGAGAAGAAGATCCATGATCTGGAGCTTACAAGGACCATTTCCGTTCAGATGGCGCCGCAAATCCGCATGGTACAGAACAACGACAGCCTGATGGTAGAGAAGATTCGCTCTTCAATTGCCAACACCATTCCTCTCTGGAAAAACCAGATGGTGCTCGCGCTGAGCCTGTATCACTCTGACCAGGCAATGAAAGCACAGCGGGAGGTTACCGACGTGACAAATCAGCTGCTGGAATCCAACGCCAAAGCACTCCATCAGGGAAGCGTGGATATCGCGCGGGAATCCGAACGGGGTATTGTTGACCTTGAAACCCTGAAGAAGACGAACGAAGAACTGATCAAGACGCTTGATGAAGTTCGCAAGATTCAGGAAGACGGACGAGCCCGCCGCGCCGCTGCGGAGGAAGAGCTGGCAAGAATCGAGAACGAACTGAAAGAACGTCTCCTGGACATGCAGGGATAAGATGAAAAAACTGTTTCAGAATTCCAGATTCGCACTGATCCTGACGATTGTGCTTGTTATCTTTTCCACGCTCTTGAACACCCATATTCGTCTGGGAAGAATCAGTGACAGCGTGTCGGATTCCTTTTACGCTAGCAATTCCGAGACGCCCATTGCGGAAGGTCTTCGGACTCTGGCAGGCGCGGCCGAGAGGCTGGCAACTTTAGGGGAAGAATATAGACCTTCAGAAGCCGAAGAAACGAAGGAAAACGTAGAGATGCTTCGCACACTTCTTCGATATGAAAGTGCTTCTCCCGCAACGCTTTCTTACTATTATTCTTCGCTGCTGTCCAACTGTTTCACTTTGGAGAGTGTTCTTGTTCAGACGGACCTCAATGAAAGCCAGGAGGAAATGCTGTCAGAGGCTATGCATGACGCTGCAGAGGCGAAAGCTGCCATCGACGCCTCATCCTATAACGAGCGTGTACGGACGTTTACAAAACGTTATGACCGCTTCCCCACCAATCTTCTTGCCGGTCTTGCGGGAGTCAGCTACCCGGTATTATTCACTTAAATCTTATTCAACACAGGAGTCTGTTATCAGATGTCAATCGCAGAAGGAAGAGCATATTTTCGTGAGTTGGGACTGGAAGACCGCGTTCAGGAATTCACGGTTTCCTCGGCAACGGTTGAACTCGCCGCTGCCGCGCTGGGCGTGGAAGGCGCAAGAATCGCCAAAACCCTTTCCTTTAAGACAGCCGAAGGCTGTATGTTGATTCTGGCTGCCGGCGACGCCCGCATCGACAATCACAAGTTTAAAGAGAAGTTTCACATGAAAGCCAAAATGCTTTCCGCCGATGAAGTTCTGGAACTGGTCGGCCATCCGGTCGGAGGTGTCTGTCCCTTCGGAATCAAGCCCGGAATCCCCGTTTATCTTGATATCAGCATGCAGCGTTTTACTACGGTATTTCCGGCGGTTGGCAGCGGAAGCAGTGCCATTGAATTAAATCTGGACGAACTGTTCCAGTATTCCAACGCGCTCGAGTGGATTGATGTATGCATACTTCCGGAATGACATTTCTGATTATCAACGGGCCGAATCTGAATCTGTTAGGCCTGCGCGAGCCGGACATTTACGGCAGAGAAGATTATAACAGCCTTCAGCGTTTTATTTACGACTGCTGTGTTTCGGAAGGCATAAAGCCTCTGCTCTTTCAGTCCAATCACGAAGGCTCCATTGTCGACCGAATTCAGGACGCCTATGGGGAAGCAGACGGGATTGTAATCAATCCTGCGGCTTATACGCATACCAGTGTCGCGATCCTTGACGCGCTCAAGGCGGTACAGATTCCCGCAGTGGAAGTTCATCTGTCTGATATCTCCGCCCGAGAAAGATTTCGCCGAATCTCCTATCCCGGGATGGCCTGTCTTCGCAGTTTTGTCGGACTTGGCTTTGAGGGTTACCGGCAGGCTATTCTATACTTGAAAACATATCTGGAGAATGAAAGAAGGGGGGCATAAACGCCCCTCTTCTTTCATTCATGCTTTTCTGACATTTTCAGGTGCTGCAGGATACAATCCACCGTCTGTTCTCTGCTGCCGTTGTTATCTACAGTATAATCCGCAAAGGCCTCATAAAGCGGATTTCGAATTTCCGCCATCTTATTCAGATCCGTTTTCAGGGAAAGCGGTCTGCCTTCCTTCGGCAGTTTATCAATGTCTCGCCGAAGCCGAATCACAATTCCGTTCTGATGAAGCAGCGGGTAATTCTCCCGTCTTGTTATACAGCCGCCGCCGGTTGAGATCACAGCGCCGGACCGTTTCCCCAGTTCCCGCAGGACTTCTGTTTCGCGCATCCGAAAACCGTTCTCCCCTTCCGCTTTGAAGATGTCCGGTATGCTCATACCGGCTGCCCTGACAATCTCCTGATCCGCTTCAAAACAGGGCCGAGACAGTCTTTCCGCCAGCATTTTCGCGATGGTCGATTTACCGGATCCGGGCATTCCAATCAGGATCAGATTCTGCATCTGAAACGAAAGCTGACGATGTATTCTGTCCAGCTCGCTGTCTGGAATCTCTTTTCCGAGAAAAATTTCCGCACTCCTCTTCGCCTGGGCAACCAGCATGATCAGCCCACCGGCGAAGGGGATGCTCATCTCCTCTGCCTGCAGCATGAGGGCGGTTCTCGCCGGATTGTAGACGACATCTACTACAGCTTTCAGGCTGGAAAACATTCGCACATCGACCGGAGAGATTCCGTTCTTCGGATACATGCCAACCGGCGTCGTATTGACAATCAACGCCGCGTCTGCATGCTTTTCTTTTATGTTTTCATAATTATTTTCTCCGCCACGGGAAATGACGAATACCTTAGCGCCCAAACCGCCCAGGACAGCCTGCGCCATTGCGGACGCTCCCCCGCTGCCAAGGATCAGCGCTTTCTGTCCGGCTGGATCGAACCGTAGACTTCGCAGAAGAATTTCAAATCCGAAGGCATCTGTATTATCCCCGTATATTGTTCCGTCATCCCGTTTCAGGAGGGTGTTGACCGCTCCTATTTTCCGGGCTGTATCGGAAAGCTCGGAACAGTACTGCATGACCGTTTTTTTATACGGAATGGTGACATTCATTCCCCGCCAGTCTCCGTAGCGGACGAATTGTTCCACTTCTTCCGGACGACGCTCATACAGCCGATAGTCATAATCAGCGAGCTCCGCGTGTATCTGGGGGGAGTAGCTGTGACCGAGTTTCTCACCAAGAAGACCGCACTTCATCAAATCACCTCGCTGTAGCTGCCAAGATACTCAAACTCCTCGGATAAATCGCTCAATTCCCCCATCAGCTGGATGAATCTGGGAGAATAGACAGATGTATCCAGATCAAAATAAAACATGAATTCAAAGCTCCGCTCCGGCATAGGGCGGCTTTCCAATTTATTCATGTTGATTCCAAGCGCGTAAAAGCGGGACAACACCTTATACAGAGAGCCTGGCTCATGGGGAAGAACCATCATCAGGCTGGTCCTGTTGGCGCCGGGATAGATTTCCAGTTTTTTGGAGATACAGATAAACCGCGTGTAATTATTCCCGGAATTCTGCACATCTTCTTTCAGGATTTCAAGCCCGTAGAGCTTGCTGCAGGCTCTGGATGAAAGCGCGGCAACACCGGGACTGTCGGAGTCCGCGACAAACCTGGCAGCGACTGCAGTATTTTCGCAGGGGATCACCCTGACATTCGGGAGTGTCTGCAGGAAAGAAGAACACTGAGAAATTGCCTGCGCATGCGAGTAGATTTCCCGAATCTCTTCCATTTTTGCACCGGGACGAACCAGCAGGTTGTGATCAACCTTCACCCTGGCGGAGCGGACAATTCGGAAATCATGCTGCCGCATGAGATCGTATACGGCGTTAACGGAGCCGGCAGTACTGTTTTCAACCGGGATGACGCCATATTCGCACAGTCCTTTTTCAATCGCGCTGAAAACGGCTTCAAAGCTCCGGAAAAAGAAAACATTCGGCCGTTGAAACAGCTTCCCGCAGGCGATCTCCGAGTAGGCGCCTTCAACCCCCTGACAGGCTACTGTCGCTTTTTCCGGAAAGAGCGGCGGCGTATTCCTAAGGGCTTCTTCAATCGCCCGCATTTCCGCGCTGCTGCTATTCAGAATTCTGTTCTGACTGCAGCGTGAGAGCTCCATGATCAGAGAAAACAGGGCTACCGTGTATTCGCCCATCTCCTCCGGGCTCTTCTCTTCCAGGCAGCGCAGCTTCTCTTTCTCTCTCCGCACATCCAAAACAGGCAGCTGCTGTTTCTGTTTCCAGCGTCCGATCTCAGCTGAGATCTCCATTCTGTCGAGGAAAAGACGAAGAATCTGATCGTCGATTTTATCCAGCTGTTCGCGGTAATCCTTTAAATCCATTACCTCTGCACCTCCAATAAAAGGTCATAGGCCGCCAGCGCGGCCGCAGCCTCCACTACGGGAACGGCGCGTGGAACGATACAGGGGTCATGCCTCCCCTGAACACAAAGCGTCTCTTCCGTCATGGTCTGAAGATTCACTGTCTGCTGTGGAACGGAAATGGATGGAGTCGGTTTGAACGCAAGACGAAATATGATTGGCATTCCGTTTGTAATGCCGCCGAGGATTCCCCCAGCATGATTCGTCACGGTGCCGATCCGTCCGTCGTCACGGATGCAGAATGGATCGTTGTGAGCAGAGCCAAACATTTGGGCAGCAGAAAAACCGCTTCCGAACTCGAGCCCTTTGACAGCGGGAATGGCAAAAAGGATCTGGGCAAAGCGGCTCTCCACCCCGTCAAAAATCGGATCACCCAAACCGCCAGGCATGCCTTCAAGAACGCACTCCACTACGCCACCGACAGAGTCCCCCCGGTCTTTGGCTGCCTGAACGCACTTCTGCATTTCCATCGCCGCCGTTTCATCCACGACAGGAAACGCCTGATCAGGTACCGGGTTCAGAAAGGGACTGTCATCGGAGATGTCTCCGATGCGGAGAATGCGGGCATATACGCGAATCCCATTTCGTTCCAGTTCCTGTAGGAGGATTCCCCCCGCAACGCAGATCGGCGCTGTGAGCCTCCCGGAAAAATGTCCCCCTCCGGCGGGATCCTGATAACCGTGATATCGCAGCTCTGCCGTATAATCCGCATGTCCCGGTCTTGGCTTCACAATGAATTCCGAGTAGTCGGCGGAACGGGCGTTCCGGTTTCGTATGACAGCCGTGAGCGGAGCGCCGCAGGTAATATCCCCTTTCAGTCCACAAAGAAACTCCGGTATATCCTCTTCCCTTCTGGATGTTGACCACGCGTTTCTTCCCGGAGCGCGGCGGTTCAGGAAATGCTGAAGTCTTTCACGGTCGACCCGGATTCCGGAAGGAATCCCATCCAGTGTCATTCCGATCGCTTCGGAATGGCTCTGTCCAAACAGGCTGAGTCGTATATTCCGGCCATAAATACTGCTCATGCTTCTCTCTCCATTCCGTTAAAATCCTTCCAAAATGCCGGATAGGATTTCTTAACGCATTCTTCATTGAGAACAATAACTTCATGTTTACAGATTGCGGAAGCAACAGCGGCGCTCATCGCAATACGATGATCCCGAAAGCTGTCTGCCGTTCCGCCATTGAGCATGCCTGTGCCGTGGATCAGCAATCCGTCCGGGAGTTCTTCCGCATTCCCTCCCAGACTGCAGATCAGCGCAGCTGTGGAACGAAGCCTGTCTGATTCCTTGAATCGGAGTCTGGCAGCTTTGACGATCCGGGTTTCTCCTTTCGCAGCACAGGCCAGGACTGACAGCACCGGAACCAGATCCGGAATGGGAGAAGCATCAATCGTCATCGCTCTGCAGCTTCCTTTTCGAATGCTGATCCAATCAGAATCCATCCTGATTTCCGCGCCGAACGCCTGTAAGATCTTCAGAACCGCGCTGTCCCCCTGCAGGGAGGCAGGTTTCAGACCGCTCAGCGTAATACCGTTTTCCGAGAGCGCGCCAAGGCAGAGGAAAAACGCGGCATTGGACCAGTCTCCTTCCGTTACGACGGTATCCGGAAGCCGCGGTCTTTGTCCTCCCGGGATCCGCCAGAAACCTCCGCCTTTTTCGTAGAAAATCCCTGCCTGCTGTAGGCAGGCTTCTGTCAGACGGACATACCCCTCTGATTCCATCGTTCCCATTACGGAGAGCCTGCTTTCTCCCTCCAGAAGTGGCAACGAGAACAGCAAGCCTGAAAAGTACTGCGAAGAAACATCCCCGCGCAGCGAAAAGTTACCATTCATCAGTTTTCCGGCACAGCGCAGCACATTGCCTTCTCTTGACAGTTTCATGCCGCCGGCGCGCAGGGTTTCCTCAAATTCCGCCATTGGGCGGGAAGAAAGGCGGCCTTCCATCAGAAAACGCGCCGGGATTCCGAGCGCACCCGCAAGAGGCAACAGGAAACGCAGCGTTGATCCGCTTTCTCTGCAGGGCAGAACTGCTTCCACATCGGTTCCCTTTCGAATCGGAGTTACGGTGATTCCGTCCTTTTCCATTTGAATCCCCGCCCCAAGTACCTCGAGGCAGCCTGCTGTAGCCAGAATATCATCAGAGAGGCCGGAAAGGCGGATATGAACCGGATCTTTACCAAGCGCAGCGCAGATCAGCAAGCGATGCGCAATGGATTTTGAAGACGGAACATGAACAGAACCTGTACGCATTCCCGGAAGAAGACACTT
>JAFSLL010000114.1 GCA_017448455.1 Oscillospiraceae bacterium | reverse complement strand
TAAAGAATGCAAAATCCCCCCTTGACAAATCAAGTCTCAGACAAAGATCCTCAGCGATTACTGTAGAGATCATGACTTTGAGATCCATGATTTCTACAAAGACGACGGCTTCACCGGGACGAACTTCCAGAGACCGGCCTTCCAGCGGATGATGGAGGACACGCGGAACGGGAAAGTCAATACCATCGTGGTGAAAGACCTCTCCCGGTTCGGGAGGGAACACTTACAGGTTTGGAATTTCCTCCAAGTGGTCCTCCCGGAGATGCGGATCCGGTTCATTGCCATCGGGGACGATGTGGATTCCGCAAAGGGAAGCCTTGATTACGACCTAATGGTGCCGATCAAGAACATCTTCAACGAGTATTACCCAGCCGACTGTTCACGAAAGACCCGTCAGGCGTTGAAAACCAAAGCTGAAAACGGCGAGTTCATCGCGGCCCGCGCGCCGTATGGATACCGCAAGTCGAAGGAGGATAAACATATTCTTGAGATCGACGAGCAGACCGCGCCCGTCGTCCGGGAAATCTTTGAACTGGCCGCATATCACAGCTTCGGCTATGACAAGATTGCCCGGGAACTGAGAGCACGGAAGGTTCTCACGCCTCCGCCTATCTTGCACAAAGCGAAGGGAAGTCATACACAAAGGATCCGTATGACTGGAATCTGACCTCGGTGTATAACATGCTGAATAACAGGACCTACCTCGGTCACTGCGTCAACGGCAAGCGAACTGTGCTGTCCTTCAAAAACAAGCGGGTTGTCCGGAAAGCGGAAGACGAGTGGATTGTGGTGGAGAACGTCTTCCCGCCGCTTGTCACGGAACAGCTCTGGAACGACGCCCACGAACGGCTGAAGACACGGAAGCATGAGAGCACCACCGGATTCGTCAACCTCTTCGCCGGACTCCTGAAATGCGACCACTGCGGGAAGGGCCTCGGTTTGTCCAACACCAAGGATCACAGCAACTACTACGTCTGCAATACATACAAAAAGAAGGGTCCGACGAAGTGTACCAGCCATTATCTCCCGTATGACGATCTCTACGGCCTTGTGCTGACAGAGGTACAGAGGGCGTTAGTTGCTGTGAAAGCCAATCGGGAAGCCTTTATTCAGTCGGTGCAGGCAAAGCTGAACGCCGGGGACGAATCCCGCAGAAAAGCACTGGAGATGGAGCGGGACGAGCTGGCCGCAAGAGTCGCGGATCTCTCCAAGAAGTACCGTCAGCTCTACGATGACCGGTACAAGGGAATCCTGTCTGATCGGATGTTCATGGAGCTGTTCGCCGAGTGCGAATCGGAACGGATCTCCGCCGAGGAACGCCTTGAAGCAGTACAGCAGACGCTGACGGAGCAGGAGGAGACCCGGGAGGGTGTGGAGCTGTTCGCCGACATTGCGGAGCAGTACGATGACATCACGGAGCTGGACCGGGAGATCCTCAACCGGCTGATAGCAAAGATCGTTGTCGGTGACCGGATACGGGAGAACGGTCGGTCCACGCAGAAGGTCACGGTATATTACAATTTCATAGGCAATCTATAAGCTGAAGGAGCCGCGAAAGGAATGAGTGTCGCTTTCTTCGACGCCGGGTCCAGGGTTCGAGTCCCTGGAGGTGCATGGAAGCGGCTTTCCTGAAATAACACCACTCATCCCTAGAACCCACAGGGACGTGCGGTGACGGGGCATTAGCGCAGCTGGGAGCGCACAACACTGGCAGTGTTGGGGTCACGAGTTCGAGTCTCGTATGCTCCACTCTCTTAGAAATGGCACTTCAAAGCAAAATTTGAAGTGCTTTTCTATTTTCCGGCGATTGAAAACTTGTTTTGCATAGATCAACCGTTGTAGAGCAACGACCGATGGCGACGCTGAGGTAGTCGAGGGTTCCACTCGGATCAGGGCCGGGAAAGAAGAAAAAATATGCAGCGGATATGCGGGATAAAACACTGCTGTTGAACAAGGCACTATCTGGATTAAGCCCAGTTAAATTCAGAGTATTGCACAAGGAATCCTCTGTAAATTCGTGAAATCAAACAAAGTTTTCGAGGAAGAACCAAATTGAATACGGCGACGCAGGCCGGTAATTTTGAGATCGGGAAGATCTTAAGGTTACCGGCCTTTTTTGTTTGCAAAAAAAGAAGGGAGAAGACGTTGAACATCGCAAAACTTACCGACTGGGCATTGCGGCTGGATCACCCGCTCTGGACAGCTTCAAAAGGGCGTGGGAAACAGCGGTCCCGCAGAATACTCACACCGCTCGATATATCGTGCCGTTGTTGCCCATACCGCTACAATGAAGTTCTATAAGTCGGTCAAGAGAATCGATGGCCGGATATTCTGCTGAGGAAAATGAATACCGGTTTGCTAAAGTGGCATGAGAAAGAGCATAGAACATGATTCATAAATGATGGGAGGTATATATAGTTTGATCCAGACAATCATCCAAAACAACAACACCGGGCGGATGGCAGTCACCGATCTGCCCCAGAGCCGGATGAACATGGCGGGAATGCTCGCGTCCATCGGGATCCGGCAGCCTGCC
>JAFSLL010000113.1 GCA_017448455.1 Oscillospiraceae bacterium | reverse complement strand
TCCAAGCTCCTGTGGCTGGGCGACAAGGACAAGGCCCTTGCTTACAACCCCGCCGCCGATGAGATGGTCCTCACAGTCCATCGCTGGTTTGCAGACAAATCCTGTCCCGGCGAATGGCTCTATAGCAGGCTGGGCGATCTGGCCGAGAAGGTTACCGCTGCTTTGGGCGGGACCACGGAACAGCCCTCCCAGCCCGTGGAGCCGGAGAAGCCGAAAACACAGATCTACCGGGTCCGCAAAACATGGGCCGACGTCAAGTCGCAAGCCGGAGCCTATAAGGTGCTGGCCAACGCCAAGATCTGTGCGGATGCCCATCCCGGATACTCGGTGTTTGATGCCGACGGCAATGTTGTGTACCCGACCGCGCAGAAGCCGGAGACCCCGGCTGTGCCTTTCCGGGTATGGGTCAAGGTGACGGATTTGAACATCCGCAAAGGCCCCGGCACCAATTATGATGCGACCGGGCACTTCACCGGGAAAGGCGTGTTCACCATCGTGGCCGTGCAGCCGGGTGAAGGCTCCACGGCAGGCTGGGGCCGTTTAAAATCCGGCGCTGGCTGGATCAGCCTCGACTATGCTACCAAAATCTGATACTGCATTACTTGCCCTCCGGGATTCTCTCTCGGAGGGCTATTTTTTATGCATTTGCTTTCACGTGCGCCGGAACAGGGTGGTCAAAACGGGCTCCTTTTCTCCGTAGAATGAAAAACCGCGATTGAGGTGTTTTGAATGACTACGGAAGAAATCCAGATCGTCTCCAGCTTACAGCAGCAGGGGCTTGGCTATAAGAAAATCGCATCGTTGACTGGTATCTCTGCCAACACCGTAAAAGCATACTGCCGAAGGCACAGGGTGCTGTCGGCTGACGAGCTGCAGGCTTTCTGCCGAGGTTGCGGAAAACCCATCCAACGCATCCCGCAGGCAAAGCCTCGCCAGTTCTGTTCAGACGCCTGCCGGATGCGTTTCTGGAACAGCCATAGGGACGAAATCCGGCACAGAGCTGTATATACCTTCTGCTGCCCATGTTGTGGAAAAGAGTTCCAGAGCTTTGGCAATCCCAACCGGAAGTATTGCTCGCGGGAGTGTGTGGCGAATGCCAGACGGAAAGGCGGTGTTATAGATGGAGGCTGATTATCGGGAAAGCCTTGTTGCATACAGGACCGCCATGTCGCTTGCCGGGGGCATGCTGGCTGAGGGAATAATTACGGCTGGAGACTACGACAAAATTGATAGAATAATAGCCAATAAATACGGCTTATCTTTGGGTAGTATATGCTGCCGAAAACCGTTGATAGATGCCGGAAACAGAGGTAATATGCGACACACCGAAGGAGGTGAAACGCATGGAACGGACAATTAAAAAGGTCGAATTCCAGAAGCCCAAGAGAATTAATGTACTCCGCGTAGCTGCTTACGCACGGGTTTCATCGGGAAAGGATGCAATGCTTCATTCGCTTTCCGCACAGGTCAGCTATTTCAGCAATCTGATCCAGAAACACCCCGGCTGGCTTTATTGTGGCGTCTACGCCGATGAAGCAGTATCCGGGACAAAGGACACCAGAAAGAATTTCAATCGGCTGCTCGATGCCTGCCGCGCTGGCGAGGTAGACATGATCATCACGAAGAGTATTTCCCGCTTTGCCCGTAACACAGTTACGCTGCTGGAAGCCGTCCGGGAGCTCCGGGATATGGGTGTGGATGTGTATTTCGAGAAGCAAAACATCCATACCATGAGCGCAGATGGTGAGCTGATGATGACGATCCTTGCATCCTACGCGCAGGAAGAGAGCCGCTCGGCCAGTGAAAATCAGAAATGGCGCATCCAAAAGAACTTCAAGGAAGGCAGGCAGTGGAACGGCGTCATGCTGGGCTACAGGCAGAAGGATGGCAGGTACATCGTTGTCCCGGAGGAAGCCGAGATCGTCAGGCGCATTTTCAATGAGTATCTGGCGGGAAAAGGGCTGGAAGCGATTGTCAATGGGCTCAATGCTGACGGGGTCCTGACACAGAAGGGGTATACTTGGCACAAAGGGCCAGTAAGCCGCATCCTGCGGAACAGCAATTACACAGGCAACCTGCTCCTGCAGCGTTTTTACAGTGAAAACCATATCACGAAACGCAAATGCGTAAATGATGGCGAGCTCCCAAAGTACGCTGCAGCCGACACCCATGAGGCAATCATCGATGCTGATACTTTCGCGGCTGTTCAGGCGGAAATTGCGCGGCGTGCAGAGCTGTTCAGGCCGAAGCCCCCGCAGCAAGAACACTATCCCTTTTCTGGCCTGATCGTCTGCGGGAAGTGCGGCAAGCATTACCGCAGAAAGGTGACGGCCACTGGCCCGGTATGGATCTGTTCCACCTACAATTCCAAAGGGAAAGCGGCCTGTCCATCCAAACAGATTCCAGAAGCCGCGCTGCAAGCGGTCATGGGCGGCACTGACCTTGGCTCCCTGACGGAGATTGCGGCGCACGACGGCAATTCCCTGATACTCCGGTTTCAAGACGGCACTGCCGAGGAGCGGCACTGGAAGGACCGCTCCCGCGCTGAATCTTGGACGCCGGAAATGAGGGAGGCTGCTGGCCGGAAAACAAAAGAGAGGTGGGATCGGAATGCCTAATGTCACCGTCATTCCCGCAACGAAGAACATTCACACAAAGCAGTCGGTCACTTCCACGGCGCGGCGTCGCGTAGCTGCGTATGCGCGGGTGTCTACAGACAGTGATGAGCAGTTTACCAGCTATGAGGCGCAGATCGACTACTATACCCGGTACATCAAATCCCACGATGGCTGGGATTTTGTGAAGGTCTATCCTGATGAAGGCATCTCTGGCTTGAATACAAAAAACCGCAGCCACTTCAACGAGATGATCGAGGACGCCCTTGCAGGGAAAATCGACTTGATCGTCACAAAGAGCGTCAGCCGCTTTGCCCGGAACACAGTGGACAGCCTTTCCACTATTCGCAAACTCAAGGATGCCGGGTGTGAGGTCTATTTCGAGAAGGAGAATATCTGGACATTTGACGGCAAGGGGGAATTGCTGCTCACCATCATGTCGTCACTGGCGCAGGAAGAAAGCCGCTCAATCTCGGAAAACGTCACATGGGGGCAGAGGAAACGATTTGCAGACGGCAAGGTCTCCATGCCATACAAGCACTTCCTCGGCTATGAAAAAGGCCCTGACGGCCTTCCGAAAATTGTGCCGGAGCAGGCCGAAACGGTCCGCCGCATTTATGATCTTTTCATGAGCGGGAAAACCACGACTGCCATTGCAAACATGCTTACCGCCGAGGGCATACCCACACCGGGCGGCAAGGCCAAGTGGCGCTGCACAACAATTGAGAGCATTCTGACCAATGAGAAATACAAGGGAGATGCAAGGCTTCAGAAGCGCTTTACTGTGGATTTCCTTCAGAAGAAAATGAAAGTCAATGAGGGTGAGGTCCCGCAATACTATGTTGAGAAAAGCCACGAGGCCATAATCGATCCACTCCTGTTTGAACGGGTGCAGGAGGAGCTTGCCCGGAGGAAGATGCTGGGCAGGAGCTACAGCGGCAAAACAATTTTTTCCTGCCGCCTGATCTGCGGTGACTGCGGCCATTACCTCGGCTCGAAGGTCTGGAACAGCACCAGCAAATACCGTAGGGTAATCTGGCAGTGCAACAACAAATTCAAGGGCGAATGCAAGTGCGGCACCCCGCACCTGACGGAAGAAGCCATCAAAACGAGGTTTCTTGAAGCCTACAGCCAGCTTCTTCCTGATCGGGAGCGGTTGATTGAGGACTGCCGTGTAATGCAGACAACGCTAACAGATTGCAGTGAAATTGACAGGGAAACGCGTGAGCTGCTTCAGGAGCTGGAAGTGGTGGCG
>JAFSLL010000112.1 GCA_017448455.1 Oscillospiraceae bacterium | reverse complement strand
GGAAGACGGCGCTGCGGCGCCTGCGCCGGCGAGGCGGCATCGTCGCGCGCGAGCCGCGCACGTCAGTCTGGTAGGTGTTCATGATATCTTTAACTGCGAGATAAAGAATCCCTGGACGCAGAAATGTGAACAGATGAGGGTTTTTCTCTCTCAGCCCATTATCCGGAATGCTCTCAAAAACATGACGCTTCGAAAAGGTCTCCGGCTGCAGAATCTGCCTTCTTACTGCTTTACGCACCATCTCATCAATACCGGTGGATGGATTTGTTACCTGCGCTCTCTGCAAAATCACAGGAGATGGCAGAAGGCGACTTCCTGCCGCCAAAAATCGGAGCGGAAATAAGCAGATGGCGCTTCTGACAGCGCGCGAAAAACCGGACGCGAACAGTTTCAAAGGAAGCTGTTCGCGTCCGGTTTTTCGCGCTGACACAAGTCAGCGTTTATCCTTTCCTTTCCAGGTCAGGCCTGCTTTCAGCTGATACATCACCTTCTTGTTCTTAAAAAGGAAAGCGTAAATCAGGCGGTGCAGCCAGCAGAACGGATACAGCATCGGCACCCTGTTCAGCACCGGGTACATCTCGAGCATCCGCTCATATGGCAGGGTCAGCCGTGATAGAAAGTAGCCTTTTCTTCCTTTCTCTTCCAGCTGGTTCTTTGCCCGGATTTCGACGCTGCCGTAAGTACCTGCGTCATAGAACCGCTTCAGCATGCGCTGTTCGGCTTCCGTCAGCGCATTGCCGCCGAACAGGTGCAGTGCCAGCTCCCGGTTCGTCTGCTCAAAATCGGAGATCCCGAGCTTCGCAGTCTCCGCCGCTACATATTCCTGGTCAATTCTGTGACTTTTGAGATAAACATAGGTATCCAGCAGGGACCGCAGCCCCGTCCCGCGCTCGGTAAAATGGTTATACTCATGCGCAACCATGAAGACGTAAAAATCCTCCGGGCTGAAATGCCGTCCGTATTTGCTGTCCGGGTCATTTCTCAATCGATGCTGAACGTCCAGATAGTAGGAATAAATCGAAGGCTTGCTCATCGGTCCGACCGGCTTGCGATGCATTTCAAAGTTGCAGACGGGCGGTTTGAAATAGCAGTCGTGATAGTCCTGGCCGTATTCCTCCACGGTAAACCCCAGGTCAACCATAATGTCGCGGACTTCCGCCATTCTGTCCGTGTCTGTCAGGATATCCCTGTCAGACATCTGCCGCATGCCGCAGGAAGGATAGAGATCCTTGAGAACGGCGCCCTTCATCGGCATGTACCAGATTCCGGCCGCTTCCAGCCGCGATAAGACCCTGTCCTGCTCCAGGTCCATAATGACCGCTTTTCGGGCGGCCTTCGCCCCCGCCTGTATAAATGCCCTGTCGCGGACGCCGGCGCTCTCCAGCGCCGCTGCCACAACAGCCGTCAGCATGTGCTGCTCCGCAGTCCGGAGCAACTCGGGCAGATCCAGCTTTTTCACCCGTTCCGCATCCGGCGCGCGGGTGTCCACCGCACAGCTGCAGAGATAGACGAGATCCTCAAAAGAAGTATTCATGCTTCATAACTCCGTTTTTCGAGACGCCGCTCTCCCCAGATGCCTGCCAAGCCACGCGCGTGTCCGAATCAGAAAAACACGGGGCTTTTCGGTGCGCAGCCAGATGGCGGAATACAGTCTGTATCCTCTGTCTGAGACGCTGTGCGTTTTCCCCTTGCGCACATAGCCTGTCATCACGCCGAGGATGTCCGCGTCGGAGATGCCGTGTTCCCGGTTGACGCAGTTATCCCCCAGAATCACATAATCGTTTTCACGGACTTCCACCACCCGGTGCAGCACATACTTTTTCTCCCGGCGATAGAGCACAACGTCACCGACCGCGCAGCGCTCTGGACCTTTTTGCTTCACGGTAAAAAGATCCCTGCCCTGGCGCAGGAGCGGCAGCATGCTCTCTCCGACGTTGGTATAGGTCATGCTGCCGTTCTGCGCAAGGTAGGCTTCATATGAAATACCGTTACTCATCCAGCGCGCCGATTTTCCGCAGCTCTGTCAGCGCGTGACGAACATCCCCGGCAATCACTTCTGCCGGAGCATCAAAGCGTGCCTGCAGCGCAGAGAGAAGCTCCTGCTCGCTCATATCCTTTTCCAGCAGCGACAGAATCGCTCCGAGCGTTTTGTTCCCCTTGACAATTCCCGAAAAATCCGCCTCTCCGGTAGGTACCAGAAGGGACTCCTTCCCCGCGTTGTAGTTAATGAAATTCCTGTTCAGCTTCATAATACGATCCTTCCTATGAAATCATCCCGGTTATGGGCATTCCCCTTCGGGGGTTTCATCGTCTCCGACTGATTCCGATCCGTCTGGCGGACTGCTCAGCAGAGCTGTGAGGGAGCGCTCTGTCCGGATCGCCATCTGCATCTTGCAGGCAGCAATTTTCAACAGGCACCTGTCCTTCCGGAAAGGTGTACAGTCCGGCAGGAAACAGCAGTCACGGCACTCTTCCGCTGTGTCTGCGTCTACGGAGGGCCATGACAGCGTCTGATCAAAGATGGTGCCGAAGGGTTTCCCTTCGATATCGTGTTCACAGACATGCAAACCGCCAAGTGGGTCGATAATCACCCCGCTGTCACCCGAATCCGCCATGCAGTAGTGGATTTTCAGCCGCTGATTCATCCTCTCCGTAGATGCCAGACCGAGCCTGTCCAAATGTGCCGCCACCTCCGCCGCAGAGCGGAAGAGAGCCGCGTTTTCCTCCACACCGGAGGACTGGAACAGCTGCTCCATGTAATAACTGATGTTATCACGACCCGAGAAACGGGCTTTGCAGTCATCAAAAAACTCTTTTACCCGCGGCAGATTCTCGGCATCGTAGTTACAGCGCAGCATCACGTTGACCCCTGCCTCGGAGAGAAGCTTCACCGCTTCCATGGCTGTCTCGTAATTGTGAAGCTTCGGCCGGACGTAGCGCTTGCGCCGTTCATAATCCGCCTTTGCGCCATCCATTGAAACCTGAGCTCTTTGGAGGTTCCAGCATTTCACAGCTTCCTTCACCAGCTCCGGTGTCAGGATCGTAGCGTTGGTGATGACGGTGCTGTAGAAGGCAACACCCCGGTTCCGAAGCCCGGCGCAGATCCGGGAGATCGTCCCGGCACCGCAGAGCGGCTCTCCGCCGAACCAGTCCAGGCGGATTTTCCCTTTCCTCTTTGTACGGCAGATAAATTCCACCACGGCGTCAGCTGTCTCCGCCGACATGGTTTTCGCCTGCCAGCCTTCCTCGTAGCAGTATATGCAGCGGGCATTGCACCCGGTCGTGGGCAGAATGGTATAGCTTTCAATCCCCGGTTTTCTTTTCTCCATGATACGCAGAACGGAAAGAACTGTGATGTACTGAGATGTTTCATCTTCATCCGGTTCCACCAGAAAACGGAGTCGTGCCAGTTCCTCCCTCATCTTCGCGGAGAGGGTGCCGGTACGCAGGGCCGACCACTCCTCCCGCGTAAGCAGCAAGACCTGTTTCGTCAGGGTATGCTTCATCGCAACAGCGTCTTCTTTCTCAAACGCGTAAACAAAATGGGAAAGCCGAAAAGACGATGTGGGATCGACATTCTTCTGTACGATCTTTACGACACGCCCGTCCCCGGAGCACAGTAATCTCATAGTATCAAATCCTCATAAAAATCCGGCAGGCAGTGATTACTGTCCGCCGGAGGCTGTTTAGTTGAACCGTAGTCTGCGCCTGCGACCTTACATGATGCAGTCCTGTTCGCAGACGGGGGTCTTCTCCTCTGTGCTGGAAGTGATTACATCTTCCGCCTCAAAGGCAACAACTTCCATCTTCAGCTGTTCGTAATTCTCTTTCATTTTTGGAGCTCCTTTCTGTGTCTCATGGTTCCTTAAGTGCGGGCGCGCACCGCACTCCCTATACAGGATACACAGTCAGTATAATCAAATCCCCCCGTTGTGTCAAGCAAATTTGTTAAAAGTTTGTAATAATATTACCGGATCCGTTTTGTGCAGCTTGACAAAAGCTTTCCTTTGCTCCGCTCATAGCCCGGTAAGAAAGCTCCGCCGCGCTGATGTCCATGTTGCAGCGCAGGTGAAAGAAGCACACATTCAGGCGATGAATCAGCTCCAGTGTCTTCTTCAGTCCTGCTGGATCGGCAGGCCTGTATGTCTGTTGAAGCAGCGTCGGGAAGGCATCTGTTTTTTCCATCTCGCAGATGCTGTTGGTCTCTCCCCGCTCCAGAATGCAGATTGCTTTCAGCGGCACCATGATGTTGCTGCTTAGACGATGTTTGCCGTCCCACGGTGTCCCGCAGGCCAACGCTCCGGTCTCCGTCAGACGGATCAGCGGTTTGTCATCATTGACCATGACGGCGGCCTGCCCGAGCAGTTCGCGCCACAGACGGGTATGCGTGCTTTTCCCCGTTCCGCTCTTCGCGGTGAAGAGATAGCATTCCCCATTCACCGCAACCGCCGAGCCATGAAACAGAAATGTGTCAAACGCCGGAAGTCTTTCCGCAATTTTCCGGTAGACTGCCAGCTTTTCCAGATACTGATCGGAATACCCGGGATCGGAATCTCCGGCGCCGATATTCTCTTTCGCTGATTTTTCCCTCTCATACTCAATATCCGACCGGCCTGTGCGTACGAGAATGTCCGGCCGGCAATCTTCCGGATCGATACGGTAGTCTTTGCACAGTTCCTGTACGGTCCGGTAAAGGGATGTTATTTCGATGTTCCAGCCGGCAAGTCTGTATAATCCTGTCACTGCTGTCTCCCCCTTTGCTCTTCCCCCCCCGGATTTAACGGACCAGGTCCGGGCGGTAGTGCAGATAATACTGCAAAAACCGATACTGCTGCAGGATGACGGCGGTCTCGGCGCCCGGAGCGGAGCTGTAGCTGCCGTTTTCCAGATAAGCCCCCATGGCGCTGTGTACCGGAACACGCTCCATGGCGAAGTTCGTGAACTTCATAAACGCGGGCGCCTCCCAGCCGAGGCTGTCAAACAGGATATTCATCAGGTAGCCCGGACTGACTGTCGGTCCTTCTCCGGTAAAGGGCATATTCAGCGCTTTCTTTGCTGCATCATTCGCCCAGATCAGGTAGGGTGTCGCGAGATAGCGCACCATTCCCTTTTCCGTTGCCGTCCCGGCCTGAATGCCGAGTTCCCGGTAGACCGCGTCCTCAAAGCGCGGCTTATGGTCCCCGTAAATCAGAAGCACCGTCGGTTCCGGGCTCTCGCGCAGCGTATCCAGCTCATTCACAAGAAGCTGCTGTGTCTCTTTCACCTCTGTCAGGTAAATATTCAGTTCTTCCCGAACCGGTGCGGACAGCTTTCCTTCCCCGATGAGCTCTTCGTACTCCGGATAGATCTCCGTATTGTAAGGGCTGTGTCCCTGTGTCGTGATATTGAACGCGAAAACCGGATGACCGGCCCGCATGTCCTCCCGGAACAGGCGGAACACCTCCGGCAGGAAGATGTCGTCGTTGCCCCACACAGCAGGTGTAACCTGGGTAAAGTAATCGTCGCTGAAATAAAAGCGTTCAAACCCGAGATAATCCATCACGTTCATCCGGCTGTAGAAGAAATGAACATAGGGATGCGCCCCGCAGGCGAAATAGCCTTGGTCGGTCAGATAGCGCACATAGGAATATGCCGGATGCCGGTATTCCAGCATATCGATAGAGCCCGTAAGTACACAGCGCTCTGTGTCAATCGTGCCTCCTCCGATCACATTGGGGATCAGGCGGCCGCTGACGCACTCCTCCCGCAGTTGGCGCAGAGGCGCATAAACTTCCTCCGGGATGTCCGAGACCCCCATCTCCTCCAGATCACAGAAGCTCTCCAGCTGCAGGATCATCAGATTGACCTTTTTTTCTTCCGGAATGACAGCGGAAGCAAAGCCCTCATAGAGCTCCTCCGCCGCGGCCTCGCTGTATCCGTTCGGTGGGAGTTCCGTGATCTCTGTGATGCTGTGCAGGAAAGGATAGAAAAAGCCGGTGTCAATATACTTCTCCCGGGTGTCCCAGGTGGTAGGCACGTAGTTCTGTTCCGCCACACGGTCATAGAACGCCGCGCTCGAATAGACCAGTTTCCAGAGCGGGAACAGCGAGAGCAGGACCGCAAGCGCCGAAACAAGCCTCGCCCGCCTGTCGAGTCGGCCTCTGGCAAAAAAGAGCAGAAACAATGTACCCAGCACCACGAGCAGAATCGCCGCAATAATCCGGCTGTTGAACCCGATGTCGTACTTCCCCGCGACCGCCAGGCCCGCAGAGAGCTGCGGGAGATCCGTCGCTGCGAACGGTTCGTTCCGGAATCGGATCTTGAAGAAGTTCCCGATCGACGGGAGCGCCGTCAATACCGACGTCGTGAGGAACGCCGCCCACTGCCGGTTCAGCGCCGCCATCAGCAGCGCCTGCAGAAGCAGAACCGGGATCCAGTTCAGCAGAAAGACCAGGGGATGCGTAAAGTACCCGATATAGATGTCCCATGAGTAGGTCCCGACCGCGAAGTTCAGATTCACCGCGGTCAGCGCCGCCGAGGACAGAACGAACATCAGAATATTCCAGGCTCTACCGGGCTGCCGTATTTGCTTTTCCTGTGTATGCACCGCCATATTGCCAACTTGCTCCCATAACCGGCGGCGCGGCCGTACAGGTCCGCATGATCTGCTCCGCCTTTATTTGCCCAGCAGCTTCTTCAGCTTTCTGGGCAGCCAGGTAATGATTCTTCCGAGCCGGAAGGATACGCTCTTTTTCAGATCCTGTTTCTGTTTTTCCAGCTGTCTGTTCCGTTTTTTCTGTGCGTCCGTTTCCGCCTTCTGCGCACGGTCCCGGGCCTGCAGACGTTTGCAGTAGCGGGAGAAGTGCCCGCAGCTCGCCGCAAAACCGCTCTCCGAAAAGCCCTTGGCTTCGCTCATCAGCTGCCGGCGGAAGGTCCCTTCGCCATACCGGGTATCCACCCAGTCTCGGACCCATTCCAGCGCGCTGTCGTTTCCGCCGCCGCCCACATTCTCTTTCCACAGCGCCTCCGTCTGGGAGCCCTCCAGGGGATAAAGCCGTGTCCACGGCGCCGCGATCACAACCGGAACGCCGTGCACCAGCGTCATTGCCTTCAGCCACAGATCGTCCGTGTTCAGGCAGCCTTCCCGGATGGCCTCCTCGTCCAGCATCTCCTCCGGAAAGCAGCCGGGGGGATAGAGCACACCGCCCACGCCGGTGGCCAGCAGCTGCATGCAGGGCGTATCCAGCAGCACGTCGGATTCCAGCGCCCAGGATTCATAGGGCGGAATATTACCGCTGTCGTCCGTGGGGATGAAGTGTGCGCGCATGGTCGAGACACAGTCCGGATGCCGCGCGTATGAAAGCAGCAGTATTTCCGTCTGGTATCCGGAAATGCGCATATCGTCATCCACCGTAATCACCGCGGTATCCGGCATCTCCCGAACCGTATAGAAATACTTCTTATGCGGGCGGAGATCGGCGCACCAGCGGATCTCAACCTTCCCGTCCTGCCCGAGCAGAAGCAGCTCCTCCGGCAGGTCTTTCTCCCTCCTGGGGAACTGATCCTCCGCCAGCCAGAGCAGAATCCGGTCCGCCTGCACGCTCTGCTTCAGGAGAAGCTTCAGCACCTCCGTAACAGCGCGGACTCTCGCCGGGAAGCTTGTCAGCGAAATTACGGCTCTCCCGCGGTAATACCGGCAGAAGTCCTCATAAGGCGCGTCCCGTACGGTCAGAAACCAGAGATAGGGCAGGGAGTACTGTTCCGGATGCAGATCCGACGCAAAAGCGCGGAAGAAATCCCAGTGAAAATAGGACTGCACCGCCTCATAGTGTTCCCGGATCTCCGGGGCATCGAAATCGGTCTCACCATCCCGGAAGACGCAGACAAGATTGTTGACCGTAAACTTCAGCGCGTCCTGGCGGAACTTCCAGTAATGCGGGAGCGCGATCATCTCATCCATCAGATAAGCGGACTCCCGCCGAAGTTCCGATAAATCCGCCAGCGCGACACGCCCTCTGCCCTGCAGCGAGGCGAGCACAGGATAGCAGCCGCCCCAGACGGCGTCGCGCATCTCGCCCGGCGCGTACTTCAGCGGCATGACCCCGGTGTAAATCTCTTCTCTTTTCACGGTAACCGTGTCCTGCTTCTTTGCCTTCGCAATCCGCTGCTTTCTGAACCGATCCGCTTCTTCCGCTCTTTCCAGCAGCTCGCGCGGGAAGCAGGCAAGCAGTTCTTCCTGCTTTTTCTCCAGGTCCTCCCGGGCGGCATAGCTCGTGCAGAAGTCCTTCTCCGGATCCGGCACGGCACCGCTCCGCAGGTCGAACACCTCGCGCTCGGTCCCGAAAGAGGAGAAATAGTCGAGGAACTTATAGCTCCCACCCATGAGTTTGTCCGAGGCCCGGCACCAGCAGTTCGGAATCCCGTAGGAATCGGCGACAATAAGTCCGTGCAGGCTGGTCGAAAGAATTCTCCGGCACTGCGAAATCTGTTTTAGGACCAGCTCCGGCCGCTGCTTCGCGTCAATAAACACGGAATTGGGGTACTGCGCCATCAGCCGCGTAATCACCGGTTCCTCCGCATCCATGAAATGCGGCAGGATGCCGTAGTCCCAGCGCTTTTCCTCCGCCGGCAGCACGCGCGCGGCGAGCAGCCCCGGATCCCCGAGCACACAGTCCACCGGCTCCCCGAGGATAGCGGAGAGATCCCGCCGGGTACGCTCACCGCGCAGCGCATGTACAATCATCGGGCGAATCGGTTTCTGTTCTGCCGTCTTATACTGGTACATAAAACCGCCACCCCAGACGTGGATCGGTTTTTCCCGCAGCGTAAGAACCCGCCGGTCACGGTCCTGCTGGCCGCTCAGAGTGCTGTTGTCCAGCAGCCGGTCCAGAATGCTGCCGCAGCCGATCAGATCAGCTGTCGTATAAAACTCCTGTTTGACCTTCACGCCGAAGAGCTCTCCGACGAGCATCTCATTCAGCAGATCCCCGAAGTTGGCAAAACGGCTGTAATACATCGGGAAAACCGGTTTTTCTGTCTGATTCATACATGTCATTCCTTCCGTCGATGAGAAGCTGACGCTGCTGTTTCTACCGTAATAAGTGATTATATCATAAGCGGGAACAAAAGTCATTGCTTTGCTGCTCAGTTTTTTCGCGATCCGGCAAACAAACAGAGAAGACCCCGGCTGTCCAGGGTCTTCCCTTTTGCTGTTGTATTCGTTTTTCCGCGTCAGGAGTTTAGCTTCCCTGATCCATACGGTACAGGAAAGTCACCACCTGCGCGCGCCTGCAGGCCGTGTACGGGCTGAAGGTCGTGGCCGTCGTTCCTGTCGTGATTCCATTTTCCACAGCCCAGCTCACCGCGTCTACATAGTACGCGCCTTTCTCCAGATCTGTGAAGCTTGCAGTCTTCTGGGGCGCCGGCTTCCCGGCTGCGCGCCACAGGAAGGTCACCACCTGTGCTCGCGTACAGTCACCCCATGGATCAAAGGTCGTTTTTGTCCTGCCCGTCGTGATCCCGTTCTCCACTGCCCAGAGTACCGCCTTGTAGAAACTGTCGCTCGGCTTTACATCTGTAAACGGATTCGTCGTTACACTCGGCTCCGGCTCTCCGTAATACCGCCACAGGAAGGTAACAATCTGCGAACGCATACAGGTTCCCCACGGGTCAAAGCTCGTCGCTGTCTTACCCTTTGTGATCCCATTCTCTACTGCCCAATAAACGGGGTTGTAAAAGTATTGAGTGGGATCGGTAACGTCGTCAAACTGGAACGGTTCGTCTCCCTTCAGCACCAGTGCGGCTACCGCGTTGTCCAGCGTGATCTGTGCGGCATCCACTTCGTCCTGCGTCGCGTCCGCCTTCGCATAGACCGTCTTCGCAGAGCTCAGCGCCGTCTGCACGGCGGACCAGCTGCCTGCGGTATAGTCGCTCGCCGTCAGCCCTTCCGCGTACGTGATCGCCGCTTCAAGCTGGGACTTGTCTACCTCTTCGAAGATCGCCTTGATCTCCACGTCGTTTGTACGGATCTTAAAACTGTTGTTTTCCACCGAGACGTTGCCGGAGAGAACCTGCCATTCCTTGAACCGGTAACCTCCGGCAGGTTCGGCAGAAAGATTGACCACCGTGTCATAATTGCCGGAAGAGACATCAGCGCTTGCGGTTCCGTGCCCGTCGGTGGTCACCGTGACGCTGTAGTTTATGGTCGGGTCCGGTTCAAAAACTGCCTGTATACGAACGTCCTCCTGGCCAATCGTAAACTTGTTACTCTCCACCGTGACGCCTCCGGAGAGAACCCGCCATTCCTTGAACCGGTAGCGTGGGTAAGGCCGGGCGCTCAGCTGGACCTCCGTGCCGGGGATACCGGAATTGACATTGGCGCTGACGTACCCATGCCCGGTGGAGGAGATGATTACCGAGCGGGGTGTGTAATAGGTGACGGTAACCGTTTCGTTATGTATACTGCTTTCTCCTTCCACGACTTCCTTATCGGGGATATATCCCGCAATTTCGGGCGAAGAAACGGAATAATCGGTACGAACCATCGATCCGTCACTCGGAAACTGCGTTATCATCAATTCATAATGCGTATCTGCCGCCTGTGTCCCGTCCTCATATACATAGTTGATTGTCAGAGCATAATAATTGGTCGAAACGCCTTCATTGATAGTTGCAAGACCATCTATGGTTGGAGGCACAAGAGCAGGCGCCAGTTTCTTCCACTGTTCAAAGTTGCCATAATATTCGATCTGAAGTTTGGAGAGGTCCACCCCGTCAAAGGCTGTTTTATCAATAGACTGGAGATGAGAGGAAAATGTAACACCTACCAGCGACGTGCAGTTTTTGAAGGTCTCCGGACCGATGTCCTCCAGCGTGTCATTATTCGCGTACACTATCTCTATTTTGGAGTTGTTCTTAAACGCGTACCCGATCACGGTAACGGGCATAGATGATTCTTTATCGAGCCATATTATCCCCGGTACAATTTCTGTTGAATTATCAGCCAGGTATTCGCTGATCGTAAGTGTATTGCCGTACTTTCCAACTGAGCAGCGCCACTTTTTGTCGAGTGAAATATACTCTTGCACCGCAGATGCTTCCGTCGGGATCAGGGAAACGCACATCACCATGCACAGAACCAACGCCAGTATCTTTTTCACGTTCATGTCTTGCCTCCTTTACTCTGTCGTGATCAAGCTGCAGTATTTTCTTCCTTGTTTAAATATAAGGCAAATCCATGCAGAAAACAAGGTGTTTCCAATAAAAACAGGCAGAATTGTCTGGTTAATAATATGTGAACCGCATCCAAAAAGGAATCTGCGGCCTTCCCGATGATGGAAAAGCCCGCCGGGAAGGACGGGGCTGATTCTGATTGTCAGAGAATTTCGCCAAGTTTTCCGTCCTCTTATCTGACAGATCGGCATTCCATCCTGTCCGGACTTGTGGTACAATGATCATAGTACGAAAGCACATGCCTGCATCCCGGCTGGTACGGGGCCAAACAATGATGACAACGGGCGGTGAAGGACGATGGATGTCAAAACAATCTATGACTTTCTGAGAGACGCTCCCGAGCCCGCAGCCGGGGCGGAGATGATCCTGGTACTGGGGAGCCATGACAGGCGGGTGCCCGGGTATGCCGCAGAGCTCTATCTCTCCGGCAGCGCACCGCTGCTTGTCTGCACGGGAGGCCTGGGTCGGATCACACAGAATATCTGGACGGAACCGGAAGCTAAAATCTTCGGGCGGATCTGCCTGGATCACGGTGTCCCGGAGAAAGCCCTGCTACTGGAGTGCCATGCATCCAACACGGGAGAGAACTTCACCTTCACGCGGAGTTTGTTGGAAAACCGGGGTATTCAGCCGAAAAGCGGGCTGATCGTCTGCAAGCCGTATATGAACAGGCGTACGCTGGCTACCGGGCAAAAACAGTGGCCCGAAGTCCGCTGGAGCATCGGGACGCCGGATATCCCTTTCGAGGAGTACTTCCCCGGCGGTCCGACAGGCCAGGAAGTCTCCATCATGGTCGGGGATCTGTTCCGGCTGGAGACCTATGCGCAAAGAGGGTATCAGGTGCCGGTGGAAATACCGAATTATGTCCGGAGAGCCGGAGAACGGCTTATAAAAGCCGGTTTTGACCGGCAGCTTGTGCGATAAACAATTCATATAAAAAGGAGGGAACCCTGTGAAAGAAAAACTGGAAAAGGCCTGGATGAAGGTCGGCAAATTCCTGCTCTGGGCGCTGGCAACGATCCTGTGCTGCTGCCTGACCTACCTGGTTTTCGTGCATCGCCATGCAATCGTCGCCGCAATCAAGGGAGAGCCGCTTCCCAAAAAGGCGGGCGGCAAGTGCTGCCACAAATTCTGCAAAAAGAAATAACAGCCGAATAAAGCCATTGCCCCGGACTGTCATGCATTGATATGCTCCCTCTATGAGAGACAGTGAAAAGATAAAAACACTGTCAAGCATAGGGGGAGCATTGTTATGCCTAAAAAGCAAAAGATAGGCGCAGAAGAAAAAGTAAGGATTGTACGAGAATATTTAAGGCAAAAGGTTAGTATAAGCGAAGCGGCGCGGGAAGTGGGAGCAGACTTTGAGACGGTAAAGATGTGGATTAGCATATACGAGAATGAAGGGGTCGCGGGATTTACGCATCGAGGAATGAAAACATACACAGCGGAAATGAAAGAAGACGCCGTGAAAGAGTATTTACAGGGAGGAGGAAGCATACAGAGCATATGTAGAAAATACGGCATACGGGACACGCACACTTTCCGAAAGTGGATAAAGGTGTATAATGCTCATGGAAATTTCAGCCGAAGAACACATTCAGGAGGCGGAAGCTACATGAAGCAGGGACGGGATACAACGAAAGAAGAACGTCTGGAAATTGTAAAGGATTGTCTGGCGTCAGGGAAAAACTACGGAGAGATGGCGCTGAAGTACAAGGTGAGCTACCAGCAAGTACAACAACCACGGCTGCACAAAACGGGCAAAGAATCCACAGTACATAGCCGAAAATCTCCTTGACCGAAACTTCCGTGCAGACAAGCCAAATGAGAAATGGCTTACCGATGTAACAGAGTTCAAATGGTACGAGGGCATTGAGGCACATAAGGTTTATCTCAGCGCGATCCTCGACCTCTATGACCGTTGTATTGTTGCCTATGTCGTTGGTGACAAGAACGACAACCCGCTGGTTTTTAAGACCTTTGACCGGGCCATAAAAGCCAATCCTGACGCTCATCCGCTGTTTCATAGTGATCGCGGCTTTCAGTATACCAATCCCACCTTCCATCACAAATTGGAGAAGGCCGGCATAAAGCAAAGCATGTCCCGCGTGGCTAAGTGCATTGACAACGGCCCTATGGAAGGATTTTGGGGCATCTTGAAGCGGGAACGCTACTACGGCAGGCGCTTCAACCCCAAGAAAGAGTTGATTGATATGATTGAGAATTATATCCGTTACTACAACAACCGGCGTGTTCAGCGCAACCTCGGCGTCCTCACACCGATGGAGAAGTACAACCTGTATTTAGCGGCATAAAAAACCGCAGATTCCGGTCGGATGCCTTAGCAGCAACCGGAATCTGCGCTTGCCACAGCGCTGCAGTGCTGTGAACTTTCTTCTATTTTTTTCACTGTCTACTTGACGGGGTGCAGTTCATAACCCAATTTGTAGGGCGTTTTGTTTATTGGTGCGGCCTCTCTTTCTTATTCCAAGAGCCAGTCTACTGCGTTGGCTACTGTGATGCCGTCATAATTGCCGGGAGTGAAGTGGTCCAAGGTGAGGATGGTCTTTGGATAGTTATCGGCTATGGCTTTCAATGGCGCAAACTCACGCACGAAAGTGCTCTCCTCTATCAGAGAGGCCGCCACCTGAAAGTATAATATGTTATCACCTTTTTTGGCGACGAAATCCACTTCCGCGCTTCCTGCTTTGCCGATCATTACAGTGAATCCTCTGCGGAGCAGTTCCAGATAAACGAGGTTTTCCAGTGAGTGACCCAGATCATAGTTTCGCTTTGGGACCAGATGTCTTCGCAATCCCAAATCCACGATATAAAGCTTGTGGTTCTGTTTCAGCAGCTGTTTTCCCTTGATATCAAAACGCTCCGCAGGATAGAAAATGTAAGGCTCAATGAGTGCTTCCACATAATCGTTGACGGTGTTCTGCGAAATTTTCCTCCCTGTAGAAGTGATATAATCGGAGATACTTTTTACGGAAACCGGACTGCCAACGGATTCGGCAAGAAACCGGGCAATGTTTCTGAGAAGAGTCATATCAGTGATTTTACGCTTGTTCGGATCGTTCTCTCTCCGCTGCTGGCGAAGTTCAATATCCTTGACGATGATCGTGTTATAGATGCCCTCCAGATAAACATCAGCTTTGGACGCCGGATCGTCCATCGCGGCAATATAGGGCAATGCACCGTACCTCATATACTCTGAAAAGAGGGCATCTCCCTCTCCGCTGCCTTTCAGTTCGCAATACTCTCTGAAAGACAGTGGGAGCATCCTGATCTCAACATACCTGCCGGACAGCAGGGTCGCCAGTTCGCCGGACAGGAGGTATGCGTTTGATCCGGTGATATAAAGATCGACGTTGTCCCTGATATACAGGCTGTCCACCGCCTTCTGAAAATCCTGAACCATCTGGATCTCATCCAGAAAAATATAGTTCATCCGATCCCGGCACAGGCGTTCCGTGACATGCCGATACAATGCCGAGTAATCCTTCAGCGTTTCATACTGCAGATCTTCAAAATTGATGGAAATAATCTGCTCTTTTGCTGTGCCGCTTTTCAGAAGCTGTTCCTGGAACATGGAAAGCAGCGTTGACTTTCCGCAGCGCCGCAGGCCCGTTACGACTTTGATGACCTTTTCATTTTTCCATTTCTGCAGCTCGTTCAAATATTCATGGCGTTCTATCATTGCAGATCACGCTCCCTTTCTCATACTATACATCAGGGAGAACGGGCCGTCAATCATAAAATTCCGATTTCGGAATTTAATTGTGTTTTGAGCGCAACTTATTCCGAAACCGGAATTCATCATGAAGGCAAGAATCTTCTTGAAGTTCATTGGGCTGACCACCCGTTATGACGACGGGTATATTTCCCCTGGTTAAAAGCTCATGACACATCTGTCTTTCATAAAAGCCATGATCTCCTCCCAAACTTTCCCTTCATAATATGCCACCAACAGCTTTTTGAATTCAGGAACTTCTTTCTTCGGAATAATAATCATCCCTGCTCCCTGAGAAATCATGTAATGATTCGCAAAAATTACCGCGGCCCGCTTGTTCCCGTCAAGAAAGATCTGCGTCTTCATACAATACAGGCAGAGCCGGATTGCCTTGTCTTCGGCAGGATCTGAATCTGTCAGTATCGCTGCCAGATTCTCTTTGACAACGCTCTCTATCGGAAGCGGCGGAATATAGCTGGTGCCGCCGATCAGAACCGGAACACCGCGGATGCGTCCTCCATCCTGATAAAACCCTTCATTTACCAGCTTTGCGACATGGCATAAGATGGAATAGTCCGTCGGATAACGGATGACATCCGGATCGAGCACGAACTCCCAAGCATGCTTCAGATTCAGTATTTTTTGCACATCGGAAGCAGACATGCCACTGATCCTGCCGTTTTCGATGATCTCCTCTGTCTGCGGAAATGTTGTGGCAACACCTTCCAGCACTGCCTGATCATAGATATTCGACTTCATATTGGCTCTGGCAAAATCCAGATTCAGCTGCACCCTCGGTAAAAGTTCCGTATTGGAATATCCGAGCTGTGCCAGCTCTTTGTCCAGCCTCCGGATAGTCTTTTTCAGCTCTCTGCCTTCACGGGCATTTCTCAGCAGCAGCTGATATAACTCATCCGAATATTCGCCCACATAGGTGGAAGTCAGTCTGCTGCCGATCCGTTTACGGATATAGAGATATTGTTTGCCGTTCCGATTGCAAGGCCGAATTCACAGTCGATAAGGCAGGCAGAGAAGATCCCGGGCGGTTCCGGGGTCTTCTCTGCCTGCGTCTGTCTATTTTATTTTCCTGATGGTTTTTCTTTTAGTATGACATGCGGTACAGGAAGGTTACCACCTGCGCACGCATACAGGTCCCCCACGGGTTGAAGGTCGTCGGTGTCGTGCCCGTCGTGATGCCCTCTTCCACTGCCCAGCTTACCGCGTAGTAGAAATAGTCGCTCGGCTTTACATCCTTGAAGTTCGCCGTCGTGCTCGGCATCGGTTTCCCTGCCGCGCGCC
The DNA here is from genome assembly GCA_017448455.1 of Oscillospiraceae bacterium. Lineage (GTDB taxonomy): Bacteria > Bacillota > Clostridia > Oscillospirales > Oscillospiraceae > Limivicinus. Next base: position 9,649 of record JAFSLL010000112.1, on the reverse strand, counting down.
ACAGGAAGGTCACCACCTGTCCGCGTGTGCACGGACCCCACGGGTCAAAGGTCGTCGGCGTCTTGCCCGTCGTAATCCCGTTCTCCACTGCCCAGAGCACCGCCTTGTAGAAGCCGTCGCTCGGCTTTACGTCTGTAAAGGGATTGGATACCGTCGGTTCCGGTTCTCCGTAATACCGCCACAGGAAGGTCACGATCTGGGAGCGCATGCAGTTCCCCCACGGGCTGAAGGTTGTCGGGGTTGTTCCTTTCGTGATGCCGTTCTCCACTGCCCAGTATACCGGCTTGTAGAAGTAGTCGTTCGGGTTTGTTACATCGTCAAAGCGGAAGGCAACAGGAATTGTCTTCTGTATCCTGCTCAACTCCTCGCCGCAGACGGTGCAGTAAACAACCTCGTCATAGCTGCCGGCGGTTGTCTCCGTCGCAGGTACTTCGTTCTCGCGGACCGGCTCCCCGGGGATGTGCCCGGTTGCCGGAATGGTATCTGTTCTGGTATGCGTCCCGTCATGTTTGCAGGTGTAGGTCTTGACGCCTGCCTCGGTGCACGTCGGCGCTGTTGTTACGACGCCTTCGTCCCAGTCATGGCCCAGCGCGGGGATCACTTCCTGGGCAACCAGCACTTCGCCACAGACTGTGCAGTGACTGCCTTCCGTCAGGCCGGTCTCTTCGCAGGTCGCCGGCACCGCGGGATCTGTTACCGGTGTATGGCCGGTTGCCGGGATCGTCAAGGTTTCGCGGCTCAGTTCTTCCCCGCAGACTGTGCAGTACACGACTTCGTCATAGCTGCCTTCCTGTGTGCAGGTCGCCTCTACCTCATTCTCGCAGACGGCTTCGCCCCAGACATGGGTGTGGACAGAGTATTCCCTGTTTGCGTTTAATAAGGGTTCATTGCCTTCCGCGATGCTGATCTCGTCCCATTGCGGCTCCGAGCCTTCATAGATAACCGTTTCAAGGGCTTCGCAGCCCGCAAAACAGCCGTAGCCCACTTCCGCGAGGCTGGTTGGAATTGTGACGGTTTCCAGTTTCTCACAGCCCATGAATATGCCTTCTCCAAGCCTGCTTATACCGTTTGGAATCACAACGGATGTCAGACCGCTGCCATAGAAGCTGTAGTCGCCAAGTTCCGTTACAGCTGTCGGCAGCATAATCTCCGTTAAGGCTGTAGAGTTGGCAAACGCGTCTTCACCGATTGCCGTTAAATCGGCAGGGAGTGTAACCTCCGTCAGGTACGGCATTTCCGCAAAGGCCCAGTTTCCAACACGCGTGATGCCGTCAGTGATCACGATGCGGGAAACCGCATACCTGTCATCGTACCAGGGAGGCGCATAGCCTTCTTCTGTCGCAAAATCCCACATGGCGCCGGTGCCCGTGAGCGTCAGTGTGCCGTTATCGAGGACCCACGTGATATTGTCTCCCGCCCTGTTGTCCTCCGGCGCAGAAACGTCATTCACGGTACCGCCGCTGATAACGATCCCTTCCGGCAGATCGGGGTTATTGATCTTGTTGAAAACGCCTCCGGTGTTATCAATGGTATTGCTCGCGTCGTCCCGTCTGAGATATATGCCTCCGGTCAGATTGACAATTCCGTTATTCTGAACCAGAGAATCCGTATTCCAGATGCCGATGCCGCTCCGGATATTCAGCGTACCGTCATTTACAACGGTACCGCCTTCCATCGCTACCCAGCCGTCGAGGTTAACCTCGGCGCTGTCCGGAATGGTCAGAGAGGTTCCCGTGTTGACCACAATCACAATGCCGTCCGGGATATCGCCGTTCAGCGTTGCATCGAGCTCTTCAACCAGCAGGAGATTCACCACTTTGTAGGTTCCGGACCAGGCCATGGCTGTTTCGAATGCACCTTGGTTGCCAGCGGCACATGTGATCACAAGTTCGTCATTCGCAAGTCCCGAAATGCTGTTTTCCAGAATACCCGGAATTGATTCCACATCGCCCCAGATCTCAACCGTGGAATACTCTCCCTGCGTGATCAAACCGCTGTTGCGGAGTGCAGCCTCACCCTGTATGCAGAGGGTTCCGGCATAATCCTCGCCTTCCAGCAGGTTCACGGCTCCGCCTCTTTCAACTGTGAAGGCAATGTCTTTCCCCGTATACTGCTGTTCCATGATGACTTCGCCCTTGATATTCAAGGCAGCGCCATCCGTTACCGTCATATTGCCTCGTACATGGAGACACATGTTGGCGGGGATCTCCAGCGTGCCGCTCACCGTCTCATCAAATTCGATCGTGAAGTCATAGCGATAATCCGGATCCGCCGCAACCCTTTCACATACGGACTGGAAATCCTCGCCCAGCGACTCCACGCTCAGTTTCATAACGGGGATCTGCTCCGGATCGAAGGAAAGTGAGAGATAGATGGTCTTGCCCTGCTGCAGATACCAATAATCCTGTGCGCCGTCTTTGTTCGTCCATCCGTCGTCTCTCTCGCAGAAGACGCGGTACCAGCAGTTTTCGGGATGATCAACGCTGAAGAGATACCAGCCTGCCTCCTCGGCCGTGAAGCGGAAGAGTTCGGGCGCCTGTCCGGAACTGTTTTCTCCGCCGACAGTTGCTTCCGCTGCCAGCGTATCTGCCGAGACCGCTGTGAGACTGCCATACCAGTCGTTCCAGTGTCCTGCCGAGACACAGACTGTTTCTCCGGCATCGGCATAGAAAAACGCAGTATAGTCGCAGCCTGCCAGCCACAGAATATTCTCTTCCCAGGAGGCCATGTGGCCATCCGTATTGATGATATTGACATAGTCCACATTTACCGCTTTGATCGCGTAAAGTCCGCTGTCGGACGGCGTAAAGCGGTATACCGGCGCGCTGTTCTCCGGCAGGCTGACCGGAACATCAAGGAGCATCTCGTCCAGATCACTGGCTGAGCCGTCTATTGTAAACCTGTGAGTTGTCGTATCGATCGGCTCCAGCGCAAGGATGTCCCGTCTCCATTCGGTCCAGCTGCTGCCGTCCTCATTGATGTGCCAATCTTCTACCTCGCGGAAGAGTACGGCGCGGTAGTAATAGGTCGTGCCGGGAACCAGGCTCGCGATAAAGACGTCGGTCTGATACCCGCTGCGGGGTTCGCTGGACGGCCGTCCTCCCCATAAGATATAGGAATCGTTGCCTTCTTCATCCTGGAAGCTGGGGCTGACACTGTACATCACCCCGTAGCTATAGCCGGCGATCGCCGATTCCTCCGTGACGGACATCGTCACGGCAATCTCCGCAGTTGTGCCGTCCACCTTCGCCGGCGCATCGGAAGAAATCGTGTCTTCCGTTGCCGGTACCATCCGCGTCACCGTATAGGTGGCGGTGGCATTCTCATCGTCAAACCAGCTGCCCGGATAAACGGTTTCTCCCTCCTGCAGCTGCAGGGTCATCAAGTTCGGGGTATCATAGTTCACGAGCCAGTAGAAGTTCTCAATATCGGCAATCTTCAGCTGATAATCCCAGTCATACTCGGAGTGCGCGTCAATATGGAAAATGTACCAGCCTGTCTCAGCCGCAGTGAACTGCAGCACCTGACGCCCCCAGAAGGTCTGATTCTCACCGTCCAATACCAGCTCCGGCACGATCCTGGATGCGGTATCCAGAGTAAAGGAACTCTCTCCCTGCCAGTTGCCGATATAGATGTACAGGGGCTCGCCCGCCTTGGCCATAAAGCCCGTGCGGAACTCGAAGTCCGGATTGCCGTTGCCATACTCATCCGGTCCGTTCCACTGGCCGGTGATCCAGTTGCCGTCCGCGCTGCGAACCGTAATATCCATGTATCCCTGCGCCCGGATGGCGTACATGCCGGTTTCCGTCGGCGTAAAGGAATAGATGGTCTTTTCATTCTCCGGTAATGCTGCCGTCTGTCCGGCTGATATCGGAGTGAACGTCGCGTCGTCTCTGGTTGTAAAGCTCTTCAGTGAACCGAAGATTCTTCCGCCGTAAACCCATTCTCCGTCCATATCTTTCGTCCAAATCCGCAGCCAGGCCTGGTAATAATAGGTAACGCCGGGCACGAGATCGTCTATATGATACGAACGGAATGAATTGGCTGATGCGGGGGCGCTCCTGGAATAATCTCCGCGTTCTTCGCGAATTGAGTAGTCCCACAGATCATCGCCGTAAAACCCGCTCTGATCAGCGAACTGAGTGTCAATAACTGTTTTCGGCCCAAAGTAGACACCGCGGTCGTACTCGACGTCATCACTGTATGGGGCGCCGTATAAGACGGGGATGTCCGCCCAGGTGGAACCGTAGGCGTCTGTCCCTATCTCGCCGGTTTCCACGCTGAATTGGTCCGGAACCTCGATCTCCTCCAGTGTCAGCACCGGTGACGCCGCGGATTCGTCGAACTCAATCCACAGAAAAGAAGCGCCTGTCTCGCTGTAGTAAGCAGATTCCTCTTCATCCCAGATCACAGCGAATCCGGTACCCCAGTCCTGGATTTCTCCGTTATCCCAGATTATGATATTGGACCACTGTCCGGGCTGGGTCAGGCTGATCGCATACCAGGTATTGACCTTGGGAAGGACATACCAGTAGAGCGGCAGCGCATCGTCGCAGGTCAGCGGGCTGCCGACTGTCAGCTCTCTGGCAACATCCTGGGCATACTGCACAGTAAAGTGCGCTGTACCCTCCTGTCCAACGTCGAAGCTGTCCACGTTGAAGAGAATAGTTTCTCCCGCAACAGCGCTGAATATGATCCGGGATGTCTGGGTCGACTCATCCCAGACATTTCTGCAGTCCTTCCAGCTGCTGTCTGTATTCCGCAGGTTTATATAATCCGCGTCTGTCCAGGAGACCACAACCAGGCAGCTCGTCTCGGCTTCAAAGCGCAATACATTGTGCGTACAGCCAGGGACGCTGTTTGTGCCGATTTCAACCGTGTCCAGATCCGCGATTGTCCCGGTTGTGGTGAAGGTGTGCGGCTGCGCGATGTCTTCTTCCTTCAGAATCGTCTGCTGTCCGTAGTTGTCGTCCCGATAAAGAACCGCTTTGTAGTAATACGTCGTACCCGGAACCAGGTTGGCGATATCATGACCGGTTGTCCAGCCCTCCCGCGGCTCGTTGGACGGGTGCCACCCCCAGATCATGTAGGCATCGTTGCCTTCAGCGTCTTTGAAGGTGTTGCTGGTACTGACCATCATGCCCCAGTTGTAACCCGCTTCCGCGGTTTCCGCAGTTATGGACATGGTTACCGTCATCTCCGCCGAACTGTTGGTGACGCTGCCGTCTATTACATCGGAAGAAAAGATGCTGTCCTCTGTGGGATAGGATGTTCCCGGCTCGTCGGCGTAGTTGTACGCGGAGACGGTCAAATCTTCTTCTGTGTACAGTGCGATGGCTCTTGAGTCATAAGTATAGCGGATACCTGTGCCATTGCAGTCAAAGGTATAACCTTCGCTGACACTGCCGTTGGCAGTGCCCGCAAGGAAGAGGCAGTTCGGGTAACCGATGGTTCTTTCATCGCAGTTGGTTACATCGACAAGGTAGTTTTTGCCGTTGCCCATGGTCACCATATTCCACATATGACCGCCCGCGCCCGTGCCGCCGGCCATGCTGCCCGTAACAGTGTAACAGGTTACGTTGCTGAAGGTGCTCAGGTCACAGAGATACTGGAAGGCCTTGGAATAGCCTTCGCAGACCACATTGGTGGCGGAGTCTCCGTCAAACACCCAGATCAGCTGCCAGGGGTTGCCGTAGCCGTAATCATAGCTGCCGGCAGCCGCGGAACTGTTGTACGAGGTCAGGCCGCAGATCTCATCTTTGTATGCCTTCAGCTTGTTCAGGTCGCTGTAATCCGCGCAGCTCTCCACGATGCCGGACGCGGTTGTGACCGCGGTGGTGATGGCGGTACCGTACTGCGGATCAACCGCACAGGTACCTGCTGCATAGTCACCCGCAACCGGGAAGCTGAAGACATAGCCTCCCTCAACCGAGATGGAAGAACTGGTCGCACGATAAGAATAGCCACTATAACTGGCACCTACCGTTTTGTCATACCAGTAGAGCTCATAGGGGCAGTCGGCCAGAAGGGCACTCACGATCTGGCTCAGACTGATGCCTACGATGCTGTCTACCGCGTTTGTTGCTGCCTTAGATAGATAGCGTTTTCCTTCTTCGTTGAGTGCGTAGTCGCCATTCTCATCCAGAGCAAAGATGCTTTCAACTCCAAGCTCTTCCGCTGTCCAGCTCAGCTTGGTATGGCCCATCTCCGCCAGTGTAATGGTGAACACGGTAGAAGTACGGGAGCCTTCGGCGACTTCCGCAATATAGCCTTTCAGAATATCATAGGCAGCTCTGTTGTTGCCGGTCAGTTTGCTGCCGGCGTTTTTCGGTGCCTTGAACATGCCGCTGACGCCAGTGCCCGGCAGCAGGGAACAGATCTGCTGGGCAGCGTAGTCATCCAGCAGTTCGGCGTTGTCCGTGCTGTCAGAAGAGACAACGGTCTCTGACGGGCCTGCAAGTTCCAGAATGATGTCCTCTTCCGCCTGTTCGGCCTTCGCCTGGTCCGAAACGGTTTCCGTCGCTGCCGCAGCCTCCACGTCGGCTTCTTCGGGCGTGACAACTTCGGCCTGCTCCTGTACGGCGGCCTCCGGCTCGTCTGTATTTTCATCCGCGACAGGCGTCGGCGGCTCTTCGGCAGCTTCTTCCTGTACGTGCTCCGGCTCTTTCTGAGCCGGCTCTTCCGCGGGCGCTTCCGCCGCAGCTTCGTCTACGGTCTCAACCTGTGTTTCCTCTGTTTCCTCCGGGAGTACGTCTTCCGCCGCAAATGCCCAGGTCGGGAACATGGATATACACATCGCAATGCACAGCAGCATTGCCAGCAGTTTCTTTCCGTTCATGCTTCTTCCTTCTTCCTCTGTTATTTTTTGATCTTTGATCGCTTTGATTCCGAACCATAAATCCTTATTTTCTAATATAAGATAAGCATGCGGAAAACACAAGTGGTTTTTGCTGCAAAAGCACAAGATACAGCATCTTTCTCTGGTTTTTCGGTGTGGAAATACCGTATCTTGTATTCTTCAGAATAAGACATCGTCTCTGCCTCATCACTGAAGCAGAGACGATGTCTTATTCTGTTCCTTCCCTGTTGAGGAAGCGCTTTTAATTTGACATGCGGTACAGGAAGGTTACCACCTGTGCGCGCATACAGGTCCCCCATGGGTTGAAGGTCGTCGGCGTCGTGCCCGTCGTGATGCCGTTCTCCACTGCCCAGCTTACCGCGTAGTAGAAGTAGTCGCTCGGCTTTACATCCTTGAAGTTCGCCGTCGTGCTCGGCATCGGTTTCCCGGCAGCGCGCCACAGGAAGGTCACCACCTGTCCGCGCGTACACGGACCCCACGGGTCAAAGGTCGTCGGCGTCTTGCCGGTCGTGATCCCGTTCTCCACCGCCCAGAGCACCGCCTTGTAGAAGCCGTCGCTCGGCTTTACGTCCGTGAAGGGATTGGATACCGTCGGTTCCGGTTCTCCGTAATACCGCCACAGGAAGGTCACGATCTGGGAGCGCATGCAGTTGCCCCACGGGCTGAAAGTTGTCGGGGTTGTTCCTTTTGTGATGCCGTTCTCCACTGCCCAGTATACCGGCTCGTAGAAATAGTCGTTCGGGTTTGTTACATCGTCAAAGTGGAAGGTGTTCTGCTTGGTATTCCCGATCCGGAAGTACGAGAAGCTCTTCGTTTCGAAGGTGACGGTTTTAGAGTCCGCATCATAAATCGCGTTCAGGGTTTCACTGGTGCCGTCAGTCTTGAAGTGCTCCACATACAGCTCATCGGGATTATCCGCATCGCCAAGCACATACGGCACGGAAATAATGACGCTCTCATCCCCGAAGCTGCTGATCTTGCTGCTGCCGGATTCCGCCTTGAACTCATAGATATTGCCGTCCAGACCAAGGGCGTCTTTTTCTTCTCTTGTCAGCTGACGGGCAGCGATGGTGAACTCTTCTCCGCTCTGTTCCGCCAGACTCTGCCAGCCTTCACGCGTAAACTCCAATGACGCTGTGGTGCCGCTGACGGAAATCCGATTGTGTGTTTCCGTTGTCAGAATACCGCCGCCGGATTTGTCCTCGTTGAAGATAATCACGGTATAACCATTGTTGCTGTCGGAGGTCTTCTGATCCACCTTTAACTCGATCCCGGAATCAATCCAGAGGAAGGGATTCTTCTTCAGTGCTTCGACGGTCTGGTCTTCCACTCGTTTTGCGGATGCTTTCACTTCGTTCTCGTCCAAACGGAAGGTATTCTCTATGCCGTCCCCGGAAATCGTCAGGGTGTCCTTGACCTGGGTGTCCTCGCCGGTAATATTCAGCGTATACTCCCGTTCCATGTTCCCGTAACTGTCCTCAACGCCGATTTTGATATAGGTGCTTCCCGGCGCTTTCAGTTCGATTTTGGCCTCCCGGGTTGAGAGTTTCCACTTCGTCCCGTTCAGGAAGTCGATGACCCCCTGCCCTTCCGTGCCGTCCGTGATGCGTATGATATCATTCTCCACGGAGTTCGCCGTGCCGCGCCCGTCGTCAATGCTGACAACCAGGGTATAATTGGTTTCTCCCTGCTGCAGCTTTAAAAGCGTTTTGGCGTACTTGATAAAGGGAACATCAAGCTCGAGCCCCTCTCCGATAATTTCGATCATGGTGCCGCCGACGTCCCCGGACGGGAGTTCATCACCCAGCAGCTCATCCGAGACAATGTCGATCAGCCAGTCGATCCAGGTGTCTCTCTCTGCCCGCTCAACCACGATGTCATAGGGGATCTCCGTCGTGCTGCCCTCCATGGTCAGGACGGAAACATCCGTCAGGTAATAGGCAACATCGACAAATGCGCCCAGCTTCGTGAAGGCAATCAGCTCCAGCGCGGAGTTGAACCAGATTGTGGTGGACAGCTCCATCTCGATATAGCCGCCCGGCGCAAGCGCGTCCACATTTTTGGTGAACGCCTCTCCAAACTGGCAGTCGGTGATCGGCAGCCAGCTTTCTTTGTCGCCGTAGCCGACGATCTTGTACTGCTCCGCAGCCGTCAGGCCAAACGAGAGGTTATACAATGTGCGGTCAGAGACATTTTCCAGGCGGAATTTCACCGGATAATCCTTGCCTCGCTCCGCCATATCCTCGCAGGTGATCGTCATGTGCAGCGCAGAGCCGGCATAGACCTTGACCGGGTCGGTTGTCTCGAATTCCGCCGTGATCGTATCGCCGTTGGGCTCACTCACCGCTTCGACAAAAGCCTTCAGCGTGTATTCGCCCTCTGCGTCACCGCGGACATACCAGATAGCGTTCGCGCTCCCCTTGGAAGGAATATCTCCGAGAATCTGCGAGGCAGTCTGCTGTCCGCTTACCATATCCGCCAGGGACATCCCCTCCGGCAGTTCCAGCGTGGCAACGGTGTCGGAAAGGGAATCCAGCGCAGAATCGTTGTGGACTACCAGGTTAACCTGGAACATCTCTTTCAGCCAGTGGGCTTCCCCGTAGATAACCAGGGCAAACTTCTCCGTAATGGGATAGACCGTGATTTTGCAGCCGTCCAGCCATGACCATCCGCCGCTGCCACCGCCATAGGGCGTCAGCGTTCCGCTGCCGCTGCTGTAGATGTAATAGGACGGTCCGCTGGTTCCTACGACTTTGTTGTGGTCGTTTTTGTATACTTCATAGGGGATTT
>JAFSLL010000111.1 GCA_017448455.1 Oscillospiraceae bacterium | reverse complement strand
TTGCCAGTGATAATAGTGTGGTTGTCAGACTTTTTTCAATGCCCCCTTAAGGGGGCGACCACAGGAGATAAGCCCTTATAGGGCTTGATCAAACCACCGGTTCAACCGGTGGTTTTGATTCGTGATCATGTTGCCTTTGCTTGAGGCGAGAAATCCGGAGAGTTAACAAATATGACACAGAATTATTAGCACTCTCTATTGACGAGTGCTAATAATAGTGGTATAACATACTCACAAGAAGGAAAGTGATCCGGAACTTAGGTTCCGGGTTTCCTCATCTCTCCTTGCGGCATATACCAAGGAAGCCAAGCCGCAGCTGCCTGAAAAGAAGCACATTGCCATTGAAGGCTAATCGATCTTTTGACAGCTCCCCACCGATTCCGGTGGGGAGTTCACTTTCAGGAAGGGGTTTTGAATCATGATGACACGAAAAATGATTTCCGTGATTCTTGGTGCTCTGCTGACCATCTTCGGTGCCATCGTTATCCTCCATCCCATGCTGGGACTTGGCGCGATCGGCGCGCTGATCGGCTGCTGCGTTATCACAGTGGGCGTCAGCCTGATAGATCTGGGCTGCAGCCCCCGGATCCTGTGATCAGGGAATGAAATCAAACGAGATGAACGAGCTTTCACGAAAGAGGACTGACATGTCTTTTCTAAAAAAAATCGACTCCCGATTTGGAGACAGTACCCTCTGGCAATTAATCAAGTTCAATTTGGTATCCTTCAGCATCACGCTGCTGCAGCTTGCTCTCGCCAACCTGCTGCCCTTGATTTTTGACGGCCTTACAGCCAAACTGCCCCCGATTATGCGTCCTGTCTTTCGGCCGGACACACTTTTTGAGGGGTCTTCCCCCTATGTGGTTGACGGTGTTGTGACCTGGGGATATGTGCTCCCGTTCTTCCTGTCAAATTTTATCGCCAATCTTTACGGCTATTTCATGAACATGAAGACCACATTCCGTGGCAGAGGAAGTCGGAGAGGACTCGCAGTGTATCTGCTGATTCTGACAGCGCTGATTCTCTTTTCCACGTGGCTGCAGGGGTGGATTACTGCAAGATTGTCTGCAACAGCTTTCGCAATGCTGGCCAGAACCGTTGCCGCAGCGGCTGCCGGGCTGGTGCAGGTAGCCGTGCTGTTCCCATTGGAAAAATATGTGTTGTTTAAGAAGGAATAAAGAATGGAAAAGGTCAGTGTCATCGTTCCCGTGTACAACGGTGAGAAATGCATCAAACGCTGTGCGGACAGCATTCTAAATCAGGACTACCCCGAGCTGGAACTGATCCTGATAGATGATGGCAGCCGGGATCGTTCCTGGGAGATCATGCAGGCGATTGCCGCTGCTGATCACAGAGTGAAGGCGGTTTATCAGGAAAACGGGGGTGTGTCCTCCGCACGCAACCGGGCCCTTGACGAGGCAAGCGGGACCTATGTGCAGTTTGCGGATGTGGATGACTGGCTGCCGATGGACGCTACAAAGCTGCTGGTGCGGGAGATGGAAGCTCATTCAGCGGAACTCGCAGTAGGAGACTTTTATCGCGTTGTAGATGAGAATGTCTCTGAAAAAGGGTCCATTGAGACTGGTGGGACACTTACACTCCGGCAGTATGCCGATGAAATGATGCGCTCACCGGCGGACCTCTACTACGGTGTCCTGTGGAACAAGCTGTATCGAAGGGACATCATAGAGCGATACGGCATACGCATGGATGAGAATATCAGCTACAGTGAGGATATGATCTTCAATCTGGAGTACCTCCTCCATGTCAGAAACATAGCGATCCTGAAAGCGCCGGTTTATTATTACCAGTATACCAAGGGCTCATTGGTAGATCAGAGCCTGAATCTGAGTAGCACAATTAAAATGAAGAAAAGTGTCATTGGCTACTATAACGAGTTTTTTAGGAAGACCTTTGATACCCCCGCCTATCAGGAACGCCTGCCGGTGATTTATGGCTACCTGCTGGCTGTCAGTCACGACAGTCTGGCGCTGCCGTTTACGCCGGGGACACGGAAGCTGAACGAAGGGGCAGACTTCTCTGCTCTTTCCGGCGAGAGCGGCGCGGCTTTCCCGATGCGCAGCGCGATTCTGGAAACGCGGCTGCTTGGCCGGTATTTGGAAACGCTGGGCAGAAAGCACGGAATGGATGAGGCAAGAATCAAACTTTTATACTGCATGGAACAGAGCAAAGAACCCTGCACTGTTGAGAGCCTGTGTCTGCTGACCGGAATGGGAAAACCTGCAGTGATTGTGGCAATGGCCCGACTCCTGGCGGACGGACTGGTGAGGCGTGAGTCTCCGCTTGCCGGCAAAGAACACTTCTCTTTCCAGGCACCGGAGCTTACAGAGGAACTGCAGCAGTTGGAACGGGATGTGGACGCAGTGTGTTTTGCGGAGTTTACAGAAGAAGAAATACGGCAGTACCGCAGCTTGGAGGAGAGGATCGGCAACTGTATTCTCCACCATCTGCAGGCCGAGACGGCGAAAGAGGCATAAGCCCGGATCTCGGTCAGCAACAGCATGAAGCCATCAATACATTTTGAGGAGGAACCCCGCATGCAGGAAGTAAAACGCCCGAAAAAGCCACTGATATATTTTTATGTGGCGATGATTTTCGCAATCCTTGTATTCAACTGTCTCATTGCCCCATATTTTGCTGGGAAAGCCATAGAGGATGTCGACTACGGCACCTTTATGACGATGACCGAAAACGGAGAAATCGGAAAGGTTCAGATCCGGCAGAATCAAATCATCTTCACCGACAAAGAGGAATCTGTGATTTACCGGACAGGCGTGATCGAGGATCCCGGCCTGGTTGAGCGGCTTCATGCATCCGGAGCGACCTTTACAAGCGAGATCATAGAGGAAACGTCACCCCTGGCAACGCTGCTTTTGTCATGGCTGCTGCCGATTGGCGTTTTCGTCCTGCTCGGTCAGTACATGTCGAAAAAGCTGATGGATAAAGCCGGTGGCGGTGCCGGATCCATGATGTTCAATCTTGGCAAATCGAACGCTAAGGTCTATGTCAAATCTTCCGATGGCATTCGCTTCAGCGATGTGGAGGGGGTTGACGAGGCGGAGGAAAACCTGCAGGAGATTGTGGATTATCTGGAAAACCCCGTAAAGTATCGGGAGATCGGCGCGTCCATGCCGAAGGGCGTCCTGCTTGTCGGTCCTCCGGGCACAGGCAAGACCATGCTGGCCAAGGCCGTGGCCGGTGAGGCAAATGTTCCCTTTTTCTCCATGTCTGGCTCGGAATTTGTGGAAATGTTTGTGGGCATGGGTGCTTCCAAGGTGCGGGATCTGTTTCGCCAGGCCAAAGAGAAAGCTCCCTGCATTGTCTTCATTGACGAGATCGATGCCATCGGCCAGAAGCGAAGCGGCGGTCAGTACGGGGGCAACGATGAACGCGAACAGACTCTCAATCAGCTGCTTACCGAAATGGACGGCTTTGACGGGAGCAATGGCGTGATCATCCTCGCCGCGACCAACCGTCCTGAGTCACTGGATCCGGCCCTTACACGCCCCGGCCGGTTTGATCGGCGTGTCCCCGTAGAACTGCCCGATCTCAAAGGGCGGGAAGCCATCCTGAAGGTGCATGCGAAAAAGATCAAGGTCGCCGACGATGTGGACTTTCTGCAAGTTGCACGCATGGCCTCCGGTGCCTCCGGCGCAGAACTTGCCAATATTGTCAATGAAGCCGCTTTGCGCGCAGTGCGTGACGGACGCGGCTATGCTACCCAGGCTGATCTGGAGGAGAGCATTGAAGTGGTCATTGCCGGCTACCAGAAAAAGAACGCGATCCTCACGGATCAGGAGAAGAAGATCGTTGCTTATCATGAGATCGGACATGCCCTCGTTGCCGCAAAGCAGACAAACTCCGCTCCGGTGCAGAAGATCACCATCATTCCCCGCACCTCCGGTGCCTTAGGCTATATGCTGCAGGTGGAGAATAATGACCACTATCTGATGAACAAGCAGGAGCTGGAAAACAAGATTGCAACCTTCACCGGAGGCCGGGCGGCAGAAGAACTGGTATTTGGCTCCATTACCACCGGAGCTGCCAACGACATTGAGCAGGCTACGAAGCTTGCCCGTGCCATGATTACCCGCTATGGAATGAGTGAAAACTTCGACATGGTTGCCATGGAAACGGTTACGAATCAGTATCTCGGCGGTGATACTTCTCTATCCTGCTCCGCTGAAACGCAAAGCAGGATAGACGAACAGGTCGTTGAGCTGGTTCGACAGCAGCATCAAAAAGCGCTGAGTATTCTAAAAGACAATCGTGAAAAACTGGACGAATTGGCCTCATACCTATACGAACACGAAACTATCACAGGGGAAGAGTTCATGCAGATCCTGAACGCAGCACAAAAACCACAGGGTGAAGAAAGCAGCATCAGTTTGCACGAAAAGCGCACAGAGGAATAAAAAAGCACCAGGCCGGAGAATCCTGAACAGTACCCTGTCAAGAAGACAGTAAAATCAAATAATGAATTATGGACTTCCAGCAGCTCGCAAGGACTGCTGGAAGGTTTTTATAACGAACCGCCCGCGCTGAGCGCGGGCGGTTTCGGAAGCGGTTTTAGCTGTGAAATATACAGTAAATCATCGGTACCTACGCCAACGTGACTTACACCTGTGCTGCCATGGTTAAGCTGATGCGCAAGGCCTTTCACAGTATCCTCTAAGCCACTGGCAACCATGGCTTTTTCGCTGTTATGAGTCAGCCGTAGAGTTTTTAATGGATCAGTTCTGGTTCAGAGCAGTCGACAGCTGAGCAATATTATTTGGCGCTGGATCCGAGCAGCAGAAGATCATTGTCATACAGAACGGCATTGATCTCGTCAATGTTATATCTTTTCTTGATGATAAAGTACTCGACGGTCTTGTCCAGCGCATAATAGGGGGAGAGAACCAGCCCCGCCCGCTTCAGCAGGTCCTCGGTCTGGTCGATGTCCAGCTTCAGCCCGATCGCACAGGCCAGAACAGTGGTTTTCCTGGGGGCCTGCTCGGGTTTGTTCTTCAGATTCCAGAACGCCGCTCTTGAGATATTGGAGCGCGTATAAAAAGTGTGCTTGGAGATCTTCTTTTCCCGGCACCACCATTCGCACATTTCCGCGAAGGAGAGGTCCTGATCTTCGTAACTGCTCGAAGGGGCGATGGAGGCGCAGGGGAGAGGCGCGCTCAACGGAAGGGAGGACGAGACGGCGTACTCGCGTTCTTCCTTCAGAGGGCTGCGGGGCTCCGGCCTGCGGCGCGGTCCCGTCGGACGTTGAAGGCTGGTGCTGTAGTTTATGGGAGCGGAAGATCCGTCATAGACCGACTGCATCTTCTGTCGGTGTTCTTTGACATCCGCCTCGCTGATATACTGCCGGACCTCATCGTTCAGCATCCGGCTGATTCCGAGAGTTTCGCTCCCGTAAAGGACAAGGTAGATCATCATCTCCTCGTCATCGTCAAGAGACCTGAGGAAAGCGCGGGCTTCAGAAGTGGCAAAGCTGTAGGCGTTGTATTTGTCTACCTGATTCGCGCCGGCGGAGATCAGGGGAAGTGCGATCGATTCGCAGCCCTTCTCCTTTGCCAGCGCGAAGATGGCACGGTAACAGTTCTTCAGCTGCTGGTATTCGGTGTTGCGGGCCTGGAAGGCATCCTGACCGGAAAGCCCTTCCTGATGGATCGGCCCGACCGCGTGGATGATGAATCTGCAGTTGCTAATCCCGAAAGAATCCGTGGCAACGCAGGACCCGGTCGGACAATAGCCGATTTTCCGGAGTGCGTCCGCCAGCTCGGGGCCCGCGGCATAGTGGATGCTGGCGTCCACCCCATAGCCGCCGACCTTCAGCTGCTCGTTGGTTGAGTTGACGATCGCGTCAACTTCCATCTTTGTGATATCGTTTCGGACAATGGTGAGCGGCATGGCGATCCCTCCTGCAGCTGATCTGAACGTATTATACCTTATCTGTTCCGATTTTTGAAGTCTTCATCCGCTTCTTTCCGCCAGCTTTTATCGCTGGCCAGCCTGCGGTTCTCGCGCACGTTGGAAACTGCCTGGCTGACGGTGCGGTACATGCATGCCGATCCGGCATAGTCAGCCTGGTAATTCACCGCCTGCTCCATGCGGACACCGATGCTGCAGCCGGTCTCCACGGCGTCAATGTTCGCCGCGAGGAATACAAACTCCCAGCCGTATTTTTCCTGCTCGTGCTGTACCATTTTCTTGATCCGGTCAGAGGAGTATCTGCGGCTCGCGTTCTCCATGCCGTCCGTCGTGATGATGAAAATGGTGTGCTCCGGGATGTCTTCCGCACGGGCATAGCGGTGAATGCTGACGATGTGACGGATCGCGTCACCCAGCGTGTCGAGCAGCGCGGTGCAGCCGGCGGCCCGGTAGTCTTTCCCGGTCATCGGCGGCACATCCCGGATGGGAAGCCTGTCATGCAGCATGCGGCTGTCATTGTTGAAGAGATAGGTGGTGACGAGCACTTCTCCTTCTTTTTCCGCCTGTTCCTTCAGGACACTGTTGAAGCCGCCGATGGTGTCATCGGTGAGGTGGGCCATGGACCCGCTCATATCCAGAATAAATACGAGTTCTGTGAGATTCTTTTTCATTTGCTGTTTCCTCCTTGTTATTTTATTGCAGGCTGAGTATACCGCCAAAATGGTTTTTCAGGGTCAAGTACAGATTGACCATTTCCGAAGAATCTGTGGTATACTGCTTCCGGAAGTAAGGAGACAGGACAATATGGGAAATGCTTGAAAAGGAGGAAACAGAATGATTGGTGCAATAATCGGTGATGTGGTGGGATCTCGCTTTGAGTTCCATAATGCGCTCAGCAAGGATTTTGAATTCTTCGCGCGGGGCTGCTCTTTCACGGACGATACGGTTATGACCTGCGCGGTGGCGCAGGGGTTGATGGACAGTCGGGAGGATTTCTCGGACCTGTCCGAGAGAACGGTAGAGGCGATGCAGTGGATCGGGAGGCAGTTCCCGAACTGCGGTTACGGCGCGCGCTTCATCCACTGGATGTTTTCGCGGGATCCGCAGCCCTATAACAGCTGCGGCAACGGTTCCGCGATGCGCGTCAGCCCGGTCGGCTTCGCGGCGCGGGATGTGGAAGAGGCGAAGCGGCTTTCCGCTGCGGTCACCTGCATCTCGCATGACCATCCGGAAGGGATGAAAGGCGCGGAGGCGACGGCGGTCGCCATCGTGATGGCGCGGCAGGGAAGGACAAAGGAGGAGATCCGCACGGAGATGGAGAAGTACTACGATCTCTCGACTTCCGTGGAGCGGTACCGGGAAAACTGGCAGGGACACGGCAGGGAGATCTGCCAGGTCTCGCTGCCGCAGGCGCTGGTCTGCTTCTTCGAGGGAGACAGCTATGAGGATGTCATCCGCAACTGTGTGTCCATCGGCGGAGACACCGATACGATTGCTGCCATTGCCGGCGGAATCGCGGAGGCGTATTACGGAGTGCCGGAAGAGTTTGCCGGGCAGGTGAGGGATTATGTGGATGAGCGTCTGCTGCGGATTTATGACGCGTTTCAGGAGTGGCTGAGGAACAGGGCCGCGTAATAGGACCTGTTACAAGTTTCTCGGATCAGATTGTACATGCATAATAGCTATTAATAAGACTTGCAAACGTCTCCTTAAAGTTTATAATATTATAACATACTATGATTACAGAGTTTTGAGAGTAGGGGAAGGCAAAGTGTAACAATACAACAAACTGGTGCGGGACCGTATTCCGGAGATCATTGAGGAATCCGGCAAGAAATGCGTCTGCTCTGTGCTGTCGGACGAAGAATATCACGCGATGCTGGATCAGAAGCTGAACGCGTACTACGAGAGGATGAAGTAACCATGACTGAACTTGAACAAAGCAGAATGCAGGAGATGATCCGCCGGCTGAATGAGGCTTCCGAGGCCTATTACGGCGGCCGGGATGAGATTATGTCCAACTTTGAGTGGGACGCGCTCTTTGATGAGCTGACCCGGCTGGAGGAAGAGACCGGTGTTGTCCTGCCCGACAGCCCGACCCAGAAGGTCAACGCCGCGGCGGAGGACAACATCGCCGGCGAGAAGGAAGCGCATGAATACCCGGCACTGTCTCTTGCGAAGACCAAGAAAGTTGAGGAGCTGCAGGAGTGGGCGGGGGACAGACCCATCTGGCTGAGCTGGAAGCTGGACGGGCTGACCCTGGTGCTGACCTATGACGCCGGACGCCTCACAAAGATCCTCACCCGTGGAAACGGCAGCGTCGGCACCAACATCACCTTCATGAAGAATGCCCTGAAAGGCTTCCCGCTGCAGGTGGAGGACAGGGGCCATCTGGTGGTGCGCGGGGAAGCGACGATCTCCTATCCGGAGTTTGAGAAGCTCAATGCGACCATTTCCGATCCGGCGGAGCGGTATGCCAATCCCCGGAACCTGGCATCCGGCACACTGGGACTGGACGCGAAGCGCCTGGACGAGGTGAAGCAGCGCAATGTCGTCTTCAACGCCTTCACGCTGGTGCATACCGACAGCGAGATTGTCTCCTGGGGAGAGCGCATGGCGTATCTTGACCGGCTCGGCTTTACCACGGTAGACCGGGAGCTGACAGATGCGGCGCGTCTTCCGGAAACCGTGGCGGAATGGACCCGACGGGTGGAGAGCGGCGAGATGCAGATCCCGGTGGACGGCCTGGTCATTGCCTACGATGATACGGAATACGCCGCAACAGGCAGCGTCACCGGGCACCATGCGACGCGCGCGGGCCTGGCGTTTAAGTGGCAGGACGAAGTGGCGCAGTCCACTCTGCGGGAGGTGGAGTGGTCCTGCGGTGCCACTGTCATCACCCCGATCGCGATCTTTGACCCCGTGCAGCTGGAGGGGACAACTGTCTCGCGCGCTTCTCTGGTCAATATCAGCGAGATGGACCGTCTCGGCATCGGCGAGAACGGAAAGACGGAGATTGAGGTCATCAAGTCCAATAAGATTATCCCCAAGGTGGTCAGCGTTACCAAGGCGATCGGGAAATATGCCCTTCCGGAGCGCTGCCCTGCCTGTGAAGGTCCGGTGATGGTTGCCGTCAGTCCGAGCGGCGCGCAGACGCTGAAATGCGATAACCCGGAATGTCCGGCCAAGAACCTGAAGAAGTTTGAGCGTTTTGTCAGCAAGTACGGTACCGACATTGACGGACTCTCCATTGAGACACTGAGGGACTTCATCGGATACGGCTTTATTCATACCTTTGCTGATATTTTCCGGATTGAGCGCCATGTCGAAGAGATCCGGGAACTGGAGGGCTTCGGCAAACGCAGCTGTGAGAAGCTGCTGGCTGCGGTGGAGAAGTCCCGGACCAACACCGACGCGGTGCACTTTATTCATGCCCTCAGCATCCCGCAGATCGGGTTGGATGCCGCGAAACGCCTGGTGGATGCTTACGGCTGGCCTGGCTTCGTGAAGGCACTGGATGAGGGCAGGGACTTCGCCGAAGTGAACGGCCTGGGGCCGGAGCGCTCCTTCTGCATCCACACCTGGTTCGCGGAAGAGAAGAACAGGGATCTCTTCCATGAGCTGCTGGAGATCATGGAGATTGCGGCCGTGGAGCCGGTGACGGAAGTCAGCGGCAGCTGCGCCGGGCTTACCTTTGTCATCACGGGCGATGTGCACAGCTTTAAGAACCGGGATGCCTTCAAGGCCTATGTGGAGGCAAACGGCGGCAAGGTCGCGGGCAGCGTCTCGAAGAAGACCAGTTACCTTGTGAACAACGATGTGACTTCCACATCCTCCAAGAATACAAAGGCCAGGGAACTGGGGATTCCGATCCTCTCAGAGGACGACTTTATCGCGCAGTTCGGTCAGGGATGATGGAGCTCGCTTCCGTCAGCAGAGCGGAAATCGGATATTGAGTGTACAGGCATGGATCGGCAGGATCGAATCATACCGGAATGTTGCGGTAATTTGGTCGTTTTTGCCAAATTCATGCCTGTATTTTTGTGAAACGGTTCCTGGTCGGAATGATTGAAGCACTTCTGCAGGCGTGATATACTGTAATAAAGTGGTATGACCGCCATAATTCAAAAATATATGCAGAGGGGTGAAAGAAAATGCCGCACAGACCCAATATTCTGAAGCTCGCGACCAAGATCAGTCTGGAAAGCCTGACCTACACCGGTATCACCTACAACGATCCGGAGTACAAGATTCTCGAACCGATTGTGGACGACGACATGTGCGAGATCATGATGCACATGCGTTTGGAAGCCAACCGAACGGCAGAGGAGATCGCCCGCCGTGCGAAGAAGGATCTCGCCTTTACGCAGGCTCAGCTCGACAAACTGAAAGTTGCCGGCGTAGTGCGTACCAGAAAGGTGGACGGACAGCTCTGCTGGTACTATCCCATCTGGGTGCCCGGTATTATGGAGGGTGTTCTGTCCAACCGGGAGCAGTGCGACCGCTATCCCGTCCTCGGTGAGTGCTTTGAGGCGTATACCCGCCTGCGGGTTGCGGTGCTCGCGCCTTTCATGGATGTGGGCATGAACCTGATGCGCGTGATTCCGGTCCAGAGCGCGATTGAGAACAACAGCCGCAAGGCCAGCTATGATGAAGTGCATAAGCTCATTGAGGATGCCTGGGCAGTTTCCGTGGGACCCTGCTCCTGCCGGCGTGCCCGCCGCCTGATGGGTGAGGGCTGCGGCCATCTGGAAGACGACATGTGCATGTATCTCAACGACAATGCCGTGAACTATTCCGAGACCGGCGCCCACCGCCTTGTCAGCAAGAAGGAGGCGTATGAGATCCTGAAACGTGCCGAGGACAACGGCCTCGTGCATGAGCTGAATGTGACTCCAGGCTACGATGATACGACTGCCATCTGCAACTGCTGCAGCTGCTCCTGCTTCGCCCTGCGCATCGCGTCCTATTTCCGCGCGCCGGACGCGATCCGTACCAACTACATCGCGAAGGTGGATAAGGACAAATGCGTCGCCTGCGGCCAGTGCGTGGAAAACTGCCAGCTCAACGCGGTGAAGCTCGGCCAGAAGCTGTGTCCGCGCCCGACAAATGAGGAACGTCCCCCTGAGACCCCGCGCAATACGCTCTGGTCCAGCAAGCGTTATGATCCGGATTACCGTGTCGACCGCACGGATGTGATGCCGGAGGGAACTGCCCCCTGCAAGGCGGCATGTCCCGCCCATGTGCCCGTGCAGGGATATATCCGTCTTGCCGCCGAAGGGCGCTATGCCGAGGCGCTGGAGCTCATCAAGAAGGAAATCCCGTTCCCCGCGGTATGCGGCAGAATCTGCAATAAGAAGTGCGAGGAGGCCTGTACGCGCGGCGAGATGGACGCCCCGGTGGCGATTGACGAGATCAAGAAGTTTATCGCCGAGCAGGAGCTTTCCAAAGAGACGCGCTTCGTGCCCAAACTCCTCAACCAGATCGGCAAGCCCTATCCCGAGAAAATCGCGGTCATCGGCGCGGGACCTGCGGGCCTGAGCTGCGCCTACTACCTCGCGGTCAAGGGCTATTCGGTCACCGTGGTTGAAAAGGAAAAGGCCCTCGGCGGCATGCTGACGCTCGGCATCCCGTCATTCCGCCTGGAGAAGAATGTTATCAATGCGGAGATCGACGTACTGCGGGAGCTGGGCGTGAAGTTCAGAACCGGCGTGGAGGTCGGGAAGGATGTCACGCTGGACGGGCTGCGTGCGGACGGCTTCAAAGCCTTCTATCTTGCCATTGGCGCCTCTCAGGGGGCAAAGCTTGGCATCACCGGGGAAGATCTTGCTGGATCCAGCAGCGGCATTGACTTTCTGCGCATGGTCAATCAGGGCGAGCGCCCCGAGATCGGGGATGAAGTCGCGGTCATCGGCGGCGGCAATGTCGCTATGGACGTGGCCCGCACTGCGGTGCGCCTTGGCGCGAAGGTAACCGTGTATTACCGCCGCGATGAGGCGTCAATGCCGGCAGACCGTGATGAATTGGCAGAGGCGAAGGAAGAGGGCGTTTCTTTCCGCTACCTCGTCGCGCCGGTTGAGATCATCGGCGAAGAGCGTGTTACGGCGCTGAAACTGGAGAAAATCTCTCTGGGCACCCCGGATCCGAGAGGACGTCTCAGCCTGCAGGGCACCGGGGAGTTTGAGACGGTACCGGTTACCGCGGTGCTCGCCGCGACCGGCCAGAAGGTGGATCTCGGCGGCATTGACCTGAAACTCGGCGGAAAGGGGACCGTGGAAGCGGATTCCGTGACCTGCCAGACGGCAGTGCCGGATGTCTTCGCGGGCGGTGATGTGGTAACCGGACCGCAGTTTGTCATTGACGCCATTGCCGCGGGCAAGGAGGCTGCCGTTTCCATTCATCGTTTCGTGCATGAAGGCCAGACCTTAATCCTCGGCCGTGACCGCCGTGACTATCGCGCCTTTGACAAAGCGACTGCCCGGATCCCAGTGGATGGATTTGACAGCGCCCCGCGCCAGCGGCCCGCGCATCCTGCTGCCGGTGAGGACAGGACAAGCTTCAACGATCTGCGAGGCACCTTTACGGAGGAACAGATGAAGGCGGAATGCGCCCGCTGCCTCGGCTGCGGGACCGCTGTGGTGGATGAGTACATGTGCGTCGGCTGCGGCATCTGCACGACCAAGTGCCGTTTTGACGCGATCCATCTGGAGAAGATCCATGACGCGGACAATCAGGAGTATTTCCACACGCTGGGCCGCATCGTGAAAAACGTGCCGAATATCGGGATCAATGTTGTGAAAAAGCACCTCGGAAAGTATGGTGGAGGGAATGCATGAGATCGGTATCGTCCGCCAGCTGGTAAGGACGGTTACGGACTTCGTCTCGGAAAACCGGATCGGGGAGATCCGGGAAGTGGTTGCAGACTGCGGAGAGCTCTCCCTGGTGATTCCGGAATACGTGGAAGAACTCTATCCCATTGCAGCAAAAGGCAGTATTCTCGAAAACGCGAAGCTGACGGTGAATGTAGTGCCCGGCCTCGCGGAGTGCGACGACTGTGACGAGATCTTTAACGTGGTAGAGCATAAAGGCATCTGTCCCGCCTGCGGAAGCTTCGAGAAGACTGTACTGAGCGGCAAGGATTTTACCATTCGGGAAATCGTCGTATCGGATGGACAGGAAGATTAGCACCTCAACCTGGCGGCATTGCCCGGCTGCTTCGCGTTTCGGCTCGGAATGTCAAAAAACGTTCAAAAATGATTGATAAATCATTCAAATTTCTTTTGGGTTTTCTTAAAAAAATAGATCGAATTTCTTCATTTTTTTGTGATTAAATGAATGCAAAGAAACAAGGAAAAGAGGTATTCGATCCATGAAAGAATCCGTTGTTAAGCATCGTCCTTCCCTGAAGAAAACCCTGTGCCTGCTGCTTATCGCGGCGCTCTTTTTCGGCTGCGGCCTTGCCGGCATCACTCCGGCAGCGTCTGCCGAACAGGCTGCCGTACTCACGCTTGCGTCCGACGACAGGTCTGAGCTCTCCGCGGCGGATCTGTATGAGCAGAATGTCAATGCCACTGTCGGTATTACCACCAGCGGCAGAACCACCAGCCGCTATGGCTATGGCTACACTTATCAGGCTTCCGGTTCCGGATTTATTATCACAAGTGACGGCTATATACTGACAAACTATCATGTGATTGACGGCTCCGATACCGTAACCGTCGCGACTTATGATAACGAAACCTTTGATGCGAAGATCGTTGGCTATGACGAGAGCAATGATATTGCCGTCCTCAAGATCGACGCGGAAAACCTCAAACCCGTTACGGTTGGTGATTCTGACAGGCTGCGCGTCGGTGACACCGTCTATGCCATCGGCAATCCGCTGGGGGAACTGACCTTCTCTCTGACCCGCGGCATTGTGAGTGCCCTGAGCCGCAATATCTCAACGAGCTCCGGCGCTTCGATGAATCTGATTCAGACCGACTGCGCCATCAACTCCGGCAACTCGGGCGGAGCGCTTTTTAACGAATTCGGCGAAGTGATCGGGATCACCAACGCCAAGTATTCCGCCTCCAATATGTACAATGAGGCGGAGATCGACAACATCGGTTTTGCCATTCCGATCAACAGCGTCACCGGTATTGTTTCCAGTATCATCGAAAATGGCTATGTGCTGAAGCCTTACATCGGCATTGCGGTTTCTCCGATCTCTGAGGAAACCGCCGGCATCACCGGCATCAAAGCGGGGGCTGTGGTCCGGGATGTTACCGCGGGAGCCCCTGCGGATCAGGCCGGTATTCAGGTTAACGATGTGATCGTCAAGGTCGGTGACACAGACATTACGGACTCCAACACCCTGGTACAGGCGATCTCAAGGGCCAATCCCGGTGATGTGATGACCTTCCAGATCTATCGCCAGGGCGAGGAGATACAGCTCGATGTCGAGATCGGTTCCAGAACCATATCTGTGAACAGTGAAGAGGAAGAAGCTGCGGCGGAAACCCCTGCCCCTCAGGAGCAGCCGCAGAACGGGCAGGAAGAGTTTCAGGACTGGAGCGATTTCCCATTTGAGGAATTCTTCAATTTCTTCGGTTACAATTCCTGATTGCGTATCATAAAGCGACCCGGGCAGATCTGAACCGGCCGTGTCAGATCTGCCCGGGCTTTTACTTTTCAGAGTATACTTTGCTTTTTGATCAAGCATGTTCGCGGGAAGTTTGCACCGAAGAGCGGTTTACGCACCTCGGATAATTCCCGCTATGCAGTACAGAATGATCGCGATTCCCACGCCTGCAAGGGCTCCGGCAATCTCCCGGGCCGTCCTGCGGGCTTTTTCTTTGCTCGGATTCCCGTGCACTCTGGCAAAGAAGAGCGACTGTCTCGGGTCCTTCGAAAACCACAGGCTCGCTGCGGCAAGCAGGATCAGGACACCGAAAATCAGAAGAAAGATAAACGCGTATTTCATGAGGACTTCCTTTCTGTTTCGTCCGAAACCTGTTAGGGGGAATGCCTTTTTATTTAAGCAGTCAGGGAAGCCGGATCATCTCGGGACAGAGGTCGCTGAGTCGGCGGGCACCGACCATATACATTGCGTCGGAAAACTCCTCGCGGATTTTCTCAATATAGGCTTTTACCCCGTCCACGCCGCCTCCGAACCAGGCGACGGCAAAAGGTCTGCAGATCAGCACGGCGTCAGCGCCGAGGGCGAGTGCCTTTACCAGATCGGTACCGTTTCGGATGCCTCCGTCAACAATGATGGCCGTCTGCCCCTTTACTGCATGAACTATCTCGGGAAGGACTTCCGCGGTCGCCGGAGTGTCCGCAAGCACGCGTCCGCCGTGGTTGGAAACGATGATGCCGTCGGCGCCCGCTTCTACAGCCTGCTCCGCGGCTTTCGCTGTCATAATTCCCTTTACGAGGAAGGGTTTCTTCGTGCAGGATCTGAGGAATTTCAGATCCGAAACCGTTTTGGAGCCGGGGCGCAGGCGATCGTTGAATTTCCAGTGACCCAGGCCGGCGCTGTCTACGACAACCGAGACGGCAAACGCACTGCTCGGCTCCAGGTATTCGATCCGCTTCCGAATCTCATCATTGGGAATCGGATTCAGGATTGGGATGACGCCGGCGTACTGATGACGGGCGATCGACGCGAACCCTCCCTCCATGGTTTCTCCGCGTATGCCATCCCCGAAACTGGCGATAATCCCTTCCTCGGCGCAGGCCTGAATCACCGCGTCGTTGAAGTCGACAGTGACGTCCTCTTTGCTGTACTGCATCATGGAACCGATCGGGCCGGACAGAACGGGAAGCCGGAACGTTTTCCCAAACAGGGAAAAGGAAGTGTCGACGTCGGCGTCCGGCACAAAGGTGTCTACATTCAGTTTGATCGCCTTCCAGGCGCGCCAGTTGTCGTTGGCTCCGTTTCCGGGAGCCTTGGAGCCGGGACCGGGAAGCGTATTCCCGCAGGCAAGTCCGTTGCATTCCGGACAGGCTTTGCAGTTGAGGATGGTTTTGCGGGCATTTTTTAATACTTCATCATATTGCATGATCGCCACTCCTTGTCTCTTCGTTTTACCAGCGGTTTTCCACATATTCGCAGAAAGCGTAAAAGTCGCGGATTTCGAGAACCTGCCCGTCATCCAGCGTGACCGTCCCGTTCCACAGCCCGTGCACCTGATGACTGTGCATCCGCATGACACCGACATTCAGGTCGCTGTGATGATCATAAAACGGTGTCATCGTCAGGGCGAAACGCCCGTCTTCCGAGAGAAATTTCCATGGTTCCATGTATTTGTCCGGCTTGGGGAAGGTTTCGACATCCACAGCGCCGAACTTGTGTGCTTTTCCGTCGTAAAACACACAGGTCTCTGTGGCATTTGACTCATCGCCGATTCCCCAGGTGATTTCAAAGCCGAAGAGATGCTCCTTGCCGTCCGGCCCGGGAATCCGTCCGGAGCCGTTGCCCCAGTACCAGACCAGGGAATATGGCGTGCACACCCGCCCCCAGTCCAGAATACAGAAGCTGTCCTCTTTGGAGAAGGACCATTTCTGGTCGGCGGTCTGTACCGTGCCTTCACAGGGCATGCAGTTCTGTTTGGTGGTCATGAAATACCGGTCTGGGTAATCCTGAAACGGGAGAACCGTGGTGATGTTTTCCAGTCCGGGGAGAATCTCCATCTCGATCTCCGCACGGATGGAGCCGTTTTCGTAGCGCAGGCGCCGTCGCTCGGCACCGGTATGCGCTTCAAAACTTGCGTTTCCGATCCGGAAGAACACATCGTTCGGCACGTCCCCTTTCGGAGGCAGAATATAGCGGTTCATCCCGCCGACAAAAGGCGCCATGTCGGATAAGAGGGTTTTTCCCGCGCGAAGGTCGACCAGAACAACGGAAGCGTAGCCGCCGAGGGAAATGTTCGCAAAGCTGATCTGCAGCATCCGCTTGCCGTCCGAGATCTGATAAAAATCCCACTCTTTCCGGCGAAGCGGAAATTTTACTCTTTCACGGTCATAACGGAATACATTTCTTCGGGCCCAGCCTTTTGCCAGCAGGGTACCGTCCTCGGAAAGCAGAGGCGTCTCTTCCGTATACTCGGTCTGGAGACTTCTGTTTTCCCATTCCTGCCATCCGCGATAGGTTTTTTTCATCGTCATGCCTCCCCTGAGATTCCGGTTTTTTCTTAATTTTAACACATAAAGGCTGCCGGCACAATCTGTGGATGACAGAAAATGCTGATTTATAAACGAAATTCGACCGGACGGTGTTGATTGTGGCAGTGCTTTCTGATATGATCGGTCCAATTGTTCTTCCCGAAGAGAATGCGTCAACAGACGGCATAAGGACAGGAGGCTGAAGGGAATGGAAAAAACAAAACTGCTGGTGCTCGAAGAGGAGAGCGTTTTCAGAAGACATGCTCCCGCGGAACTGCTTGAAGAATGCGAAGTCACGCGGATGAGCCAGTTCTCATCCGTGCGTGAGATTCTGGAACGGGGAAGGGAAGCGGAAGTCCTGCTGGTCAATCCGACGATTACGGTAGGCAGACAGGTGATTGAGGGGCTGCCTGCGCTCAGATTGATCCAGGCGGAAGGGGTCGGTTTTGAAGGGATCGATCTGACCGTGGCAAGGGAGCGGGGCGTCTGCGTCTGCAACTGCCGCGGAGTGAACGCGGCCTCGGTTGCGGAGCATACGCTGATGCTGATGCTCTGCTGTCTGCGTGACCTTGTGAACGGCCATGCGGATGTCCTGGAAGGACGCCAGAATGATAAAAAGGTATATTATATGCAGACCGGAAGCATGCGCGAGCTGGGCGACTGCACGGTTGGCTTTGTCGGATACGGCGCGATCGGCAGGGAGGCGGCGCGTCTGGCGCGGGCATTCGGCGCCCGCGTGCTCTATAACAGGGCCAATCCGCCGATGAATGAGGATCCGGAGTACCGTGACCTGGATTCACTTCTGCAGGAGAGCGATATTGTCAGCCTGAACCTTCCTCTGACAGATGAAACGGAGAACATGGCGGATGCCCGTTTCTTCGCGCGGATGAAGAGGGGAGCGATCCTGATCAATACGGCGAGAGGCGGACTGGTGAACAGCCGTGACCTGATCGAGGCGCTTGCGGACGGACAGCTTGCCGGAGCCGGCCTGGATGTGCTGGATCATGAACCGGTTCAGAAGGACCATATCCTGGTTACTGCGCCGGAAGAAGTTCGAAAGAAAATCATTTTCACACCGCACATCGGCGGCGTATCCGCTTCCGCCTTTGCCAGAACCTATGAGGTCATACTGAGGAATATCCGCCATGTTCGAAATGGGGAGCGACCCGAAAATATCGTCAACGGTTTATAGGTTTTTCGGCTTGAACTTACGGAGAGAAAATGATATAGTAGCCGGGCGTTATCTATTGAGTAATGGAGTACCTGAAAATGAATGAAATCCTTTTGCTGAAACTGGGTGAAATCATTTTAAAAGGCCTGAACCGGCGCAGCTTCGAGCAGAAGCTTGTCGGGAATGTCCGGAGACGTCTGTTGGGACTCGGCAATTTCCGTGTCACCTGTATGCAGTCGACGATCTATGTGGAACCGCAGGATGAGACTGCCGATATGGAGGCGGCCTTTGTCGCGGTTCAGGATATTTTCGGCATCGTGAAGATCAGCCGCGCGGCCTCCTGTGAGAAGGACAGGGACGCCATCGTCCGGCTCGCGTCGGAGTATCTTCGGGACGATCTGCT
This sequence comes from Oscillospiraceae bacterium, assembly GCA_017448455.1. GTDB lineage: Bacteria > Bacillota > Clostridia > Oscillospirales > Oscillospiraceae > Limivicinus. Next base: position 27,027 of record JAFSLL010000111.1, on the reverse strand, counting down.
CCGCGCGAAGAGCTTCAAGGTGGAATCCAAACGAAGCGACAAGCATTTCCCGATGACAAGCATTCAGCTGAGTCAGTATGTGGGCGGTGAGCTGGCGGAACGCTTCCCAAACTGCGAAGTTGACGTTCATCACCCGGAGCTGGTGGTCAACATCGAGGTGCGGGATATCGCCGCCTATGTCCATGCTGCCCCGGTTGACGGCGCCGGCGGCATGCCGGTCGGCTCCAACGGGATTGCCGTATCCCTGCTCTCCGGCGGCATTGACAGCCCGGTTTCCACCTATATGATCGCCCGGCGCGGTGTTCGCCTGATCCCGGTTCATTTCTTCTCTTTTCCCTATACCTCACAGGCGGCAAAAGAGAAGGTGATCGAACTCGGCAGAATTCTGACTTCCTACTGCGGCGGCATGACGCTGGAGGTCGTGCCCTTCACCCATATTCAGGAAGAGATCCGGGACAAGTGTCCCGAGGAATACTTCACCCTGATCATGCGCCGCTTTATGATGCGCATCGCGGAACGGATCGCGCTGTATAACGGCGGAAAAGCCATTGTGACCGGTGAGAATCTCGGCCAGGTTGCCAGTCAGACGATGGAGGCGATGGCCTCCACACAGGCAGTGATCTCACTGCCGGTTCTGCAGCCGCTCGTGGGAATGGATAAGGAAGAAATTGTGCGTATGGCGAGGAAGATCGGAACCTTTGACACCTCGATTCTCCCTTATGAAGACTGCTGCACCGTTTTCACACCCCGCCATCCGAAGACCCACCCGAAGCTGCGGGAGGTGGAGCAGGCGGAGTCCGTGCTCGCGGTTGACGCCCTGGTGGACGAGGCCTTTGAAAACCGGGAGCAGATCCGCCTTTAAAGCGGGTCCCGGTTTGCGCCGGTGCCAAAATATCCGACATTGACGAGAGGAGAGACATACGGTGACGGTTGACTGGAGAAGAGACGGCAGACGTCTGCTGCTGATTCTGATTGCGTCCGCGCTGACAGCGCTGAATATTAAAATCTTTGTTCGGACAGGGGATCTCTTCCCCGGCGGCGTAACGGGCCTGACGGTCCTGATTCAGCGGCTGGGAGAGAAGTATCTGAATCTGGAGATTCCCTATACCCCGGTGAACGTTCTGCTGAACGCTTTTCCGGTTTATATCGGCTTCCGTTTTATTGGAAAGAAGTTTACGCTTCTCTCCCTGCTGATGATCCTCGTAAGCGGTGTTCTGGTTGACATGATACCGGCCTATGTCATCACCTACGATACCCTGCTGATTGCCATTTTCGGCGGCATTCTTGGCGGTCTGGCGGTCAGCCTCTGCCTGCGCGCCGACGCGACGAGCGGCGGGACAGATTTTATCGCGATCTATTTTTCGCAGAAGCGCGGCGTTGAGACCTGGAATATGGTGCTCGCGTTTAATGTGGTGATTCTGCTGGTTGCCGGTTATTTCTTCGGCTGGGATAAAGCACTCTATTCCATTATCTTCCAGTATGTTTCGACGCAGACGCTGCATATCCTCTATCGCTCCTATCAGCAGCAGACCCTGTTTATCGTGACGGATAAAGCGACTGCGGTCTGCGCCGCCATCCACGATGCCTGCCACCACGGCGCTACGATTCTGGACGCGGAGGGTTCCCATGATCACGGGAAACTGAAGCTGGTCTATTCCGTTGTATCCGGTGAAGACATCAAGGCGGCGATGCAGGCGGTGCGGGATACGGACCCGGAGGCTTTTGTCAATTCCATTCGTTCCACCGAGATCAAAGGGCATTTCTATATGCGGCCGAAAGACTGATTTTATCGGCTTTTTCGGGAGAAAAGTTTGAAAAAACACTTGCCAAACAGGGCCGAACGTGCTATGATACGCACAGTGTTATGAGAGTGTACCTGAAGAGTGGGTTTGAGCCCACTCTTTTTTGTGGAGATAGGAGGTTATCCATCCATGAGCAGGCTCACGGATAAAATTGCCGAAATCGCGGAGCCTGTTGTCCGGGAAGCCGGCTGCAGTCTCTGGGATGTGGAATTTGTGAAGGAAGCGGGAACAAGATACCTTCGCGTCTTTATTGATAAGGACGAGGGGGTCTCGATCGATGACTGCGAAAGGATCAGCAGACAGCTTGATCCGATTCTCGACGAAGCGGACCTGATCGCGGACAGTTACGTGTTTGAGGTCGGCTCTGCCGGCGCGGACCGCGAACTCAGACGGCCTTCGGACTTCCTGCGCTTTATGGGCAGCGAGGTTGAGGTTCATCTCTATCGGCCGCTGAACGGCAGCAAACGGTTCGTCGGCGTTCTCGAGGCATACGACGACGGCGCGCTGACGATCTCGCAGACGGGAAAACCGCTTCACCTTGAAAAGGATCAGATTGCGCAGGTTCGACTCTATGTCAGCTTTGATTAATATAGGCAGAAAGTAAGAATACGAAACGGAGCGTTTACAGTCATGAATGCAGAGTTCTTTGAAGCAATAGAAGATATTGAAAAGGAAAAGGGGATTCCCCGCGGCTATATGTATGATAAGATCCGCCAGGCCATGCTTGCCGCGTTTCGCCGCGATCATCCGGAAAACGAAGATAATGTGGAAATCGTGCTGGATGAAGAGAAAAAACGGATTGACATGCAGGTCAACAAGCTGGTAGTGGAAGAGGTCACAGATCCCGCGCATGAAATCGATCTGGATTCCGCGAAGAAGATTTCCCGCAGGGCGAAGCTGAACGAAACCGTCGCGATTCCGGTCGAGACGAAGAAATTCGGGCGCATTGCCGCGCAGGCCGCCAAGCAGGTGATTATCCAGGGAATCCGGGAAGCCGAGCGCGGACTGGTCTATGAGGAGTTTACCTCCAAAGAGCATGAGATTCTTACCGGTGTCGTTTCCCATGTCGAGCCCCGCAACGGGAGTGTTTCCATTCGGATTTCGTCCAACAGCGAGTATACGGAAGCGCTTCTTCCCGCCAATGAGCGCGTGAAGGGTGAGGAGCTGACGGAAGGCGACCGCATCAAGGTTTACGTGGTTGAGGTCAAGAACGCAACCCGCGGACCGCAGGTCATGATCAGCCGGACGCATCCCGGTCTGGTAAAGCGCCTCTTTGAGCTGGAAGTGCCGGAGATCTACGACGGTACGGTGGAGATCAAGTCCATCGCCCGGGAAGCGGGAAGCCGCACCAAGATGGCTGTCCTGTCCAACGATCCGAACGTCGATGCCATCGGCTCCTGCGTGGGACCGAAAGGTGCCCGTGTCGCGGAGATCGTCAATGAACTCGGCGGGGAGAAGATTGATATTGTCAATTACAGCGAGGTGCCGGAGGAGTACATTGCTGCCGCGCTCAGCCCCTCGGAAGTGGTACGGGTGACTATGTTTGAGGACGGGAAGAGCTGTCAGGTGGTTGTGCCCGATTCTCAGCTCTCTCTCGCGATTGGCAAGGAAGGGCAGAATGCCCGTCTCGCCGCGAAGCTGACCGGCTTTAAGATCGATATCAAGCCGGAATCTCAGGTATAACACATGCCGAACCCGCCGAAGAAGCAGCCGGTTCGACAGTGCCTCGGCTGCCGGGAGAGAAAGCTGAAAAGAGAACTCGTTCGGATTGTTCGCTCTCCGGAGGGTGCGGTCAGCCTTGATTTCACCGGAAAGGCAAACGGCAGGGGCGCTTACCTCTGTCATAACCCGGAATGTCTTCGCCGCGCTGTGAAGTCACGTGCGCTTGAGCGCGCGTTTGGTGCGGCGGTTCCGGAGGAAGTTTATGAGCGTCTCGCTGCCGAACTGGAGACGGACCATGTCGGATGATGTCTTGGGGTTTCTCGGCCTGATGCGCCGCGCCGGAAAGCTGAGCAACGGGGAAGACGGTACAAGGCAGGCTGTCAGAAGCGGAAAAGCGGTTCTGATCCTTCTTGCCGCCGATGCCTCCGCGAATACGGAAAAAAAAGCGGCAGCGCTCGCGGACAGCCGACAGCTTCCGCTGATCCGGCTCTCTGCCGATAAGGAAACGCTTTCTTCCGCGCTCGGGGTAGCCGGCGGCGCCGTGTTTGCGGTGTGCGACAGAGGGTTTTCACAGGCACTACAGAAGAAATTGCGAACGGAACAGGAAGAATAATGAATGCGGACATCCGGAGACGCCGGATGGTAAAGATAGGAGAATGCGTATGGCTATGATCAAATACAGAATTCATGAGGTGGCGAAGGACTTCAATATGACATCGAAGGCCATTTCTCAGATTCTCACGGATTATATCGCGCCGCCCAAGAATCACATGCAGGTGCTGGAGAATCCGGAACTGGATGTCATCTTCGAGTATTTGACGCAGCACAATCAGGTCAACAGCCTGGAGGATATTTTCCGGGTTGAGCCGCCTGAGGAAAAGAAGCCTGAGGCAGTGAAGGCGGAAGCGAAGCCCGAAAAGGGAAGCGCGGATGAGAAGAAAGCGAAGCCCCAGGGACAGAAGCCGGCGAAGGACAGAGACAAGAAGCCTGTTCCCGCACAGACTCAGAATCAGCCTGCGCAGCCGCAGCAGCAGGCACAGCCCGCACAGCAGCCGAAGAAGGAGAACAAGCCGCATGTTCCCCGCCAGGTTGCGGAAAAGCGTGTTGTTGACACCAGAGGCGGTGCCGCGGTCAACATCGAAAAGTACAACGAAAAGTTTGAAGATATGGCCGGTACCAAGGCCAGCGGCAATAAGATGCGCAGCTCTCAGGGCGGCAGCAAGGAGAAGATCAACTCCAAATCCAAGCAGCGCCAGCAGGCGCAGCAGCAGTCTGCCGGAAAGCGCCGTCAGGAAGAGCGCGACAAGATGAACCGCCTGCAGCGCGAGCTCGCGAAGAAGAAACCGCTGAAGGTGGAGATTCCGGACCAGATTTCCGTTGGAGAGCTTGCCTCCAGAATGAAGAAAACAGCTTCCGAAGTCGTGAAGCAGCTGATTAAGATGGGTGTCTTCGCTTCGGTATCGGATGTGATCGACTATGATACCGCGGCGCTTGTCGCCATGGAACTCGGCTGTGAAGTAAAGAAGGAAGTGATCGTTACCGTCGAGGAGCGTCTGATTGACGCGACGCCGGATAAGGAAGAAGATCTGCAGCCCCGCGCGCCGGTCGTTGTGGTCATGGGCCATGTCGACCACGGCAAGACATCGCTGCTGGACTATATCCGCCATGCAAACGTGGTATCCGGTGAGGCCGGCGGCATTACCCAGCACATCGGCGCCTATACGGTTGAGATCGACGGAAAGCCCATTACGTTCCTGGATACGCCGGGCCACGAGGCCTTTACATCCATGCGTGCCCGCGGCGCCATGGTAACCGATATCGCGATTCTGGTTGTCGCCGCCGATGACGGCATCATGCCGCAGACGGTTGAGAGCATCAACCATGCCAAAGCGGCGAATATCCCCGTGGTTGTCGCCATTAACAAAATGGATACCGTGGGCGCCAATCCGGAGCGTATTAAGCAGCAGCTGACGGAATATGACCTGGTCAGTGAGGAATGGGGCGGCGATACCATCATCTGCCCGATTTCCGCCAAGACCGGTATGGGCATTGACAATCTGCTGGAAAACCTCACCATTCTGGCAGAGGTGCAGGAACTGAAAGCCAACCCGAACCGTGCCGCGAGCGGCGCTGTCATTGAGGCCAGACTGGATAAGGGCCGCGGCCCGATCATGACGGTGCTCGTGCAGAATGGTACCCTGCGTTCCGGTGATATTATCATTGCGGGCACTTCTGTCGGCAGAGTGCGTACCATGACCGATGACAAGGGCCGCCGGGTTACGGAAGCCGGACCCTCCACCCCGGTCGAGATTGCCGGTATGTCCGAAGTCCCGAGTGCCGGAGATACCTTCAATGCGGTGAAGGACGAGCGCATGGCGAGAGAGCTGGCAGAGGAACGCAGACAGCAGGCGAATACCGCCACGCCCAACAAGAAGGTCTCACTGGAAGACCTCTTCAGCCAGATTCAGGCCGGAGAAATGAAGACACTGAATCTGATTGTCAAGGCGGATGTACAGGGTTCCGCGGAAGCGGTCAAGAGCTCCCTCGAGAAGATCTCGAACGAGGAAGTCCGTGTGCGTGTCATCCACAGCGCGGTCGGCGCGATCAATGAATCGGACGTCATGCTTGCTGCGACTTCCGATGCCATCATCGTCGGCTTCAATGTCAGGCCGGATTCCGCGGCCCGTGACAGCGCGGTCCGCAGCAGCGTGGACATTCGGCTTTACCGTGTCATCTATGACTGCATCAACGAGATTCATGATGCCATGAAGGGAATGCTCGCGCCGAAGTTCCGCGAAGTGATCATCGGACATGCCGAAGTGCGAGAGACCTACAAGGTTTCCAAGGTCGGGACCGTCTGCGGCTGCTACTGCACCGACGGCAAGATCCAGCGCGGCTGCGATGTCCGCGTACTGCGAGACAATATTGTTATCCACGAGGGAAGCCTTGCCTCGTTGCGCCGCTTTAAGGACGACGTGCGTGAGGTCGCTTCCGGTTATGAGTGCGGTATGCAGGTTGAAAAGTTCAATGATATCAAAGTCGGCGATGTCATTGAATGCTTCGTGATGGAGCAGATCAACTGATCACCTGTCCGCACTGAGAGAATAGGGGAGAAACGATGGCAAACAACAGACTTGCCAGAACAAACGATGATATCCAGCGTGTGATGGCGGAACTGCTTCGGAACGTAAAAGATCCTCGGGTACAGCAGGGGATGATCAGCGTGACGAGGGTGGAGACGACCGGCGACCTCCGCTATGCGAAGGTCTGGCTCTCGGTATTTCCGCTGAAGAGCGAGAAAGAGTTTCGCCGCGGACTGAAGTCCGCTTCCGGCTGGCTTCGGCGGGAACTCGCGAGCGCGATTTCTCTGCGCTATACGCCGGAGCTGGTCTTTGAAGTGGACCACAGCATTGAGTATGGCGCGGAGATCAACCGCATGATCAACGAACTGAACATCCGTCAGGATGATGAAGAGAGGGAGCAGCAGTGACCATTGCCGATTGCGCGAAACTCCTGCACACAAAGAATGATTATCTGATTCTGACACACAGAAACCCGGACGGCGACACTGTAATGAGTGCCGCCGCTCTTTGCCGTGCGCTTCGTCGCAAAAATAAGCGCGCCTATCTCTATCCGAACCCGCAGCTCACCGGGAAACAGCTCCCTTTTGTTGAGAAGCTGCTGGCGCCGGCATCCTTTACGCCCGGATGTGTTCTTGCCGTGGATATCGCGACCGAGAGCCTGTTCCCAGCGGGATTCAGCGGCGCAGTCGACCTTTGTGTGGATCACCACCCTTCCAACAGTCATTACGCGAAAGCGGAATTCATCGATGCGGAGAAGTCCTCCTGCGGGGAAATCGTTATGGAGCTGATCCGTCAGTTCGCGGGAAAGCTGACCAAAAACGAAGCGACGCTGCTGTATATTGCGCTGACAACGGATACGGGCGCGTTTCAGTACGCCAATGTCAACGCGGATACCTTCCGTACGGCCTCCGAGCTGCTGCAGGCTGGGGCGGATTCCCAGGCTGTCATTCTGCGCTTCTTCCGTAAGGTGACACTGTCCCGGCTCCGTCTGGAGGGGATGATCTATTCTTCCCTGCATGCCTATCATGACGGGAAGGTCGTCGTGTCTGTTGTCACGCAGGAGATGATACGCTCAGCGGAAGCGGACGAGGACGACTGCGATGATCTCGCCGGGCTCCCGGGTCGGGCTGAGGCGGCAATGATCAACATCACCATCCGCGAGCTTGCCGACGGCAGCAGCAAGATATCTGTTCGTTCCGCACCGGGGATCAGCAGCTGTGAGATCTGTGCGGCGCTCGGCGGCGGCGGACATGAGATGGCGGCAGGCTGCACCATTCCGGAATCTCCGGACAAAGCGGAAAGAATCCTGCTGGATATCATCGATGCCCTGTACGGAGAGAAACTGTGAACGGCATTCTGCTGGTTGATAAGCCCGCGGAATGGACCAGCAACGATGTGGTGCAGAAGCTGCGGGGGATTCTTCATGAACGCAGAATCGGCCACGCCGGTACGCTCGATCCGATGGCAACGGGTTTGCTGACTGTTTTCGTCGGGAGAGCGACCCGCGCGGTGGAGTTTGCCGAGGCGGACGCCAAACGATACCGGGCCGGTCTGCGCCTCGGGCTGAGTACGGATACGCAGGATACCTCCGGCACAGTCCTTCATTCTGTCCCGCAGCAGGTCAAGGAAGCGGAGCTGTCCTCAGCTCTTCTTTCTTTTCAGGGTACCATTCAGCAGGTCCCGCCGATGTATTCCGCGGTAAAGGTCAACGGAGAGCGTCTGTACCGGCTTGCCCGAAAAGGGGAAACGGTCGAACGCGCGCCCCGGACGGTGACGGTTGACCGGATCCGGATCTGCGGCCGCGACGGCGAGGACTGGATGCTGGATGTCAGCTGCTCGAAAGGCACCTATATCCGCACCCTTTGTCACGACATCGGGGAAACGCTTGGCTGCGGCGGCTGTATGTCCTCGCTGAGACGGCTGGAAGCCGGCCTTTTCAAAGTGGAAAACGCGCTTACGCTGGAGCAGATTCAGGAGGCGGCGAGTGCAGGCGCTGTGGAGCAGCTTCTTCTGCCGGCGGACAGTCTGTTTCTGGACAGAAGAGCGCTCGTTTTAAACGCCGGCGACGAGAAGCGGGTTCGAAACGGCGGGCCGTTTCGTTCCGGTGAGCCGGATGGACCGGTACGGCTGTATTCCGCGTCGGGTGAGTTTCTCGCAATTGCGGAAATTACCCGTGGAGAATGCAGACCGATCAAAAGCTTTTTTGAGGTTTCCGTAAAATGAAAAATGAGAGACGAAGAGCGATTGCTCTCGGCTTTTTTGACGGGGTGCATATCGGGCATGCCGCCCTGCTCACCAAGGTAAAGGAGCGTGCGGCCCAGCTGCAGCTGGATTCGGCGGTGCTCAGTTTTGACGTTCATCCAGACACGCTGGTATTCGGAAAAGAAGTTCCCCTGATCAACAGCGCGCCGGAGCGAGAAGAGATCATCCGGCGTCTGTTTGGCATTGAAGAAGTGATTTTCCTTCACTTCAACCGTACGCTGATGAAAATGCCGTGGGAGGAGTTTATCCGTTCGGCGGTGGATGAGCTGAATATTGCGGCAGTTGTCGTCGGACACGACTTTTCCTTTGGTTATCGGGGAGAGGGGACGCCGGAGCGGCTTCGTTCCTGGTGTGAAAAGGAAGGCATTGCCTGTGACGTGATTCCCGCGGTCTGCCTGGACGGAGAGCTGGTCAGCTCCACCGCCATTCGGGAGATGATTGCTTCCGGGGATATGGACCGAGCCCGGCGCTTCCTCGGGCATCCCTACAGCCTGTCTGATGTGGTGCGCTCCGGTTTCCATCTCGGAAGAAAGCTCGGCAGTCCGACCATCAATATGCGCTTTGCGTCCGGCGTTGTGATCCCTAAACACGGCGTCTACGCGACGGAAGTTTATCTGGATGACGGAACGGCGTACCGGGCGGTCACCAATGTCGGGGTTCGTCCCACCGTCAGCGAAGGGGAAACCGTCAGTGTCGAGAGCCATCTTCTCGACTTTGAGGGCGATCTTTACGGGCATCACGCGCGCGTGGAGTTCCGGCATTTCCAGCGCGAGGAGCAGCGGTTCGATTCGTATTCGGATCTGTCGCAGCAGATCATCCTCGACCGGGAAGAGACCAGACGCTGGTTCGCGGAAAACAGCATATAAAAGCACGCAGGCAGCACCGAAGTGTTTGCCTGCGTGTTTTTCAGCCTGACAGAAATTTACGAGATAAACATGGCATCGCCGAAGCTGAAGAAGCGATAGCGGTTTTCGACTGCCGTCTGATAGGCGTGCAGTACATGTTCCCGCCCAGCAAGGGCGGACACCAGCATGATCAGCGTGCTCTCCGGCAGATGGAAATTCGTGATCAGCGCGTCAATACAGCGAAAGCGATAGCCGGGGTAGATAAAGATGTCTGTCCAGCCGGAATCGGCTTTCAGCATCCCGTTCTCATCGGCAAAGCTCTCCAGTGTGCGGCAGGAGGTTGTCCCGACAGCAATGACACGTCCGCCGTTCTGTTTGCAGCGATTAACCCCTTCCGCGGTCTCTTCCGGGATGAGGCAGAATTCGGAATGCATCTCGTGATTTTCAATGTCATCTTCTTTCACCGGCCGGAAGGTTCCGAGCCCGACATGGAGCGTGATGGAATACACGGGAACACCCTGATCCCGGATCTGCTTCAGCAGCTCCGGCGTAAAGTGCAGCCCTGCGGTCGGCGCGGCGGCGCTTCCCAGCACTTTTGAGTAGACCGTCTGATACCGCTCCCGGTCGCTCAGTTCTTCCCGGATGTAGGGAGGGAGCGGCATTTTTCCGAGACGGTCCAGAATTTCCAGAAAGATTCCCTTATAAAGAAAGCGAATCTTCCGGTTTCCACCGGCCAGAATCTCCTCAACAACTGCCCTGAGCTCTCCGTCGCCGAAGGTGATCTCCGCGCCTTCACGGAGTTTTTTCCCTGGGCGGCAAAGACACTCCCAGCAGTTGTCTCCCAGATCGCGGAGAAGCACAAGCTCGGCCGCTCCGCCTGACTGCCTGACCCCGATCAGCCTCGCCGGCAGTACGCGGGAATCGTTCACCACAAGACAGTCCCCGGGGAGGAGCAGACTCGGAAGTTCATAGAAGTTTCGGTGCTGCAGCTCGCCGCTGTTTTTGTCCAGACAGAGCAGACGGGAGTGGTCGCGTTCTTTGATTGGCGTCTGCGCGATCAGCTCCGCAGGCAGATCGAAATAAAAATCAGATTTCTTCATGATGTGGTCCTTTATAGAACTATATAGCAAAAAAGAAGTACCGGAACGCATCCGGTACTTCTCAATTGGTCGGAGTGCGGAGATTTGAACTCCGGGCCTCTTGGTCCCGAACCAAGCGCGCTACCAGCTGCGCTACACCCCGTCAAGCTTATTCATTATAATACAGAATTCGGTTTTGTCAAGCCCAAATTTCCTGTCTAATTCTTAAAAGTACAAGATAAAATGAACATCGACTTATATAAAATCTTTAACAAAACATTCATGCTCTTTTTCGAGTTTTCCATTATACTGCATGTCAGTATCATAGGGAGGAATCAAATATGACAGTTATACCTGTATTTGATAAATTAATTGCGCCGGATTCTGACGTCTATTTTCGCCGGGATCAGTTCCGTGCGCTTGCCGGGAATGTTTCCGTCGATGAAAAGGTAATCCTGCTCGTCTCAAGAAAGGATGAGAGCCGGACAGATCGTACGGAGGAGAGCTTCTATCCGATCGGTCTGGCGGGTACGGTTTCTGAGATCAGCAATGACGGTTATGCGGTTGTCCATACATCCGGACGTGTCAATATCGAGAGCGTTGTGATCAACCGCGATCGTTCCATTTCGCTGATGACGAGCAGAAGGAGCGATGTGCAGGATCTCTCGGAAGAGGTGGCGGCAGAGAAGCTTCTTCAGGCCAGAGAAGCCGTAAAGGAGTTTTCCAAAGGCTATCAGTGGGGAAGCGCCGCTGCGGCCTATGTTGAGCGGATGGAGTCTCTCGGTACGCTTGCCGGACTTCTCTCCATCTGGATGAATGCGTCAAACGAGGATTATTACGAAATTTTAGCGGAAGACAGCTGCCTCCGCCGTGCGGAGCTGATGGAGAAGCTGATTTATGAGTTTCTGGAAGTCACCAAAGTCACCAATGACGCAAACTCCGCTCATCAGAAGGAATACCAGGATATCTATAAAGAATCCGCCATTAAGAAACAGCTGGAATATCTGCAGCGTGAGCTGGACGAGATGCATCCGGAACAGGTGACGGATATTCGCAAGTTCGAGATGAAGATCGAAGAGTCCGGTATGAACGAGACTGCCCATGCCGAGGCGGTGAAGGTTCTCAACCGACTGAAACAGGAAGGCAACAAGTCTCCCGAGTATGGGATGCTTTATGATTACCTGGACTTCATCACCGGGCTGAACTGGAAAAAATCCGAACCGGAAGTGATCGATCTGGAGGAAGCCAGAGAGATTCTGGAAGCGGATCATTACGGACTGAAGAAAGTGAAACGCCGCATCATTGAGCAGATTGCCGTGATGAATCTGAAGCGGGAACAGTCCGGCTCCATTCTGCTTTTTGTTGGCGCGCCCGGTACCGGCAAAACCAGCGTCGGCAGGAGCATCGCGCGCGCGTTAAAACGGGAATATGTGCGCGTCAGTCTTGGCGGCGTGCGGGATGAGGCGGATATCCGGGGTCATCGCAGAACTTATATCGGCGCGATGCCCGGCAGAATCATGGACGGAATTCAGAAGAGCGGTGTCTCCAATCCCGTCGTTGTGCTGGATGAGGTGGATAAGCTCTCTTCTTCTTATAACGGCGATCCTGCGAGCGCCCTGCTGGAGGTGCTTGATCCGGAGCAGAACGACACCTTTACCGATCATTACATGAATGTTCCTTACGACCTGTCCGATGTGCTGTTCATCTGTACCGCGAACACCGTCGATACGATACCGGAGCCGCTGCTCAACCGGATGGAAGTGATCCAGTTCGAGGGCTATACGCCGATCGACAAGCGTTCCATCGCGCGGGAGCACCTGCTGCCGACAGCGATGAAGACGATGGGAATCGGACCCGGACAGATGGTCATATCGGATGAAGTGATCGATACGCTGATTTCGGATTATACACGGGAGGCCGGTGTACGCGGGCTGCGGAAACGGATTGATTCCCTCTGCAGGAACGCCGCGGTTCAGCTGGCGGAAAAACCGGATACGGTCTTTACCATTACGCCCGATCAGCTGCGGGATGACCTGGATATGCGCCCGGTCCGTCACGCGCTTGTTCCGGAATCCCAGAAGCCCGGTGTCGTAACCGGCCTTGCCTGGACCAGTGTCGGCGGAGAGATTCTGTATATTGAATCCCTGTTTACCAGAGGCAGCGGGCGCACGCTGACCACGGGCAAACTCGGTGATGTTATGAAGGAATCCGCCCAGATCGCGGTCAGCCTTGTCAAGAGTATTTACCCGGATAAGGCGGATCTTTTCAAAGACAACGACCTTCATATCCATGTTCCGGAAGGGGCAGTCCCCAAAGACGGACCCTCTGCGGGCATCACCATGACGACGGCAATTGCTTCCCTGGTTACCGGAGTTGCTTTTCCCTCCAAATGGGCGATGACAGGGGAAGTGTCGCTGCGAGGCGCGGTGACGGCGATCGGCGGGCTGCCGGAAAAGCTTCTCGCCGCGCATCGGGCCGGGGTTGAAAAAGTGTTTATCCCCCAGGAGAACATGGATGATCTGCGGGATGTTCCGGAGGAAGTTCGCAGCGCTATGGAGATCGTCCCCATATCCGAGGTAACAGAACTCCTGATGCAGGCGGGACTGCTGCCGGAGTCGGTATAAAATCACATTCGTGTTGGTCAGGAGACGCATTGACCGCCTCCTGACCATTTTCTATGCTTCTCTGCGGGAAAGTATTGTTAACAATCTTGATATTGCAAATTGCGGAATAAGAATTATAATGAAAATTCGAAAGAATTGACACGACAACACCGTGAACAGGGGGGAGACCGATATGAAGAGCATTTTCATCCGGAATATGGCCATGACCGCTCTGGTGCTCACTCTCTCTATTCTTCTTCTGTCTGTCTGTTTTATCGGGATCGGCAGAACCTATCTGATTGTCGATTATCGCAGAGATATGATGATCGGCGCCACGGAGGTCGCGCATACCGCTTCGGCGGTTTCCCTGGAGAGATCCATGTCTGACTGGACGCTCAGCATGGTGATCAGTTCTATTTCCGGCGCTACGGGCAATCACATCTTTATCACGGACGAGAATGGCGTAATCCTGACCTGCTCGGATAAAAAACCGCACTGCGAGCACATCGGGCGGAAAATACCGGAAGAGATTCTTGCTGCGCTTGAGACGGAGGGAGCGTTTGACCAACTCCTCTCGATTGATGGTGTTTATCCGGAAAAACGCTATGTTGTCGCGCGGGGAATTGACGATGTAACAACCGGAGACCGAATCGGCTACTGCTTTGTCAGCTCCAGCCTGGGCAATATGCTCGGCCCCTGGACCAATTATCTGAACTGGTCTGTAATCGCGGTCGCGGCGGTCGCCTTGTTTGCGATTCTGGCCTCGGCGCTCTATGCCAGACGCATGTCAAAACCGCTGGATGAGATTGCCGCGGCTTCCCGGAAGTTTGCCCGAGGGGACTTTTCCGTCCGTGTCAAACAGAATTATGACACGACAGACGAGATGGGAGCGCTGATCGACTCTTTCAATAAAATGGCCGATTCCCTCGAACAGGCGGAAAAACGCAGAAGTGAGTTTATCGCGAATGTTTCCCATGAGCTGCGAACCCCCATGACAACCATTTCCGGCTTTGCGGACGGCATCCTGGACGGGACGATCCCGCCGGAAGACGAGAGAAAGTATCTGATTTCCATTCGGGATGAGACACGCCGTCTTTCCCGGCTGGTTCGGGATATGCTTGACGTAACCCGGATTAAGGCCCGTGCTGCCGATGTTTCGCAGCGAACGGTTTTCGATTTATCGGAACTTGTTCTGCAGACACTTCTCAGCTTTGAGCGCAGAGCGACAAGTAAGAATCTGGATGTTGATCCGCAGCTCCCGGAAACGCACATTATGGTTTTCGCAGATAAAGACGCGATTACCCAGGTAATCTATAATCTGCTGGACAATGCCGTTAAGTTCTCCGCCCCGGGAACCTGCCTGCTGGTTCGTCTCTTTAAAGATACAGGGAAAGCCTATGTATCCATCAAGAACCATGGTGAGACAATCCCGCCGGATGACCTGCCCTATATTTTCGACCGCTTCCACAAGTCGGACCGGTCACGAAGCGTGGACAAGGAAGGGATGGGGCTCGGCCTTTATCTGGTAAAAACCATCATTAATGCGCATGATGAAGACATTGCTGTCCGAAGCGAGGACGGAATGACGGAGTTTGTCTTCACGCTGGCGCTGGCGGAAAACATTTAAGTATACGGAGAAATGCATGATGAATGACAACTGGTATAAATCACAGAGCTGGTATGCGCCGCTGGTATCCGACAGTCTGGACGAGCAGAAAGCCGACACGGCCGCTTCCGGATCCGCGTTACAGGAGACAGGAAAGAATAAACCCAAAAAAGGCTTTACGCCTTTGCGTATTACTGCCTTAATTCTGGTGTTAATCCTGCTGATTGCCGGCAGCTCGATGGCTTTCCGTTTTTCCTCTCCGGCTTCCGATACGTCCGAAGCCCCCCTGTTCCCGGAGAACAACGAAGAAATGCCGACGAATCCGAAAGATTTCTTCGAACAGTATTATGAATCGGTCGTGACCGACAAGACAGAGGTCAACATACAGTCGGTAGAGGAACGTCCTGACTATACGATGACAGCGGTTCCCGCGCAGGGCGATGACCTCAGTCTCCAGGAAATCTATGAAAAGTGCGCGCCGTCTATCGTGTCGATTTCCGGATATCAGGGGAATAAAGTCGGCTATAACTGGGGTTCCGGCATTGTCATTTCTGCAGAAGGCCTGATTCTGACCAATACGCACGTAATTGAGGATTGTGACCGCGCCGTTGTATGTTTTGAGGACGGAACGGAATATGAGGCAAAGCTGGTCGGTGCGGATTCCATCAGCGACATCGCTATCCTCAAAATTGAGGCGGATCATCTGACCCCAGCCGAAATCGGGGACAGTTCAAGCCTTCGTGTCGGTGACCGGGTTGCGGCGATCGGAAACCCCCTCGGCGAAAGCTTCCGCAACACTCTGACAGACGGCATTATCTCCGCCATTGAGCGCGGTATGAACTATCAGGGGAGAAGCATGACGCTTCTGCAGACCAACACCGCCATCAACGAGGGAAATTCCGGCGGCGCGCTGTTTAACATGCACGGCCAGGTGATCGGCATCACCAACATGAAGATGATGTCAAGTTATTCCAGCATTGAAGGCATCGGTTTTGCAATTCCGACAGGCACCTTCGTCAGCGTGGTCAATTCTCTGATTTCCGAAGGAGAAGTGAAAGGACGTCCGGCGCTGGGGATTACGGTCGGCGCCATTCCCACGAACGCGAAAGAAAAGTATAACCTGCCGGACGGACTTTATGTGACAGAAGTCAGCGAAGGCTCCGACGCCAAGGCGAAGGGCGTTCTGCCGGAAGACATCATTCTGGCTGCCAACGGCACGCCTGTCACGACCACGGCGGAGATCGCCGCGATCAAGAACGAGCTCAAGGTCGGGGATGTGATGACCCTCACCATCTGGCGCAACGGTGAAACCATGGATATCGATGTCGTGTTGGTGGATACCAACGACCTGGATTGACATGGAGGTTCAGATCATCCGCAGCCGAAGAAGAACGCTGTCTCTTCAGGTCAGAAGCCGGGAGCTGCTTTTGGTGCGCGCGCCGCTCTTTACCAGTGACAGAGCGATTCGAAAGTTTGTTGAAAGCAACACAGCCTGGATTCAGAAGCAATTGGACAGATTGGCGCTGAGAGAGGAACAGACTTCGAAAGCCAGTCCCTTGGACGATGCGGAAAGAAAGAAGCTTATTCAGGAAGCGAAGAAGTATTTTCAGGAAAAAACCGCGTACTACGCGGAGCTGCTTGGTGTCAGTTATGGCAGGATCAGCATACGGCATCAGAAAAGCAAATGGGGCAGCTGCTCGGCTGCAGGGAATCTGAATTTCAATGCGCTGCTGATGCTGGCTCCGGAATCTGTCCGCGACTATGTCATTGTGCATGAGCTCTGCCACCGGCTTCACATGAACCATTCTCCGCAGTTCTGGTCGGAGGTCCGGCGGATCTGCCCGGATTACGGCAGGCAGAAAGCCTGGCTGAAAGAGCATGAGGAAGAGCTGATGCTGCGAAACTGGGCCGGTTAAAAAACTGCTTGCATGTTCATGAGAAGCGTGTTAAAATTAACTAACCAGTTAACATGACAGGAGAGATGATCGAATGGTATTGAGGAATTTCCGCAATGAAGCCCGGGATGATTATCTGGAAGCGATCCTGATGATCACGCAGGAAAAAGGACATTGCCGCTCCATCAACATCGCCGAAACACTGGATGTGACAAAACCTTCCGTCAGTGTCGCGGTCAGCAAGCTGATTGACGCGGGCCTGATTGTAATGGATGAGGAAAAACTGATTCATTTTACAGGAGAAGGGCGCGTCATCGCCGAGCAGACCCTCGCCAAACACAATTATCTCAAAGAGTTTCTGATGAAGGCCGGGATCGATGACGAAACCGCGGAGCGGGAAGCCTGTGCGATGGAGCACGGGCTGAGTCAGGAAAGTTTTGAAAAGCTGCAGGCGTATTATTCGATAAACTGAACAGAAAACTGCCCGGAAGGCCGTTGACGGCTCCCGGGCAGTTCTGGTTTTATAAGGTTTATTTTTTCAGCGCGGCTTTGATGAGGCGCATCAGATCGTCATATTCTGTGCAGGCGGGAAGATCGGGATTGTTTTTTACAATTTCTTCGGTAGAGCGGAAGAGAATTCCGGTCTGGCTTGCCTTCAGCATGTCGAGGTCATTGTAGCTGTCGCCTATGGCAATGGTGTCATACCCGATCGACTGGAATGCTCTGACGGTGCTCAGCTTTGTATTCTGAATGCGCAGGTGATAGCCGCAGATCATGCCGTCATCGCCAACTTCCAGTTCATTGCAGAACAGAGTTGGCCAGCTGAGTTTTTTCATAAGGGGACCGGCGAATTCCGTAAAAGTGTCGCTGATGATGACTGCCTGTGAGAAGCTGCGCAGTTCATCCAGAAATTCCTTCGCGCCGGGCAGGGGATCAATCTTGGCGATTGTTTCCTGAATCTCCTTCAGGCCCAGTCCGTGCTCCCGCAGGATCCCCAGTCTCCAGTTCATCAGCACCTCATAGTTCGGCTCGTCGCGGGTAGTGCGGCGCAGTTCGGGAATGCCGCTCACCTCGGAGAAGGCAATCCAGATCTCAGGTACAAGGACGCCTTCCAGATCAAAGCAGATCATTTTCATCAAAGTAACCCCCACTATTCATATTGTTTCTTGAAAAATCAGGAATCCCCGACAGTACACGAATGCCGTCGGGGATTCCAATCATCAGGGAAGAAGCTCAGCCGACCAGATTCAGGACGAGCGTGAGCAGAACAAAAGCGAGCGCGAACCATTTGGTCGCTTTTGCGAGCTTCGCGTCCAGAGTCTTGGCCTTCCCCTTGGAAAGAAACGTCTCGGCGCCGCCGGAGATCGCACCGGACAGGCCGGCACTCTTTCCACTCTGCATCAGCACAATGACGGTCAGCGCGACGCCGGCCAGAAGCTGAAGAACGGCAAAGACGATGGTAACAGCGGACATAATAGGGTCATCCTTTCGATATGAAAATCAATTATTTACAATCAAGCTAAGAAACTATACCATAACATTCCCTGTATTTCAAGAGTTTTTTGCAAAACGGGGATTGATTTTTCAACGGCATTCTTTTATTATGAAGACGAACTGATGAATTGCGTTTTCACAGGATACAGATATATGAAAGGGGAATTCTTATGGGTCTTATTCAGGCAGCACTCGGTTCGGCGAGCAGTGTTCTCTCCGATCAGTGGAAAGAGTATTTTTATTGCGAAGCGCTCTCTAACAATGTTCTGGCCAGCAAAGGCAAGAAGCGCAGCACAGGACGCGGGAGCAACTACGGGAATGACAACATCATTTCCAGCGGTTCCGTTATTGCGGTTGCGGACGGTCAGTGCATGCTGATTGTCGAGCAGGGCAAGATTGTCGATGTCTGTGCGGAACCCGGTGAATACCAGTATGACGCTTCTTCGGAGCCTTCTGTTTTTGCCGGCAGTCTGGGAGAAGGCATTCTGTCCGTTTTCAAGCAGATCGGCAAGCGTTTCACCTTTGGCGGCGAGGTTCCGAAGGATCAGCGTGTCTATTATTTTAATACGAAGGAGATTACCGGGAACAAGTATGGCACACCTTCACCGGTTCCGTTCCGCGTTGTCGACGCCAATGCGGGGATCGACATTGATATCTCCGTTCGCTGCTTCGGTGAGTACAGCTTCCGCCTGACGAATCCGCTCCTGTTCTATACGAATGTCTGCGGCAATGTTTCCAGCGCCTACACGGTCGACCAGCTGAGCAACCAGATGAGAACGGAACTTCTCACGGCTCTTCAGCCTGCGTTTGCCAGGATTTCCGAACTCGGTGTCCGTTATTCCGCCCTTCCCGGCCATACCACCGAACTCGCGGATGCGCTGAACAGAGAACTCGACGCCAAGTGGGGCGAGGTTCGCGGCATGGAGATCGTCTCCATCGGTGTGTCCAGCATCAAGGCCAGCGAAGAAGACGAGAAAATGATTAAGGAAATGCAGAAGAATGCCGCCTTCAAGAACCCGACCATGGCCGCGGCACATCTTGTCGGCGCGCAGGCTGCGGCCATGCAGGCTGCCGCTGCGAATGAAAACGGCGCCGCAATGGGCTTCGTCGGAATGAACATGGCCCAGACAGCCGGCGGTGTGAATGCGGCATCTCTCTATCAGATGGGAACACAGCCCGCTGCGCCGGTGAATGCTGACGCATGGACCTGCCCGAGCTGCGGTTCTGCTGCGAGTGGGAAGTTCTGCGCCCAGTGCGGAACGAAAAAGCCGGAGCCTGTTGTTGCGGTCGGATGGACCTGCCCGAGCTGCGGTACGGTCAACAAAGGCAAATTCTGCGCGGAGTGCGGCGCAAAAAAGCCGGAAGGCGCTCCCCAGTACCGCTGTGACAAATGCGGATGGGAGCCGGAAGATCCGACCAATCCGCCGAAATTCTGCCCGGAATGCGGTGATCCTTTCGGAGCGGAAGATATCGTTTGAAGATTTCGGTATGGATGAGGAGTCAGATCTTCCTCTTCTGTCTCCTTTTACTCTTTCTGTGCGGCTGCGGACAGGCTGCTGACACCAGCGGCCTGTCCGGGTCATACCGCATTGTCCGAAGTGAATCGGACAAGCTGGTTCTTCCGGATGACATAACGGATTCTTTCGACCTCTGCCTGCGGCTTGATCCGGGGGGCAGCGGTGAGGTCTACAACAGCGAAAACCGGGGCAGACTCCGCTGGCAGCTGGAATCGGATACACTCACAGTCTGGATCGGCAGCAGAACGTTGACCGGCAGCGTGGAGGGAACTTCTCTGCTCCTTTACGACAATGAGTCTGGAGCGCTTCTTCGCTTTGACATGCTGGATGAAAACAGCGAAGCGGAGAATGATTCGGCAGAACCGGAGAAGGAATCTTTGTCCGCATGGGTCGGAGACTGGTATGGCTGGTGGAAGATCGAGGATTCCGCTCAGAATATGCCGATGAGCTGGTACGACTGCTGCGCCTCGATAACGCGGGAGGGAAGCTGTCTTCGCCTGATCCTCTGGGATGAAGACGGGTCATATTCCGAACCGCTGAGTTCCGTCCTGTTTACGGAAGACGCCGACGGCGTGCTGAACTCCGTCAGCGGTTATTTTTACGGCCGGACGATTCAGGAACACGATTGGACGCTGGCGCTGACGGATGGCGCGCTGTTCCTCGACAGACAGCACTATCAACAGAACGGTGAGGATTTTCTCTTCAGTGTTTATCTGCGCCCCTGGGGGGATGACTGGAAGGGTCTGGACCCGGATCAGTTTCCGTTTTATTATGACGATTGGTATCTTCCTCTTGTGGAAAACAAGGCTCCCATGCCGGAGCAAATCCCCTGGCAGGAGCTCGAACAGAACAGGGAGAACCCCAAAGCTTCTTAGACTTCTGAGATTACTTCGGAGGGAAATATGCCGTCAAAACTGACAAATATTCAATGCCCTTCCTGCACGGGTCCGCTGCGCTACGACGGTGAAAGCGGAAAACTGCAGTGTGATTATTGCGGCAGTTCCTTTACGACAGCCGAGATAGAAAAACTGTATCAGGCGAAACTGGAAGAAGCGGAGCAGGCCGCCGTTGCGGCTGTTGCGACCGAGGCGGCCGAAGCAGACCAGACGGAATGGGAATCGCCGGACGAGCTCTGGGATGGCGAGAAGGACGGCATGAAGCTCTATAACTGCCCTTCCTGCGGCGCGGATCTCATCTGTGAGGCGACCATGGCCGCCACCAGCTGCCCTTTCTGCGGGAATCCGACCGTTGTTCCGGGCCAGTTTCACGGTGTGTTAAAACCGGATTATATTCTGCCTTTTAAGATCACGCGGGAGCAGGCGCTCTCCTCCCTGAAACAATACTATCAGGGAAAACGTCTTCTGCCCAAACGATTCTCCGAACAGAACCATCTGGAAGAGATCAAGGGTGTCTATGTTCCGTTCTGGCTGTTTGACAGCAGAGCGGTGGCCGACGTAAGCTACCGCGGAACGCGTGTTTCCGTGATGATGCACGGAAATGAGGAAATCACCACAACGGAGTATTATGACATTCGCCGTGCGGGCACGGTCGCGTTCGCGCGGATTCCCGCGGACGGCTCCAAAAAGATGCCGGATGATCTGATGGACTCCATCGAACCGTTTGACTACACCGAACTCAAGGCTTTCTCGACGGCATACATGCCCGGTTTTCTGGCGGATATTTATGACGTTGATGACAAGGAGAGTTTTTCCCGGGTAGAGCGACGCGGCGTGAATACCACGGAGGACATCATCGACTCCAGTGTCTCCGGATACTCTACCCTGACACCGACGCGAAAGGAGATTCATCTCCAGAAAGAGCGAACCGCCTATGCGTTGCTGCCGGTCTGGATGCTGAGCACCCAGTGGGACGGAAAAAACTTTATTTTCGCCATGAACGGGCAGACCGGAAAGCTGATCGGTGATCTTCCGGTGTCTATGGGACGATATTTTGCCTGGTTTGCCGGTATCGCGGCCCCGATTGCGGCGCTGCTCGCGATGCTGCTGTTCTTTATGTGAGGGGGCTGAAACATGAGCTGGAAGTGTTTTCGCACGCTCCTTCTTCTCCTGCTGATCTCGGCGCTGCTTGCCGTTCCCGCCTATGCCGAAGGCGAAGCGCAGGAGACATTGCCCTATTATGTGTCGGATGTTGCCGGCGTTCTGAATTCTGAAGACTGGCAGCAGCTGGAAGCCGATGCCGCGCGGATTTCCGAGACCTATCAGTGCGGCGTATACATCGTAACGCTGGATGACTACAAGAGCTTCTCCGCAACCAACAGCTTCTGGAATTTCTCGCAGGAGTTCTACAACCGCTATAACATGGGCATCGGAGAGAGCAGAAACGGCATCCTCCTGATCATGAGTATGAGCGAGCGGGACTACAGTCTGCTTGCCTACGGCTCGGACGCGCACTATGCCTTTACGGATTACGGCAAGGAAGTTCTTGAGCAGCAGTTTTTGGATAACTTCCGCAACAACGACTGGTCAGGTGGTTTTGCGGATTATCTCAGCGGATGTGAATCCATGCTTGCGAGGGCCGCGCAGGGGAACCCGCTGGATGTTGCTCCTCCGAACTATGTTTATTCTGAGACTTCTCGCGGAATGGGCATGGGTGTCTCTCTGGCAATTGTCGTGCTGGCTCCCTGCCTGATTGCCTTTGCGGCATGCTCCGCCATGAAGAGGCAG
This sequence comes from Oscillospiraceae bacterium, assembly GCA_017448455.1. Classification (GTDB taxonomy): domain Bacteria; phylum Bacillota; class Clostridia; order Oscillospirales; family Oscillospiraceae; genus Limivicinus. Next base: position 4,495 of record JAFSLL010000111.1, on the reverse strand, counting down.
ATGAAGCCCGTGAGCCGCTCTGTCCGCGCGGATGATTATCTGGTTCCGGGTGGGGTAAATCTGTCCCTGAAACGGGATGTGTTCCTCAACCGGGTTGTCACCACACGGATCATCCAGACCCCCAGCGACAACCACCGTGACGGCGGAGGCGGAGGCACAACCATCAATGCCGGCGGCTTTTCCGGCCACAGCGGGAAGTTCTGATGCGTTCATGAAACATATACGGGCAAAGGAGAGACGTTCCGGCGTCTCTCTTTTTCCGGTCTTTGGATGCAAATACCCTTGTATTCCGATTCAAAATTTGTTAAAATACAAAAATAAGGGTTAAATGCAGGGGAGGGAGAGAAATCAGTACTTTACAGACCATCTGGGAGGGCTTTGACTTCAGTTATCTGCTCTCCATTTTCCTTGGCATCATCCCTTCTCTGTTCTGCATTACGCTGCATGAGCTCGCCCACGGCTACGTTGCTTACCGTCTTGGGGACGACACCGCCAAACGCGCGGGCCGCCTGACGCTCAATCCGCTCCGGCATATCGACCCGATCGGTCTGCTGATGATGCTCGTCTTTCGTTTCGGCTGGGCAAAGCCCGTGCCGGTGAATATGATGCGTTTTCAAAACCCCAAAAAGGGCATGGCGATCACGGCGCTGGCAGGGCCCGGCTGCAATCTGCTGATCACGGTCGTCTTTCTGTTCCTTTACGGGCTGCTATTTAAACCGCTTTCGGGGAGCTCTGCGGGGGATCTTGTTCTTCAGCTTCTGCAGCTGACAGCTTATCTCAGTATCGGACTCTGCCTCTTCAATCTGCTGCCGGTTCCTCCGCTGGATGGCTCCAAAGTGCTGCTTTCCGTCCTTTCGGACAGCGCTTATGACAGGCTCATGCGCTATGAGCGTTATGGCGGCCTGCTGCTGTTGGCCCTCGTCTGGTCCGGCGCGCTTGGTCGGCCGCTTTCGAGTGCGATCAGCGCGGTCTTTCGCTTTTTCTTCCCCATTGCGCAGTGGGGCTTTCAAATTGTGAACGGTTAGGTATTTATGGAAAATCCCAGCTTCTTCCTGGAGGGGATCGTCCGGGACAAAGACAGCATGCAGGATTTTGAGGGCCCGCTGAGCCTGATCCTGATGCTTCTTCAGAAGAATAAAATTGAAATTCGTGACCTTCGTGTTTCCGATATTCTGGATCAGTATCTGGCTTATCTGGATCAGATGCAGAGCATGGACCTGGAGATTGCCAGCGAGTTCGTGCAGATGGCTTCGCAGCTGCTCTATCTCAAGACGCGCACGCTCCTCACCACGGAGGAAGAAGTCAGTGAGCTGGAAGTCCTGATGCAGTCGCTGGAAGAACTGCAGGCAAAAGAGCGTTTCGCGGATCTTCAGAGAGTAATCCCCGCGCTGAAGCAGGGGACAGACAGAGGCATGCTCAGCTTTACCAAAGAAGCGGAGGTGCTGGATACGCGGCAGCAGGAATATCCCTACTCCATTGAGACGGTCGACTTGCTGAAAGCGATGCTTGCGATCCGCGTCCGGGATGATCAGCACGCGCCGGCAGTAGAGGAACGTCTGGTTTCCGCGATCCCGAAAAGAATTTCCTACAGTGTCCGCGACAAGGGGAGAGAGATTCTTCTCAGCCTTCGTGACGCGCCGAAGAGCCTCAGTTCTTTTTACGCGCGCTGTGTCTCCGGCTCAGAACTGGTTGCCACCTTCGTCGCCGTGTTGGAGCTCTGCAGTTCCGGGAGCCTTCACATCGACAGAGTTGAGGAACAGATCGTGCTTTCCTTTATCGGGAATCCGGAGGAAATGGATGCCGCATTAAATGTACTTGAGGATGAATAGATGACAGAATTAAAAGCCGCTCTCGAGGCTGTGCTGTTTGCGGCGGGAGAGAGCGTTCCCATTCCGCGGCTTTCTCTCGCGCTTGGCGTGGAGGATATGGAGGTTTTCCGCGCGTCGGAAGAGCTCGCGAAGGAATATGAGCGGGATAACCGGGGCATCCGCCTGGTTCAGCTAGAGAACCGACTGCAGCTCTGTTCCTCTCCGGAATTCGCCTCGCTGATTGTGAAGACGCTCGAACAGCGCAAACCGCCCCATCTTTCGCCCGCCGCGCTGGAGACCCTTTCTATTGTTGCCTATTACCAGCCGGTAACTCGCGCGCTGATAGAAAAAATGAGAGGTGTCGACAGCAGCTATACGGTAACGGCGCTGCAGGACCGCGGCCTGATCGAACCGGTTGGCAAACTCGATGCCCCGGGCCGTCCGACCCTGTTTGCCACAACCGAAACCTTCCTGCGGGTGATGGGGATTCACAACCTCGACGATCTCCCGCCTCTGCCGAAATCGCAGGGCAGCGAGGGAACGAGGGAGCTGCGGGAGAGCATTGCCAGACTGCAGAATGATGAGAATAATCAGCAGAATCTGTATGAACAGGCGGATCTGCTGAAAGAGGAGTGATAGGAAATGGTCGGTTGGATCATACTGGGAGTCATCGTGGCGCTCATTGTCCTGATTCTGCTGATCCCGATCGGCGCGGATCTCCGTTATGAAGAAGACGGAGTCGTGCGCATTTCCGCTGTAGCGGCAGGTATGCAGATTCAGCTTCTTCCGAAGCCGAAGAGAGAGGCGAAATCGGAAAAGCCGAAGAGAGAAAAGAAAGCGAAGAAACCGAAGAAAGAGAAGCCGAAAAAAGAAAAGGAAACCGGCGAAGAAAAAGAGAAAAAAGGCTTTTCTCTTCCGTTTAATTTTGAGGAGATTCTGGAAATCTTGAAGACGGTTCTGCGTGGGTTCGGGAAGTTCGGAAGGAAATTTGAGGTTGACCGCTTTGTCCTGCACTGGATTGCGGGCGGCCGGGATCCATATGTCACGGCGCGTGTATTTTCCGTTGTGAACGCCGGGCTTTCTCAGCTGGCTCCGATCTGTGAGGAGCGCTTTCACTGCAGGGACAGCAGCGTGTGGACCGATATCGATTTCACACGGGAAGATATGCTTTTTCACATCGGCATTCGTTTCAAGATTCGCATCGGTCAGATCTTCGGTACCGTGTTTGGCATCGGCTTCGGTGTGCTGAAGATCTATTTGAAGAGCAGACGCCGTGTGAAGCGGGAAAACAGGGAAGAGAAAGCGGCTTTGGAAGCCTGGCTGAAAGACCATCCCGAAGACAGAGCTCGTCTGGAGGCAGAAGAAACTCCGATAGAAAAAAGTGCGTAAATCTTCTTTTTGACAGAAAAGACTGAATAGCAAGCAGGCAGAAAGGAACTATGACAATGGAAAACATCAATCCCATCGAAAATCTCATGCAGGCAACCATGGATAACGTGAAGAACATGCTGAAGGTCGACACCGTTGTGGGCGATCCGATCTATACACCGGACGGCATTACGCTGGTCCCGATCTCCCGTGTCAGCGTGGGCTTCGGCGGCGGCGGCGTGGAGTTTACTGCCAAGAAAATCGGCGGTGACAGACCCTACGGCGGCGGCAACGCTACCGGTGTCAAGATCGAACCGATCGGTTTTCTGGTGATTAAGGAAGGTGTGATCCGTATGATCAACGTGACCCCGCCAGCCAACAATACCGTTGATCGCCTGATCGACCTGGTGCCTCAGGTCATGGATAAGGTGGACAGCTTCATCGAGAAGCAGAAGAACGCCACCTGATGCCGGCGCGCATACAGAAAATCATTGCGGACAGCGGCCTGATGTCCCGCCGGGCGGCGGAAGAGGCAATCCGTCAGGGGCGTGTGGTCTGTGACGGCAGAACAGTGTCGATCGGTGAGTGCGCGGAGGAGGACAGTCTCATCCTCGTTGACGGGGTTCCCATTTCCGCCCGCGAGGAGAAACGCTACTATATGCTCAACAAGCCGCGCGGATATGTATGCACCATGCATGACGAGCGGGGCAGGAAGTCTGTTCGGGAGCTGATCCCGGAAGACGCGGGACGTGTCTATCCGGTGGGGCGTCTGGACATGATGTCGGAGGGGCTTCTCCTTATGACCAATGACGGCGACTTCGCGCTGCGCGTGACGCATCCCTCCGGCATGCTCCTGAAAACCTACCGGACTACGGTACGCGGCGAGGATCTGAAAGCGGGGATTCGGCGCCTCCGAGAGTCTTTTGACCTGGACGGGAGAACGGTGTGTGCCGTTCAGGTGACTGTCCTGAAGTCGGATGACAGCCGGGCGGTGATCGACATCTGCATCCGGGAAGGGCGAAACCGTCAGATCCGTCGGATGTGCGAACAGGCGGAGCTGAAGGTTCTGCGTCTGATCCGTGTCGCGGAAGGTCCTCTTCAGCTTGGGAAGCTCGCCGCCGGGAAAGCGCGGCCGCTGACTGCGGAAGAGATTTCCGCGGTAATGGAGGAATAGATGACTGACGCGGATGTGATTGTGATCGGCGGCGGAGCAGCCGGGATGATGGCTTCGTATTTCGCGGCTTCCGAAGGCGCTTCCGTTCTCCTCCTGGATAAAAACAGGCAGCTCGGGCGCAAGCTTCGCATCACCGGCAAAGGCC
>JAFSLL010000110.1 GCA_017448455.1 Oscillospiraceae bacterium | reverse complement strand
TTCCTCGGCTTCTTTTACGAAATCAGGGACAAACTGATCATCTTTACTACCGTTCTCAGGCATTGTCTCATTTCCTCCTTTATAGCTTGAATTGCTTTCATTGACACGCAGGATCTGCTCCGCTGTCATAGAGATCTTTTCATTTGTGAAATCCACCATTCCGGACTCCCGGAAGCTGTAATAATCACTGTTTCCGCCGCCTACGATCACATGGTCCAGACAGGGGATATCCATGATCTTTCCGGCTTCGATACAGCGCCTGGTGGTCTGGATATCCTCTCTGGAAGGTGTCACATCGCCGCTGGGATGATTGTGCAACAGCAGGAAGCCGTGGGCATTAGAGAGGATGCCGGATTTCAGAATATTGGGGATCGACGCAATGGATCCGTTGATGCTTCCCATGCTGACGATGTTGAAATTGATTGGTTTCAGCTTGTTGTTGAGGTTCACCACGCAGAGAATTTCCCGGTCATACTGGGAAAGCTCCTTCCTCATCACATCCAACGCTGCTGTCGGGGAGGAGAGAGGGACATCCGAATAGAGCGGATGCCCCTCAGCAAGGCGGATGCAGACTTCTTTCAGCTTATATCGCTTCGTTTCATTCTCTGTCATCGCGTTCCCGGTTGTCCTCCTTCAGCTCGATGGTGATCTTCAGGACCTCGTCATCAGGCATGGACCGGATATAGTCCCGCAGCTCCTGCAGTGTCATCTCGATCACCATTACACATCCTCCTCGCTGTCATCAGAGGAATCTTCATCATTCAGGATCTCATTCTCATAGGGATCCTCCTCATCATAAGAGTCGCTGATTTCCTGATCCGAGCCTGCACCGTAATCCTCTTCATCGTCATCGGTATAATCTGCGTCGGGATCCGGAGCAGACTCAGCTTTCTTTTTCTTCTTCGTCTGCATGAAGAACCATCCGCCGCCTGCTGCCGCCATCAGGACAATGATGATCAGGATCGGGGCAAGGTTGGTTTTCTTCGATTCCTTGGCCGGTTCGTCTTCCGGCTTCTGGGTCTCGGATTCACCAGTCTGGGATGCAGCTTCTGAAGCTGCCTTTTCAGCCGCTTCCTTTGCAGCCTGCTCAGCCGCCATCTGGGACTCATATGCAGCCTTCTCATCATCCTCCATCAGGGCAAAGAGATCTCTCTCATCGACCATGTTCAGGAAGTGTACGGTTTCCTCGCCCTTCTCATCACGATCAATGATCAGGTAGAAGTAGTTGCCGTTCTTCGTGACCAGGGTGACGAACTGCTGTCCTTCACCGTTTCTTACGCCTAGATCATCTACCAGAGTCAGGTTGCCGGAGGGTGTAAGGCCATGGGTGGGCTGCGTCTCAGCAGGCTCCATCATGCCCTGGAAAAGCTCCAGGAAGCTTAGGATCATTGCCTGGTCGATATCGAAGGAATAACCGTCATCTGTCGGTGTGGAAGGAATGTCATTGACGCTCAGGTATTCGCCGCAGACATAGCCGTATCTTGCCGGAATCTCGATCTGATACCAGCCGTCTTTTTCTCCAAGAACCTTCACGTCAGTTCCGTTCATCAGCTGGGTGATGATGTCATACCCGGTACTCGGACCGATACGGACATTTAAGTTGCTGCCCTGGGTGCTGACAGTTCCGGTCCTGCCGGGGTCTTCCTGCTCTTGCTTATCAATGGAGATGGTTACAGAGCCCTCTCTCACTGTGACATGCAGCGTCGGCAGGAACATGGCGATCAGCTTCGGATGCTCCTTCAGTACCTCCAAAATCTCCGGATCCATCCCCGTAAGAAGCGTGGTCAGGACATCAGTATCAAAGGGAAGTGCATCGTCTTCACCGGATTCATCGGTACCGGCCTGATCAGTTGTTCCCACTGTTTCGGCGGTATCGGCAGGCGCAGTTGCATCCACGCTCTTTGCCGTCTGGGTCTCCACCGGAGTACTCTCTCCATCCGACGCATAGGCAAATGCCGCCGTCGGGAAGAGCATCACGCATACCAGCAGGACTGCGATCATCGCAGTCAGTTTCTTTTTGATCATTCTTCAGGATCCTCCTTCTCATAGGTTTCGTTTTCATCGTTTTTAGTTGTATATCCGCCCGGGAACTGGGGGAGCACAGTCCCTTTCGAGCGGATCAGCTCTGCCAGCTGTTCCGGCGTCAGGTTTGCAGTCTGGAAGATCCCGTAAACAAAGACCTTCTCAGCTTCGTTGTACTTGCGTTCCAGGTCCTTCACCTTAGCCTCCCAGTCATCCCGCTTCTTCCGGGCTTTCTCAAGCTCCTCCCGGAGCTTCACAAGTCTTGTATCGTCCATTTCTATCCTCCTTTTGGATGAAATGACCGCCTGCCTGGACTTAAGGCAGACGGCCAAAGCAATAAAAGTGAGCCTGCCAGTAGGCGGTATCGATACTCGCGTACTGGATCGGGTTGCCGCAGTGGATCATCATGCCGTTTCCGACATAGATGGCCACATGAGAAGCGCCGGTGGTGTTATAAGTGCCCTGGAAGAAGATCAGATCTCCCGGTTTGGCCTCACTTCGTGGAATGATCGCGCAGATCTGCCGTAAGCCTTCAGCTGTCAGTCTTCCGACATTCCATCCGTTTCCGCAGTGATTGACGACCCAGGATACAAAGCCTGAGCAGTCAAAGCTTGTGGAAGGGGAAGATCCGCCCCAGACATAGGGGTATCCAAGATACTTCTCAGCCTCTGTGATCATCTTCCGGAACTTTTCATCTGTCAGAGCTTCGCCGGGGATGTCATAGTGCAGGACATCCTGGATAGCGATGGCGTAAGGGTTATCGCCGAAGATATCCGGCTTGTTTCCAAGCGTCTGCATCAGGAGCCCGTAGCGCATCATCTGATCATCTGTGAGCCCTGCCGAGAGCAGGATATTTGCAAGGCCTTTATTGTCCAGCGTCACGTTCAGGATATAGTAGTCATACGGCACCTGGACCTCGTAATCGTACTCCTCTTCATACTCGACTTCTACTTCTTCGCCGGTTTCAGGATCGGTTTCTGTACGTGTTTTTGTTCGGGTTCCAGTGCGTGTTTCTGTGCGGTACCGGGTTTCCACGACCTCATCGATCGTCAGCTCATACTGCGCGGAAAAGATCTGCTGCAGCGTGCTCTGTACCCGGGACCGGGTGTAATTCTCGAACACGACCGTCAGATACGATGCAAGCTCATAGGGGTTGTGGCCAATCTGGTCCTGGACGATGTTGTACTCGTCATAGCCGGAATACTCAGTCCGAATGTTGTCAAGCCTTGCCTGCAGGGCGGCTTCCTGCGCCGTGTAGTCTGCCTCAACCGCGAGGATATCGGAATCCTCCGCCGTAAATGAGGTCTCAACCACCACATCAGAACCGCCGCTGAACATGACGGAACAGGATCCCAGCATGCCGCTGATCAGCATGATAATGAGGAGGATCCCGCCGCCAATCAGCAGGACGCCCTTGTGCTCAGCCACGAATTCACCGACCTTTTCGATCGCGTTCTTCGTTTCCTTTGCTGCTTTTCCTGCGTTCTTTGCAGTCGCCGTGCCGCCCGAAGCCGCACCGGATGCCGCAACGCCGGTGCTTTTTCCGGCCTTTGCAGCCGCGTATTCCTTCTTGATCTCGCTTTTCTGACGCCAGCGGGAGAAGGCATTGGAGCCATTCTCCGCCGTATGCTCGGCAAACTGGCTGCCCCTGTTCAGAGCCTCAGTACCG
>JAFSLL010000109.1 GCA_017448455.1 Oscillospiraceae bacterium | reverse complement strand
GAGCGCAGCGAAGAATCCGTATCCTCCGTCCCTAAGTGTCATTCAGAGCGGAGCGAAGCGGAGCCGAGGAATCCGTCCCTCTCTTCCATCCTTGTCCACCCTTCCCCCTGGAACGGCAAGGAAAGCTGGCATGACGCGCCTGCAGCGCCGCTGGCAGGGCTGATTCTCCTGGAACGAGGCGATCATAACGAGCTCTTACCCCTCTCAGCCCGGGAAGCCGGTATTCCGGTTTATCTGCAAATGATCCATACCAACCGCGATGTGGAGCATATCAAACAAGCCGCCGCTATGACGACGCTGCTCCTGGGATCGGTTCCCGCCTGGAAGCTGATCTCCTATCAAGTTCCCGACTCCACAAAGCTTCTGCTGGAAACACTGTTTCAGAGTGATCGGCTCTGAGAAAGGACTATTTGAGAAATGCGATACAAACCACGTCCCGGCGTCGCGCTGGTTTCCATTTGTAAAACACCGGTCTTAATTCCAAACCGCGAGGCCTTTGCCGCCTGCAGCAGGATCCAGAAGCTTCCCGCCATTTGGGCCATTCTTTGGGAAACCATCAGCATGGGGAAACCCATGGAAAACCTGGTACGCGCGAATATGATTCTGACAAAAAAATCAGAACCGGAGGTAAGGGAAAGCATAGAATCCATCTGTGAGAAGCTCTGCGAAATGGGATTTCTGATCAAGACCTCTGAAGAGAGTGAATAGCGACAAGCCAGCCCCGGGATCTCCTTTCAAACGGATCTCAGGGCTTGGTTTTGAATTTTGTGGGAATAGGGACAAACAGCAAGGGAATAGACTGCCGAAGAGGTGATGTTATGCTTTCAGCGGCAGTCTGTTTACTGTTGGGCTCCATGCTCTGCGCCCTGCGTCTGGACCAGCCCGGCTCTTTCCCGAGACCCCTTTCCGCCAAAGAAGAGCGCGTATATCTGGAACGGGCCGCGGCGGGGGACCTGGAAGCCCGCAACATTCTCATCGAGCGGAATCTTCGTCTCGTGGCCCATATCATGAAGAAATACTACACGCAGACCTCCGACCAGGAGGACCTGCTTTCCATCGGCACCATTGGTCTCATCAAGGGCGTCGAGACCTTTGACGCCTCCAAGGGAGCCCGCCTCGCCACCTACGCGGCCCGCTGTGTGGAGAATCCTATCTGCACCCCAACGCGTTTAATACGGACGAAACCCATTTTCAGGCTCAAAAACGCTTGATCATCCAATGGGCTGCGGAGTCTGCTGTTTGGATTCAATGATCGCGTCGAGAAGCTCCAGCTTTTGCGCGCGGGAGCAATCCAGATCCTTGATACGCTGAATCACAGCGTTTGCGTGAACCTCCGCAACTCGCATAGCCAGTACTTTGTTGCCTTCCTCCGTTTTCGGAAAATGAAATATCACCTTGACCGGCGCCATCCTTCTCAAAGCGATCACCCCCTCTGGTCATTCCCGAACCGGCCCTGCGGAACAATTCTATGCCAGGCTGGAATACGATATGAGGACAGAACAGCTCTTTGAGCCCTTCATCTGAAAAGAAAAAAATACAAGGCGCGCGAAACTTGTCTGTTCTACCACAAAAATAGGGAAACCAGATAAAAAATATATGCGGTATTGCTCTTGACAAATGAACGAGAATCAAGTAATATTGTATAGAATAAGGAAAGACCGGGAAAATCTCGCCTTGGCCCGAAAGCGTTTCTTTGCACGCAAAAAACCGCTGGACAAACGAAATTTTTCCTGAAATAAACCTATTATTAGCAGAAGGAGACCGCGCATGGACGATCAGATAAAAACTGCCAAGCCAGAAGAAATGGAAATCGACCTTTTGGAGCTTGCGACGGTTGTCTGGAATAAAATCTGGCTTGTTATCCTTGGTTTAATTGTTGGCGCTGCAGTTGCCTATGCTGTGGTCACCTACGGTATGACTCCAAAATACAAGGCAACCTCCACAATCTATATCTTCTCTAAGACCACCAGCATTACCTCTTTGGCCGATTTGCAGATCGGCAGCCAGTTGACGGAGGATTTCCAGATCATTGCAAAGACCAGAGGCGTCGTGGAAAGCGCCATCAGCGACCTGGAAGCGAAAGGAAAGCTGACGCCGAACTCCACCACCTACGAGTCGTTGGTGAACCGCATTACAGTCTCCAATCCGGCCTCTTCCCATGTGCTTGAGATTTCGGTGGTGGACACTGACCCGATCCGGGCGGCCAATCTTAGCAATATGCTTTCCGATAAGCTGCGCGATCAGATCTCCGAGATCATGAACACGGACCGGCCCTCCGTCGTCCAAAAGGCAGATGTGCCTAAGAAGCAAAGCAGCCCAAACGTGAAGCGGGATATCGCGATTGGAGCAATTCTTGGCGCGTTTCTGGTGATTGCGGTGCTTGTGATTCGGCATCTGATGGACGACACGATCAAAAACAGCGATGACGTGCATAAGTACCTTGGCTTGGACGTTCTGGCAGAATTCCCGGTAGTCCGGGATCAGAACAACACAGGAACCAAAAGAAAGGGCGGAAAGTTCTCCAATCGGAGTCACGCATCTGCCGCGAGCCGATAAAGGACACATTCATTATGCCAAAAAAACGCAAAATTCTGTTCATTAT
>JAFSLL010000108.1 GCA_017448455.1 Oscillospiraceae bacterium | reverse complement strand
TGATGAAGTTCGGCTTCCGGAGAAAACAAAAAGCCTTGAAACACAAGTGTTTCAAGGCTTCGTGTGGTGGAGATAAGCGGGATCGAACCGCTGACCTCTTGAATGCCATTCAAGCGCTCTCGCAAGCCATAATTAGTATGCCCCCGTTCATGTCGAACGGAAACGATAAAGAAAGAAACTTTCATGCGACCATCTCGATAGTGTTCAAAAACTGCTCTATGCTGATATTCAGCGTGATTCTGATCTCATAGTCCCGGTACATATCCACGCGGTCAATGATCCGGGAAACGATCATTTTCTTGGCTGAAATATCAGCATTGTCATACATGACCGCCCATTGCAAAACATCGTCAAACTTCTCTGTCAAAGCGAGGAGGTTGTTTTCGCTGTCGTGCATTTCTTCCTCGGCGGCTCGGAGCTTCATCATCAGATCGGCGTATTTGCGCTCCTGCGCGTCTATGACAGGTCTTAACATTTCGGGAGTAAAGGCGCTTTCCCCGGTCAAAGACTTAATAATCTCGCTCTGAAGCCGCTGCAGTTCGCTCTCCGCTTTCGTTGCTTCGCGGCGCAGTTCTTTAACGTGCTGTCTCCGAGCCTCAATGTCGATCTGACTTTGGGCTTGTATGATCTCGGAACGGTTGACTGCCCGCACTCGCTCCAAAATGCTCCGCACAAAGGCGTCTATCGTTTCGTCCACCTTATGAACGGTATAGCCAGTCTGCCCGTCGCAATCACCGTGTTTACGGGTTTTTGTCTGGCAGCAATATCGGGTACGGACAATGCTTTCACCGCCCGGCCCGCGCTTGTGCTTGCCGCTGGTCGTGACGCACAGACGCGCCCCACAATGGCCGCAGAAGATGTTTCCGGCCATAAGGGAGTTGCCGCGTGTGTTCAGCGGCGCAGACCGTGTCTCCTGGTATTTCCTTGACCGTGTCTGCAATAGGGCCTGTACGCCGTTAAAGGTCTTATCGTCCACGATCCGCAAATGCTCTTGAACGGGAGACAGGGTATCTCCGCTTCTCAACACGCCTGTGTAGAGGACGTTTCTCATAATGGACTGGAGCGTGGCGGGATGCCAGTTGTTCCCGGAGCGGTTTTTATAGCCGTGAGCGTTTAGGTGGTTAGCGATGCATTGAGCGCCGTAGCCGTATGTATAGGCCAGATGGAACATGAGACGGACTTGGGCGGCCTCTTCCTCATTCACAGCCAAGTCGTGAACTTCCTGTTTCTTCTTGTTCATACGCCCGGACTTCACAAGGGTATATCCATAAGGGCAAGTGCCGCCTGTGTAGTACCCCTGCTCGGTCAGTATGTGCATACTGTTCGCCGTGCGGATCGAGGTCTTTTGGCTTTCGCCGTCGACCTGCCAAAAGCGGATATAGTTCATCAGCTTGTCCGTGTGGTTGTCAATGCGCTGTTCGCCCTCCTGTGAAGCCCATACGCGGATTCCGTGACTTACGAGCCACTCTACCACAAAGGGCGTCTCGTCAGCGATACGGCCTATACGGTCAAACATAAAGACAAGGAAGATGTCAAACTTCTGCTTTAGCGCGTAGTCCTTGATCATCTGTATCTTATCGCGGTTTTCAGCTCTGACCTTGTGGCCGGAGATTCCTTCCTCCTGAAGCTCACAAACAATAGTCCACCCGTTTTGCTCGGCAAACTCCCGGCAGCGGAGTCTCTGCATGGGAATGTCCGCCTCGTCGTTTGCATCGTGGTAAAGCTGCTTCGCGGTTGACACTCGGTATAGGCACAGCACCCGCGTTCCCGGCTCGATGTATGCGGGCAAATCAATTCGCCAGCCTGTTTCTTTATCAAAATTATAGCTTGTGACAGTGCTTGTATTTCTCATTTCAATACCATCCTTTCGCCGGGATGATATTGGCACTTCCACAAGTGCTTTATGAACTTTTCAAGGTACATAAAGGATACTTCCTATTCATATTTTCTCATATATGTCACATCGTGTCAATTTTTCGCTCACTTTTTTACCCCAAAACCGTACTCAATAGGATTCCTTTGATCCTGTCATATATCTCTGGATCGGCCTTTTCCCGGCAGACGGCTGTGATCTTGCAGCCGTTCACCTGCGCGTATATGGTATTCGCGCTTTTGTCAACGCCGATAATGCTTACTTTGTTATCCTGGCTGTCTGTTCTCTCTCTTTCCGGCAGCGTCCGAGGACGCCTTTCTGTCACGCTACCACTCCTATCTGCTTCTCTTATTCACTTGGGAATAATCAGTCCCGGTCGCTCCGACCGGCTTGAAATACGCACATGATCGCCACGCCGAAAAAGCCTCCGACCATAAGGCCAAGTATAAAGTTGATCATGTTTTTTCCTCTCTTTCCAAGAAAAAATGTGTCTCACGGTGAGACACAAAAAACGACAAAATCCGCACTCTTGGTTAGTGCGGATCAAAGGTATCACGATTTATCAAAGGCAAATAAACAGACGGCGGCAGGCTGGCCGCTCCGTAGGATATGGTTATCGTGCCTCCCTCCATTCTTATGGCGGGACGTTTGACTCTGTGACGTGCCATCAACGTAGGTATCATTATGCCCGCTTGCGGATCATGGCCGGCAGCCGTGCCATTGGCTGCATACAGCGGTGGTGTTGTTCGCTCTGCCGTCGTCCTTTTCACCTCCCGGACAATCGACGATCCCGGCGCACCCGCTGCCTGGCTTCCCGCAAGCAGAACGTATCTGCTTGCCCTATTCATTTGTCGAAATGTGTCTCACGGTGAGACACATTTTGGAGCCTCTCGGCTCACAGAAACACACCGTCGATACGATGCGCTTCTGTGAACAGAGAGCCATAACAGGAAGGTGTTGGGAGGCCCTCCTGCTATGGCTGTTTATCGTTGGCCTCTTGAATATCTGGAATTTGAAATCGCGGGATTTTCGTCAGCAGCTCCAAAACAAGCTCTTGCTTCATGTCTTCATCGGTGAGGAGATAGATCATCCCGTCTGCTCCGAGGACTGGCCGTTTTGAAAGACGGTCTATGTAAGCGCTATAAAACTGGACGTATTGCAGCAGGGCGGTGGGATCACAGGAAAGGGCGCGTAGGAAGGTAGAGTAGGACGGGGTTTTATACGACATGGTTTTCTCCCAGCATTTCTTGAAGTTTCTCCAGCGTGTTATTTCGTTGGGATGTAATGGTAGAGGCAGGACGGTTTAGCTTTTTTCCGATCTCTTTGTCGCTGTATTCCAGAAAGTAGGCCAAGTACAGCACCTCGCGGAAACGAGGCAGGAACTGTAATAAGGCGGCGGCAAGCTCCGGATCGAAAATCCTCATTTCCTGTCCGGGGCGGCCAATAGAAATGGCTTGCGAAAAGTCATATTTATCCCGGTATTGCATTGACTGCTCTACCTCCGGAGGGAGGTCTTCCAGAGGCATTTCAAATTGTTTTTGCCTTTCTGCTTCTTTATGCAAATTCCGCGCTTTGTTCCTCAACACGGTTTTGCAATAAAAGTCAAAGGCTTGCAGGATTCCTTTTTCTTGTTCAGGTGTCATTTTATTTCCCTCTCTTTTTTTGTGCTTCTATTCACCTAAAACAAAAAAAGGCTCTGAAAAAACGAAAATTCGCAAAAGTAGTCAAAACATTCTATAAAGCAATTATATCACGCTATTTTCTGCAATTTTCGCATAGCTTGTAAACAAAAAGCGCCCCTATCAAAGGGCGCTTTTGATAATCAAATATGCTTGGAGGAAGTAAGAGGCGTTATTCTCGTCAATCGAAAATGATCTGGACGATGCGCACTTCCTTTGCCCACAGCTCTTCCGCATCGGGATCTTCCAGGACAACATCAAATCTATACTTGGCGTCACCTGCGGTTTTCTGTAAATCCTCCAGACTTGCGGCATACAGCTTATAGGTATCGCCCTGTATGACAGCGGATCGTACCTGCGTGTTTTCCCCGTAATGGATCGTGATCTCTTCAAGACAGGGTTCCGAGCCGTGAAATGCCATGGCCATTCTGCCAAGTATGAAGGAGTTTTCCGATAAATCCGAGGCAGTACCCCAGTAGGAAACATCTGCAAAATAGTTTTCGTTGAGACCGATTCCGCTTTCAATGAGACTGCCGTATTCCGGCGAAGAATCGTCTTCCGGCGTGGTTGTATCCATGCTTGCAGATTCCTCCGTTGTAGTGGCAACAGGTGTTTCCTGCGCTTTTGGGGCAGGCTTTTCTCCGCAGGCGGAGAGTATGGAGCAGAGCATGACCACAACAAGGATCAAAAGAATTCCTCTCATGTGTAATGTCTTTTGGCTTTTCATATCGTTCTCCTTGCATTCAAAATATCGTTCTCTGTGAGAGAGGTGGATTACAGCCGCTCTTCTTCCAGCTTGTGGAGTTTGCCTCTGAGGAGGATGCTTTGCAGAATTAAGGCTGCAACAAGCACGGCGCATACGATAAAGAGGACGATCACAGACACAGGCGTTTTCTGTTTGGCTTCCGTTTGGTTGTCAAGCATATCGGTCTTGACGGCTTCCTCTACGGTAAGACTGACGGGCAGTTCAAAGGAAACAGAGTTGCCGTCGTTATCCTCGCCGGAGACAGAGACCGTTCCGTCAAAGCTGCCGATTGCATTCTTCGGCGCGGTGATCGTGAGCTGCGCCTGCTTGGTATCTCCTGGCTGGATCGTGCCGACCAGCACACTCTGGCGCTCGGTGATCCCCGGCAGGGAGATCGTGACCATAGCGTTTATAATATCGGCCTTGCCCATGTTCATGAGGGGCAGCGTCGCCGTGATGGAGTCTCCGGCCACGACGCTTTCGGCCATGCGAAGCCCGCCCTGCTCCAAACGAATCTCCTGCCGGATGGGGATGGTATAGCTGACGGAGAGCTTTGTCTCCTGTCCCAATGACTGCCCGCTGAAATCAAAGTGCAGGCTGTGCGGCGTGACCTTCGCGGAAGAAAGCACGGTTACGGGGAAAGAGAGATCAAGGCTTTCTCCGGGCATCAGATCGCCCAGCACAAGGGTGTCCAGCTCCTTCGGGAGAATGTCGCCGCTGGGATCGCTCAACGTGAGAGACAGGTTTTCAAAGCCGATGCTGCGGCTTGCGTTTGT
>JAFSLL010000107.1 GCA_017448455.1 Oscillospiraceae bacterium | reverse complement strand
GTTTTGGATTCCGCTTCGCTGACGGTCTCAGTTTACAGAAACTCTTTGGTTATGACTACGGCTCTTTTCTCCTTGAATGCGCAGATCCGCCTGAAAACGCGGAACTGATCGGCTTTGTTACAGAAGAGAACTGCTTCTGCAAGGGTGACGAATGCGTTGACGGAGAAGACCTGCGGAACCTCTATGAGGGAAAACTGGAACCGGTTTACGCCTGCAATATTGATCAGCACAGCCCTGCCCTTGAAACCATTTCCTGGCGTGGCGAAGCTGTACGGCGCCATCCGGATGTCGCAGTTCTTCATTAAAAGCCCCGTATCCTGATTCCCGCCTTTCCCGGAACCAACTGTGAAGTTGACAGTGCCAGAGCGATCCGTGACGCCGGCGGAGAAGCGGAAGTCTTTGTTATTAACAACCGGACTTCTGACGGCATCGCACGAAGTGTGGAAAATTTTTCCGCGCGGCTTCGGGAAAGTCAGGCTTTGTTTATCCCAGGTGGTTTCTCCGGCGGAGACGAGCCTGATGGATCCGGGAAATTTATTACCGCATTTTTCCGCAATGCTGCCGTCAAAGACAGCGTAACCGATCTGCTCGATCATCGCAACGGCCTGACCTGCGGGATCTGCAACGGTTTTCAGGCGCTCATCAAACTGGGTCTGGTACCGTATGGCCGCATTCTTGATACCGACAAGCACTGCCCAACGCTGACCTTTAACAGCATCGCACGCCACCAGAGCCGCATCGTTCGAACACGGATTGCTTCCAACAAGTCTCCGTGGCTTGCTTTGACGCAGGTGGGTGAAATCTACAGTGTTCCGATCTCCCATGGTGAAGGCCGTTTTCTGGCTGAAGAGCAGCTGCTTCGGCAGCTCGCGGAAAATGGACAGATCGCGACACAGTATGTCGACGAAAAAGGCAATGCAACCAGCGATGTCCGGTTTAACCCCAACAACTCGCTTTGCGCTGTTGAGGGCATCACCTCGCCGGACGGGCGTGTCTTTGGCAAGATGGGACATGCTGAGCGTATCGGAAACGGCCTGTATCGGAATGTTCCGGGAAACTATGATATCCGTATGTTTCAGGCGGGTATTGCGTATCTGCGGTGACAAACATGCTGAGAATGCTGTATGAAGCCGGAAGCCGGCTGGAGATCTGGATGGAACGCCTGATCACCCGACTCTGGAAAAGAAAATAATGATAAAAACAGCGAACCCTCGAGGATGCCAAAGGGTTCGCTGTTTTTGACCGGCAAAGTGTGGATCATTTACTTTCGCCCGATACGCAGGCGGCGATGGCTGTTCGTCATCATGCCGCCGCACACGACTCCGTAAATCGTTCGGGAAGGTTCATTAATACAGGATCAGCGCAATAAACTCAAGCGGTTCCTCGCCGTCATTTACGAGACCGTGAAGCTCACCGTCATTGCAGACTGCGGTATCGCCGGGGTAAACCCGTACGACCGTCCCATTATCATTATACAACCCGCCTCCACTTAGAAAATAGAATATTTCGTTATCACCAATATGCGTATGCTCACCGATTGAACGCCCCGGAGCGAGAATCGCATGATTGAACAGGCGCCCTTTCCCATAAAGCTCCCCCTCATCATTCAGGATCCTGCGCATTTCCGCTTCCCCGTTGCCGTTGCGGATACATTTGAATTCCACTATCTGGTCTTTTTTTGTTCTTACCATGTTACAGCTCCTTTCTCAGCCTTTGATGAATTCCTGCACAAGTATTTCTCTAATCTCCTCTGTGCTGATCTCACAGCAGGTATTGAGAACGGAATTATTGTTCTCCCAGCGTGGAAGGACAGCTCGGATTTCTTCCTCCGTCATGCGGATCTGATTTACCGGGAGAGTGACCTGAAGCAGATGAAGCAAAGCTTCTTCCGTTATCCCCAGTTCGCGGTAAAACTGCGCGGCGTAATCCGGCTCCTTCTCACGAACCATGAAAAGAAGAGCAGGAAGAAATGCAGCACTGGCAAACCCATGTGGCAAGCCGTAGTTTTCCGTCAGATAGTAGCCCACATTATGAGGGAAACAGGTTCCTGTTCCACAGATTGCAAGTCCACCCATGATTGATGCGTTATACAGTTCTTCTCTCTGAATCAGGCTCAGCGTCTCACCCTTCGCTGCTTTGAGAAGCGGTTCGTACAAAAGCTGAATGCCGCGTATCGCAAAAGCCCGTGAAATCTCGTCCGCTTTTCGGTTAAAAAAGCTTTCCGCACAATGGCTTAAGACATCAATACCCGTAGAGAGCGTTACCGAAGCAGGCAATGACATCGTATATCTCGGGTCTCCGAAGGCCGCGCGGGCAAAAAGCCTGTCGTCGTGTATACTGTGTTTTTTCCCGCTGCTGTCCGTGAGGACAGAGACCTTTGTAACTTCACTGCCCGTACCGGCGGTTGTCCCAACCAGAAGAACGGGAAGCGGATCTTCCTGCCACAGCTTCTGATAAAAATGAGCCTCATCCAGCTCCGGATTGGCCGCGAATACTGCCACTGCCTTTGCCGCATCCAAGGCGGAACCTCCGCCGATTCCAATGATAAAATCCGCTCGAAACTGGTCTGCAAAGCGTCCTCCGGAGATGCAGGATTCCACCGAAGGGTTCTGGGAAATGCCGTCATAAACACAGAACGCCACTCCCAGCCGGGTTAATGTGTCAGTAACATCCTGAAGCGCCCCGCTCTTCACGGCGGAACTCTTGCCGGTAATGAGAGCACACCGTTTTCCATACCGTGAAAACTCTATTTCATTCTTTGAAACCGCATATTCACCCGTAAACACGTGAACCGGCATATAATGGTTCATAAAACACCCCTGTTTTTTCCGGTCTCATTGGAAATTATGGCGTTTCTTCCTTGTCTGTTTCCAGCAAATCGCCGAGGCCGATCTCTTCCAAATCGCTGCGGGCATTGTCAATCGCCTCTTCGATATACCCAAGCGCCTGCTCATTCCCTTCAAAAGCCGCCGGTAAATCTTCCATCGTACGTTTCGCAATGGAAAGGCTGAGCTTGGTCTGCTCCTCGGCAATTCTCCCCTCGTTTCTGGCGATCAGCCCCAGACGCAGGAAGATTGCGCCTGCAGTCAGGCATACGGCGCCAACGATGGTCAGCACAGCTAAGATCGCACGCCTGTGACGACTGCGGTGGCGTTGTTCCAGGTCATCCGGATGAAGCTCCAGAACCGAAGCCGTTATGCGTACGGTCTCATAGCGAAGCACTTCGCGTTTTCGTCTTTTGCTGTCGGCACGGATATCCGCGGCAATCGGCTCGATCGTTTCAATACGCTCCACAACGCTCATATCCGGCATGATCTGTCTGACCGCTTTCTTCTCTATAAAGCTCTCAGGGAAAGAATCTGCCGGCTCTCCCTCAACGATACAGAGGATAATTCCTTCTGAGGCGTGTGTCTTTCGAAACTGTTCAATACGGTCAAGGATCTCCGGATTATATTTTGTCCGCGGAGAACAGATCAGCACCAGAAAGCGCGTGTGGTTCAGACGTTCTGCCCTTGCCACATCGAGCGCAGCTTCATCACAGTCAAGATAGTTTTTGCGATAGCTCAGTTTGGGATTGGGCAACTCCAACTTTCGCGGAAGCCGGTAAGCCTGAATGCTTTCCGCCAGTTCCCGCGCAGCGGCAGCATCTTCCTTCACCGATAAAAAGCAGATATCATATTGTTCTGTCACCGTGTTGCCCCCCTTCCACATTGAAACACTTCACGCACCATGTACCGGAACCGCTTTATACTCTTTCGGGTCTGTCATGCCGCGAAGCCGCAGTACCTGTCCGTAACTTTTTCTGTTTTTTAAAGCATACCATAATCCGGCACGCATTTCAATCATCAGGAAGAATACGTTCAAATCAAAAGAAAAGCCGCCTTCCCGAGATATGAAAAGCCCGAGAAAGCGGCTATTGTATTGATGACTCAGCTTTTATTGAAGGTCATCGTGCCGGAGATTGTGATATACTCCAGCGAATCATAGTTAACGGTATCGGTGTTGTCATAGCTGCCCTTGTGGAATGCAGAATAAAGCACACACAGCGGGTAGTTGTTGTTCACATAAATCGTCTGAGAGTTAGACGCCCAGGTCTCCAGATAATCGTCATAATTTCCGGTATATGTCATGTTGTTGAAGTCAAAGGTGAAGTCACCGAGCAGATAGCGGTTCAGCACGGAGTACGCAACCTCAATTTTATTCGGCACAGTCTCTGCAAGCTGAGAGTGAACATTTTCCTTGAGCATCAGCTGTGCGGCTAAAAACTTGCCGCGCGCGTAACCCGAATAGTTGTAAGAGGTGCTGGTTTCGTTAACCCACTCAAAGTAATCCAGATAATTTGTATTGTTAATCTCAACCGTTACTGTTGTCTCAGTCTCGTCAACGATATGCTCCTGCGGAATAGTATCCGTGTCAAAAGAGGGCTCCTGGAACGGCACCTCTTCAGGCGCTTCTGCATTCTGGGCATCCTCTCCCTCCGGTTCTGCAGCTTCTGCTGCCGCTTCCCCGGTCGCTTCGGATTCTTCCGCCGGGACACCTGCAGGCTCAAACGCCGGCTTCATACTGCCGATCATGCTGATGGCATCATCATAATTTTCGTCTTCAAGCGCATCGATGATATCGCCATATTTGGAATACATCTCGTCTCCGACAGACGGCGTCGGTTCCGGTGTCGGTGTAACTTCCGGCGCTGCCGTTTTCTGGCCTGACTGTCCACAGGCGCAGAGAGTCAGTACCATAGCAATAAGCAGGAACACAGTGATTGTCTTTTTCATGTTAGCCTCCATCTTTTGAGGAGAAGTCGGGAAGTGATCTTCTGTCTTTTTCCTCATTTTTTATTATTCAAATCTCTTGTTTTTCTGTATACGCGGCTGACATTCCGCTGCAGCTGCAGAACTGAGAGCGAACCATCCGCTATCGCTTTACGCATGCTCTCAACATCTCTGGCGCTGCCCGGCATGAACAGATCTCCACCTGCAGCAGCAACTCTTCCGGCATCCGCACTTGGGTGGACCGAAGCTTTGTTGGTCATCATGGATATAACCCAATCCGTCATGATAATGCCCTGAAAACCGAATTCGCAGCGGAGAATATCATGCAGAATTCCATAGTGCTCAGAAGTATGGGTTCCGTTCAGCAGATTGTACGAGGTCATCAATGTGTGTGGCTGGGAATGACGTACGCAGATCTCAAAACCTTTGAGATAGATCTCCCTCATGGCACGCTCGCTGACGATACTGTTGTTATTATAGCGATTAATCTCCTGATTATTCGCAGCATAGTGCTTGATGGTTGTTGCACGACCGGGATGAGCCTGAACGCCATCGGTAATGGCAGCCGCAAAGATGCCGCTCACAAGCGGATCTTCCGAGAAATACTCGAAGTTACGTCCGCAGCGGACACTCCTGTGAATATTCAGCGCCGGGGCGAGCCAGAGATCCACATTCAGGCGTTCCATTTCATCTCCGACAATATCTCCGCAAAGCCGCGCAAAATCCGGGTTCCAGGATTGTGCAATAGCTGTCCCGATGGGAATCGCCGTTGCGTACTGATGTTTAATCTCCGCATTTTTCGGAGGCTTCTTCGAAGTCAGCTTCATCAGCTTCGTCAACAGCTTCGGCATGAAATCCGCTACCGAGGAAGGAAGAATATCTCCCAGTGCCTTTGGTCCGTCTTTGCTCTCGTAATAATCACGGCTGAGGCGCAGGCCCGCAGGCCCATCTGCCATCACCAGCGGAGAGAGGCCAAGTTCCCGGAAAAGGGAGCATGTCTCCCCTGCAGCTCCAGCCACCGCAAACGCTGCATTGCCGATCACGCTGGCAACGCCGCCCTTCGGATTGAACGCACCGATATTCATGAGAATGAGCTGTTCCGTGCTAAGTGCTGCAACCTCCAGCTCGATCGGTTCCTCCCAGTGATAGTCCGTCTCAAACCGGGGAATGGCGGCCGGGTCAAGCGTAAGAATCGGGACATCCGGCGGGAACATATCAATGACTTCCAGTTTCGGTTTCCAGTCTTCAAAGTCCGGTTTCCCACAGACATTCTGAACCTTCCGGGTAATCACATCCTCCTCAAGCCGAATCCGCGCAACCGGTCTGGTTTCCGCAGAGCTTGTGCCAAGCCGAAGGAAATAGTCCCCTGCTTCCAGAACCCAGGAACCACGTGCCGTATCGTATGAGGACAGCTCAGAAACATGTACCTGAAGGCTTACGGTTTTCTCTTCCCCCGGAGCGAGCTCAGGTGTTTTCACAAACGCCGCAAGGCTCTGAAACGGCTGGTCCAGGAGGCCCTCCGGTTTGGATGCATAGAGCTGAAGCGTTTCCTTCCCCGGAACAGATCCGGAATTCTTCACAGGAAGCGCTACGGTAACCGTCTCTCCGTCCAAAGAAACAGAAACTTCCCCCTGTTCAAAGGAAGTATAGCTCAATCCAAAGCCAAAGGGAAACCTCGGTTTCACCCCGGCGCTGTCAAAATAACGGTAACCGACATAAATTCCCTCGACATAACGGGTATCATGAAGATCACCGAAAGTGCCAACAGTCGGATAATCCTGCCAATCCGCCCACGTAGTAGTCAGTTTTCCGGACGGATTCGCCTTACCAAGCATAACATCCGCAAGTGCTGCCCCCGTTTCAACGCCGAGCTGAGACAGGATCAGGATATTGCCAACCTGATCTGCCACCGGACTGAGGTCCACCGGCCCTCCAACATTCAAAACCAGCATGAACTTCGGATACTGTTCTGCAAGTTTGAGAATATCACGAGTTTCTGTTGCGGTAAGGGAAAAATCCCCGGGAACGTTTTCGCGGTCGTTCCCTTCCCCGCAGATTCTTGCGAGGACATACACCGCAGCATCTCCTGCGCCATCAAGCGGGAATTCGTAGTCCGGTTCCGGCATCACAGCGCCCATGCCTTCTATCACGGCATTGGTATGATTTTTCTTTGCCCGAGCTTTGATCTCTTTTATAAACGCCTCTTTTGCGCTGAGCAGATTCCGGTCATAGGCATCCAGCCAGGATTTCGTTGTTATTTGGAACCCGGCTTCTTCCAGTCCCCTTTCCACGTTCGTGAAAAACCGGGAATTAACCTCCCCTGACCCGGTACCGCCCTTCACCGTCTTGCGAGCTCCGCTGCCATACAGAGCCAGTTGCCCGGCAGAGGCAAGTGGGAAGTTTTCATCTCTCTTCAGGAGGACCATACACTCTGCCAGGTAAGGACGCAGCACGGTCAGATGTTCACGTTCATAATCCAACATCTCCATCGCGGTGCTCCTTTCTCTTTAATCAGAAATATTATACACAATTACTCCTTCGCTGTCTATGTTTTTTTCAATTTACAGGCATAAAATAACGCTGCACATCAATATCTTGCGGCAAGTGCCGCATTGGTATAACCGCCATCGTCCGTGACCTCGCGGATGATCTGAATCTCCGGTGGAAAAACGATGTCCTGATCCTCACTCAACAGCTCGATCTCCATCAAGGCCTGATCGGTCCAAAATGGGAAAATGTCAATCTCAAACAACTGCCCACGATACTCCAGGCAATATCGCGTCTTGGTTATGGGGCGGCGGGCAGGATCCGCCTGAACCAGGAGCTCACAATACTCCTGTTCCGAGATTTCCTCCTCGAGCTCTATGCGCGTCATGTTGGTCAGTTTTCGTTTCAGCGTACGGTAATAAACACTTTTCCCGGCTTCTGTCCATCGGCGGACTCGAAGAGTCTGGTCTGGTTCTGTCAGCAGATAAGTCTGAACGATATCCGCTCTCCTGCAATTGGGAAGGCTCTCCAGGTACAAAACATCCGGCATGTGGACAAGATATTTCCGTTCAATCTCCAAAGGTTCTCTCAAATCTCTGCTCATATAGAATTCCTCCATCCAATGAAAAGAATCCTATCACACCTCTGCTGTCCGGTCAAGGGATGACCCCAGTCTGATTTCTGAAACAATAACACCGCAGCCCTCGCCTCCAAAGTTTGGGGCTGAGGGCTGCGGAACGGTTTATATAGTTTTATATTGGAAATGATTGCTGTAACCAGGTTTTACATGGGAACGATCTTACAAAGCACGACATATCTGGCGTCATCGTAGTCATAGGCACAGGTGGACAACGTCATTATTCTGTCGCTTGATGTAACGCTGACATCCGGAGCGTCAAAATTGGAGCGAGAACGCATCCGATCTATAAAGCTCTGAAACTGATCTCTGGTGGCAAAGTTGAATGCATAGACATCCGAATCGCCGCCCGTTACAAAGCAGGCAAAAACCTGCAGGGCATAGTTTCCGTCCGGCGTGTAATAATAAAGGACCGGATGTTCTTCCAGATATCCTTCATAGATATAATTATTGATGCTGGCAAACATGGATCCGTTGTTCATGTGATGCCCATAGAGAATGGTGTTATCCTGATTCAGATCCGACTCACAGACACAGTCCATGAAAATACTGCCATTGGCGCTGACTGTTCCGTCATAAAGATGAGACAGATAATAATCGTTATCCGCTCCTTTGAGAACCGGATAGCTGATGACCGTATTGGGGCTGTAGATCCAGCCGACGACCTGTGGGTTGACGGCCTGAAGCGCCGCAAAATCCACATTAATATCCCCGCTTACCACGGGAGGTGCTGTTTCCTCGACCTTCTCCGTCTCTTTCGGAGTCGGTTCCGGTGTGACTTCCGCAGCAGTCTGTGTGCTGACATACTGCTGACTCAAGGATTCATAGGCCTTTTCCGCGGCATGGTAGCCGTGAAGGGTATAATACAGTTCATGCGCGGCAAAAATAAAGATACCAAGAAATATGCCGCAAAGAATAACCAAAAGGGCCTGACGCAGGATATGCCCAAAAGACTTCATCTTTTTGTCTCCGTTCGTAATCATATTGTTACTTTTATATTATACACCATTTTCTCAAAATGTACAGTAAAACTTTTCTAAAGATTTCCTGACCTGAAAAGACATGATTCCGCTCCCAAGTCTAAGATTTCTTAAGTTGCCATTTGTTGAAAGCATAGTATAATGAAACTGCCAAGCGGCAAAAAATTGTTTTCTATGATTTATATATCCCGAGGTGATCTATATGAAAAATACGCGCAGAATGTTCAGCCTGCTTCTGGCCGTCCTTCTGCTCTCTTCTCTGGCGGGAATCGGCGCCTACGCCGAGGAGGCTGATGCTATCCCGGTTCGTCAGGGTGATATGATGCAGATTTCTGTCCGGATAGACAATCCGGATGATGAGATTCCAGATGACTTTTCCCCTTCCGTTGACGTTTTGTTCGATGATTCGGAAGGTACGGCCGACGAAATGTCAGACGATGACATTACTCCCTATACTCCGGATGAACCAGAGGATGTGGTCGATTCTTTTCACTTCAGGCTGATCGACCGCAGTACCGACCCCGCTACCGTGTTTGATGATCCGGCCAGCATTTCTGTTGCAGATCTGTTGAATGAAGGGAGAGAACTTCAGCTTCTCCCTCCCGATGGTTATGCCATCTCCGAGCTGACATTAAGCAATGATTCCGGCTTTATCCCCGCTTCGAAACCACTGGAAGAGCTTGCACATGCCAATCTTAACGGGACAACGCTCCTTCTTCTGTTTCCTGATCTTTTGACAGCAAACAAAGCAGGATTTGACAGCAGATACATCTCTTCTCCTTCCCAGGGAAGCAGCTATGTTTTGGAAGCGGTACTCTCCAAACTCAGTGACGAAAGCGCTTTCGACATTCTATACCGCAGCGGTGAACTGAGTTACAGCGGGACCGTAACCGTGGCCGGTGATACATTCCACTCCGATTCGCACACTGTTCAAGTCCTTTCTGAAGAGATCAAAGCCGCAGCCCAGGCTGCATCTCTTGTTTTTTCCGGATATGAGCTGATTTACGATAACGGTTCCCACATCCTCGTACAGCCCGGACAGAGCTTCACTCCCTATACCAATGCAGCGCTTGAAGCACAGTGGACTGTTTCCGAGCCTGAACCGACGCCGACACCGACACCTACTCCGACGCCGACTCCGACGCCGACTCCGACACCTACTCCGACACCTACTCCGACACCTACTCCGACGCCTACTCCGACACCTACTCCAACGCCGACTCCGACACCTACTCCAACGCCGACTCCGACACCTACTCCAACACCTACGCCGACACCGACACCGACGCCAACACCGTGGGTCGTTCCGACTCTCACTCTGAAAGCGGGAGACCAAACAAAGGAATATGACGGCGCACCCCTGCGAAATGCTGTTTACTCCATTATCGGTGACCTGCATGGCTTCCGCATCGCAAATGTTGTTGTCGATGGCAGCATTACCAATGTTGGTGAAGCAGTCAACAGAATTACTTCTTATGACTTATATGATCCGGACGGCAATCTTGTAACAACGGGCAAACAAGGTGCGATCACTCTTCAGGACGGCATTCTGAAGGTTACCAAGCGCAACCTGACTGTAACTTCTATTTCCGGAAGTTTTACAACAGATGGAACCAAAGAGATCTCCGCGGCCGCTCTTGCCAGCTCCGATGGTACATTCAGAAGCGGTTATAAAGCGGAAGGCCTGGCAAATGGTCATAAGCTCTCCGGAAACTTTGTTACCGGCAGCGGAAAAACCAGCTTCCAAACCGGCATCAACCTTTCGCAGTTGTCCGTTCTTGACGCTTCCGGCAGCAATGTGACCGCGAACTATACCATCTATACCGTCCCCGGTTATATCACCATCAACGTCAGCACTCCGGTGAAGAGCAATATTGCACTGACCGTGACCGCCAAATCCGGTACTTGGGTCTATGACGGCAATGCTCACAGTCTGAATGAGTACGACGTAAACGGATTGGTTGATGGGGATAAAATTGAAAAAGTGACCTTTAAATCCTCTTCGACGATAACCAATGTCGGTACACTGGCAAATGAGATCGCTTCAGTCGTCATCCGTGACTCCAGTGGTCAGGCGATTTCTTCCAACAAATACGCGATCACTTATCGTCCGGGAACACTGACTGTTACCAAATTCGGCGTTACTGTGACAGCGGTCTCTGACTCCAAAATCTATGACGGAAAAGCACTTAACAACAAGAACGTGAAAGCTACCGCGCTCGCAAATGCCTCCCATAAGCTTTCTGCAGACTATGAAATCTATGACAGCAGCGGAAATTCCATTAAAAACGGGCCGGTCGATGTCGGCACCTATGTGAAACAGGTTACAAATGTCAAGATTACATCGGGCAGTCAGGATGTGACAAGCAACTATGAAATCAAGACAGAAGACGGAACTCTGACCATTACGGGCTCATCCAATTCCGGCTCCGGTTCCAAAGCAGCATCCAACGCAGCTTATTATGGCAGTACTTTTACCATTCGTTCTGACGCTCCGTATGAGGACTTTGAATATCTGCTGATTGACGGGCAGCGAATCGATTCCAGCAACTATACCGTAAGGCAGGGAAGCACAATTATTACCCTGAAAGCTTCTTTTATTCAGTCATTAAAGACCGGCAGCCACAACTATACCATTGTTTCCAAAAACCAAACCGCCGACGGCTCTTTCACCGTCGGAAAAGCCCCAAAAACAGCAGACAATTCCACGCTGTTAATCTGGATTATTCTGCTGATAGCCGCCGCTGTCGCAGCAGCTGCTGCCTACTACTTCCTGCGCAAACCGAAAGGCAAAAAGAACACACCCCCACCTGTTGTCCCTCCAAGGAAGCCGAAGCCAACAGCCGTTTCAAAACCAGCACCTGCATCCACGCCGAAACCAGATGATTCCAGGGAAACCGTGAAGGCGATTCTGGATATTGATCCGATCCTCGGTCAGGAAGAGGAAGATCCCACGCAGGAATACATGAAGGATTTTCATCTGGATCCAGACGATTTCCGCCCCGCAGAACCCGCGCCGAAATCAGAGACTCTCTCTGAGGAAACTGATAATCCCTACCTCTCTTTCATGGAAGGTGAAGGGGATTCTGAAGCAAGCCAGGAAGTATCCCCGTCAGATGCTCTGTCACAGCAGCCTTCCGATGAGG
The DNA here is from genome assembly GCA_017448455.1 of Oscillospiraceae bacterium. Lineage (GTDB taxonomy): Bacteria > Bacillota > Clostridia > Oscillospirales > Oscillospiraceae > Limivicinus. The sequence continues at coordinate 15,144 of JAFSLL010000107.1, read as the reverse complement.
GTCTACTGAACGAATCCACAGTGAAAGATACTCCAGTAAGCGAAACAGAAGGTGAAGGAAACTCCACGGCTGATCCGGTCCCGGACATTGAAACGTCAAATGTCGAAAATGACATTCCGGAAGCATCATCTTCCCATGCGGGATGGTATACTCCCGCTGCTGAAGAGATTGACAGCAGTGACATGAGTACTGAGGAATCCGACCCTTTTCAGAAACTCGCCGAACTTCTGACTGTTCGCGAAACGTCTGTGACTGCCAATCCCGAAAGTGCGGAAGACAAAACGCCGGATTATACCGGCAAGCATCTTTCCGAATAAGTTTATATGCTCTCTGCCGTATGTTCCCGGCAGAGAGCATATTTTCGAAAAAAAGCGTGCATTAAACCGTCTGCTGTGGTATACTGTCGCTTGCGTATGCTCACACAGTATTCCTTTGGAGGCGTTCTCCCATGAATCTTGTTGTCCTCGATTTGGAGTGGAACCAGGCAATGAGCTCCAAGTCGGAAGTGTTCAACCATTTGCCGATCCATCTTCGCGGAGAGATCATTGAGATCGGTGCTGTAAAACTGAACCCTGACTTCTCTGTCGGAGAAGAATTCACCATGGATGTCCGTCCGGTCTATTTTCGCCGGATGCACTATAAAGTCAAAAAAATCACCGGCTTTGATAAAGAACGACTCGCTCACGGTCTGAGCTTTCCGGAAGCCATGTCCCAATTTCGCAAGTGGTGCGGTGATGACGTTACTTTTCTCACCTGGGGCTGGGATGATCAGGGAATCTTTGAACAGAACATCATCATCCATGACCTGGACTGGGACTGGATCTCAGGATGGGTAAATCTTCAGATGATTTATAATCTGCAGACAGGCGGCGATAAAAATCAAAAATCTCTTGCTGCCGCCATGGAACATTTTGAGATTGAGCAGACCCGCATCGCGCATGACGCGCTCGGTGACGCTTTCAACACCGCTCTTGTTACTACCCATCTGGATATGGAAGAGGGACTGCGCCTTTATCCGGATGCAGAGGATATTCTCGCCCGAAGAATGCCGAACTATAAACCCGCCTCTGAACAGACACCGCTGCAGGAGGCGCTGATTCACGACAGTATGCCAGGCTATGAGAGCAAGGCAGAGGCATTCAGCGATGCCAAAGCACACGCGCTTACCTGTCCAGTCTGCGGAAATGTGAGTGAAGGGATCAAATGGATCAGTCAGAGCGACGGCCGTTATATGAACCTCTTTACCTGCGCAGAACACGGTTCCTATCTTTCCCGCATCCGCCTGAAAAAGGATCCGGATAGCGAGCTGTGGTTTGCAAACAGGCTGATTTATGCCGCCGATGAAGAGCTTCAGGATTTTTACCGTTCCAAGCTTGCGCAGGCCAGACGCCGGGGCCGAGGCAAGACACCGCGCAAGAACCGGCCCGCTTAAAAATATGAACACTGTCCGGAACCATCACAAAGGATGCGTCCGGACAGTGTTCTTCTTTCACTTGGTCACAGAATGCCGGTCTTTATCAGATAAAACAGCATCAGGTGCAGCGGGTATACCGCATAGAACAGAACCTGAAGCACCTTCCCGTGCACGAAACCGCGTTTGCCGCTGTACAGTTCCATCAACACGAAGGCAGGGAAGGCACGCATATGGCTGCTGAGAAGGCCAATCCCCAGAACATCACGCAGAACGGAAAGCTCCCTGAAGAGATAGCAAACCAAAATCAGGCAGATACCGGAGATGCCATAATCAGCGCCAAAATAGCAGGCCGCAATCGCCAGCACGAGCAGAATCAGGGACATTTTTTTACTCTCTCCGCGGAAGCGTTCCAGCACTTCCATACCAACCAGGCCCAGAAAGAGCGTATAAAACACATTCTGACTGGACAGAGAGAAGAAGACGCCATGGTGGAGAAGGTCCCAGGGAATATCGGAAATCATCGCAAAAAGCAGCAGGCGGAAACCGTATCTTCTGCGATCGTGCGTATAGAGAAAGCCTTCCACCAGCAGCATGGCATAAATGGGAAAGGCCGATCTGCCTATGGTACGAAGAAGCCAGTACAGGGTAATTACCCTGCCGGAAGGAAGAGTGAAGAGCACCGGCACCGAGGATGAGACAAAATAATACGCATAGTGATCAATGATCATGATGACCATCGCAATCAGTTTCAATGTGCTGCCGCTGAGAATCCTCCAACGTTCCGGAAACATGGATGGGGCTTTCCCATCGTCCTTCTCAAAGCTCATTCTCCACTCTCACCATTCTTCTTTATTGAAAGATACACCAGCCTTCAGAACAGGCCCGAAATCCTTCCGTCCGCGTCAACATCGATTTTCTCCGCAGCCGGAACGCGCGGCAGTCCCGGCATGGTCATAATATCCCCTGTCAGCGCGACAATAAAACCGGCACCGGCAGAAACTTTCAGATTGCGAACTGTCACGGTGAATCCCTTCGGCGCGCCGAGCAGGCCTGCGTCATCGGAGAAGGAATACTGCGTCTTTGCCATACAGATCGGGAGTTTATCAAAACCGAGTTCTGTCAGCTGCTGCGCCTGTTTTTTCGCATTTGCTGTCAGGCTGACACCATCGGCATGATATACACGTCTGCAGATCGCATCCAATTTTTCCTCAATGTTCATGTCCAGCGGATAGGAGAAACCAAAGCAGTTGGGTTCTTCGCAGAGGCGAACAACCTCCTCCGCGAGAGCCATGCCTCCCTCTCCGCCTTTTGCCCACACTTCACTGAGCGCTACATTCACACCCAGCTCATTGCAGCGTTTCTCCACCAATGCAAGTTCTGCAGCTGTATCTGTCGGAAAAGCGTTAATTGCCACCACACAGGGCAGCCCAAAGACATCACGGATATTGCCCACATGCTGAAGCAGATTCGGCAGACCTTTCTCCAATGCCTCAAGATTCTCTGTATTCAGGTCCCCTTTCGGAACCCCGCCGTGGTACTTCAGGGCGCGGACAGTCGCGACAACGACAACCGCAGACGGCTTCAGACCAGTCAAACGGCATTTGATATCAAAGAATTTTTCTGCGCCGAGATCCGCGGCAAAACCGGCTTCCGTAACCACATAGTCAGCAAGCTTCAGTGCCGTACGCGTAGCGGAGACCGAATTGCAGCCATGGGCAATATTGGCAAAGGGGCCGCCATGAATAAAGGCAGGCGTTCCCTCCAGCGTCTGAACCAGGTTCGGCTTGATGGCATCCTTGAGAAGCGCTGTCATAGCGCCTTCTGCTTTCAGGTCATGCGCGGTAACCGGTTTTCCATCATAGGTATAAGCAACAACAATACGCGCCAGACGCGCTTTCAAATCCATGAGGTCCGTCGCAAGGCAGAAAACAGCCATGATTTCACTGGCAACCGTGATCTCAAATCCGTCTTCACGGGGTACGCCCTGTACTTTCCCTCCCAAACCGTCAACGATATGCCGTAGCTGACGGTCATTCATATCGACAGCGCGCTTCCAGGTAACCTGTTTCGGATCGATGCCGAGACTGTTCCCCTGCTGAATGTGATTATCCAGCATGGCAGCGAGGAGATTGTTTGCCGCGCCGATTGCGTGGAAATCCCCGGTAAAGTGAAGATTGATATCCTCCATGGGAATCACCTGCGCGTAACCGCCGCCGGCAGCTCCGCCCTTAATGCCGAAGACAGGGCCAAGAGATGGCTCTCGGAGGGCAACCACGGCATTCTTCCCGATTTTACGCAGGCCGTCTGTCAAGCCGACAGATGTCGTTGTTTTTCCCTCGCCGGCCGGTGTCGGTGTAATCGCCGTTACAAGAATCAGCTTTGCCTTCTCCGGGAGATCCTTCAAGGCTTTGGGGTCGATTTTGGCTTTATAGCGTCCATAATTCTCAACTGCTTCTTCCGGAATGCCGAGAGATGCCGCGATGTCATTTATGATCCGCGGGGTCGCTTCCTGTGCGATCTGAATGTCGGTTTTGAAGCCCATAATTCCCTCCTGTTTAATCAATTTGAAAAGCGCCCACATCATATCATGATGCAGGCCGAAACGCAAGCAAATGTAAGATCTTTTTACGAACTGTCAAAACCTGCCTGCACCGATCTGATCAATGCAGGCAGGAAAAACATGGTATCTCAGAAACAAAGAAGGAATCATGGCCGACTTCTCCAAGAGGGGCTCAAAAGGCTTTTTCAACTTGACTGCGTACGTATCTTCCGAGATTACTCAGCTAATCTTTGAAGCGTTTCCCCTGTCATGCGATAAACGGTCCACTCATCCATCGGCTGAGCGCCGAGTGAGAGGTAAAAATCAATGCTCGGCCGATTCCAGTCCAGGCACCACCACTCCAGACGTCCACAGTTACGTTCTACCGCAATCCGAGCCAGTTCTTTCAGCAGCGCTTTCCCATAGCCACACCCTCTGTATTCCGGCAGAACGAACAAATCTTCCAGGTAAATTCCCGCTCTGCCCAGAAAGGTAGAGAAATTGTGAAAATACAGAGCAAATCCCACTTCTTTGCCTTCTTCACAGGCTAAGAGCACTTCCGCCTTCTTTTTTTCGAAAATCCATTCCCTCAGCAGGTTTTCGTCCGCCACAACCTGATCTGCCATTTTCTCATACGCGGCAAGGTCGCGGATGAACTTCAAAATCAGGCAGCAGTCGTTTTCCGTCGCGCTTCTGAACGTCAGCACCGGTTTCATATCCTTTCTGAACTGTATATTGTCTGCCGATTATATATCCGCAAAGCGCTCTCTTGCGTGGAACGCCTTGCAAATGACCGTATAATCGCCGAACACCGTCAGTTTATCGCCCACTTCAAAAACCGTATCGGCCCCTGCTGCAACCGCTTTTTCCCCTGGCTTTTCCACCAGCATGACAAGGATTCCGGTCTCTGCCTTTAACTGCGTCTTTGCAAGGGACACTCCCTGGTATTCATCCGGAATGACATTCAGCGTCACAAGGGCAATGGAATCTGTTCCTATGTAGTCCAAGGGAAGCACCGTGTTGAATGATTCCGTCTGGCCTATAATTCGATTCGCAAAACGCTGCAGCACTTCATCTCCCCAGGCGCGTACACGAGGCACACGGATAAAGAGAAAAATAATAGCGACTGCTATCAAAGGAATCACAATACCAAAGTAATAGTGTTCTACCTGACTCAGTTTCAGGGAGAGAAACACATTAATAAATGCAGAAACGATTGTTATATTGAAAACATAACCGAAAAGCATGGTAATTCTGGCCAGTCTTCTGCGTTTTCTGTTGGAAAGAAGCATTTCGCTCTCCTTTGTCGTATATCCGCAGCCTGTCAGCAAGGAGATCACCTGAAACCGCGCCCTCTCGTCCGGAAGACCGGTAAAGCGGAAAAGAATGGTAAACAGTTCTGTTATGACCCAATACAGTAAAATGATCAGAGAAAACAGCGACAGCGCCATGTAAATATTCACAGGATTATTCCCCTTCCCGCAAACTTGTCGTTCCGAATTTCAAGGCGCAGCATGTTTCCGTTTATTCAAACATCTCTGCTGCCCGTTTCAGATGATCGGTTATCGGAAGATGCTGCGGGCAGACTCCTTCACACTGACGGCACTCAATACAGTCCGAGGCAGAATGCCCTTCAGAAGTTACACGCAGATAGGCATCTCTTGCCTCTTTCATCTGACCGTTGCCCAGCTGTTTATTCATAGCGGTAAAAATGTCCGGGATATGAATCTGCTGCGGGCAGCCTTCCACACAGTAACGGCAGGCTGTGCAGGGAACGGTCGAAGAATTGCCGAGGATACGCTGCGCCTGTTGGATGGCCTGCTGTTCCTCCTCATTCAGTGGGCAAAACTCTCTCATATACGAGATGTTGTCTCTCATCTGTTCCTCATTGGACATACCGGAGAGCACAGTCAGGATGCCGTCCAGCGAAGCAACAAAGCGGATTGCCCAGGATGCGCAGGACATGTCCGGATGGATTTCCCGGAACAGCTTTTGGACCTCTTCCGGAGGATTTGCAAGAGTTCCACCTTTGACCGGTTCCATCACCGTGATCAGTTTCCCATGTTTCCTGGCAACTTCATAATTTGCGCGTGAAGTCACCTTGGGATTCTCCCAGTCAGCGTAGTTGATCTGCAGCTGTACAAAATCAACCTCAGGATGCTCCGTCAGAAGCTGATCGAGCAGCTGCGGACCGGCGTGGAAAGAAAAGCCAAGGTTTTTGATCAGGCCCTTCTCCTTCTGTTCCCCGACAAAGTCCCACAGATTCAGCTTTTCATATCTCTCATAGCTGTTCTCCATCAGCGCGTGCAGAAGGTAGTAGTCAAAATACCCGGCACCTGTCCGCTCCAGACTGGCAGCAAACTGTTTTTTCGCCGCTTTTTCCGTCGGTGCAATTCTTGCGTTCAGCTTGGTGGCAAGCGTGTAACGATCCCGAGGGTAACGCTCCACCAAGGCTTTCCGTATTGCGGTTTCCGATCCCGGGTACACATAGGCGGTATCAAAATAGGTAAAGCCCGCTTCCAGAAACAGATCAACCATGGTTTTTACTTTTTCCACGTTAATGACTACGCCGCGTTTGGGCAGACGCATCAGCCCAAAACCGAGCTTTGGTGTCTCTTTTCCATATTTTACAGGCATGATCAAACTCCTCCTAATCTGTTATCGGCTATACTTCTGTTCGTTCCTTCCTGTAATATCAGAATAGCATACCGGCTGTCCGTTTGCAATTCCTCCCTATGCTTGAAAATCCGCACAGATGTATCAATCTGAAACTCGCTTCGATTTTCATGGGACAGATGTCATTTGCTCTCTAACTGTCCTGATCCCACAGCGGATCATATACAGGGAAACCAGCCGTGCCGGAGCAATATAGGCTGCAAGAACCACAACACAATGCAAGGTCTGTGATAACAGCTGCAACGACTTTTCCGCCAATTTCTCACACCGCCTTTCTCTGCAGCCGATTACTCTCCCTGTTCAGCTCGGTCTCAATCCTGTTCAATGTATCAAAGAACCTCTTTGTTGCAATCATCGGACCGCAGCACAGGCAGCCGAGCATATTCCACCAGAACATGTGTTTCCAAGAAGTATACGGCCCATCAATTCCGAGTGCGATTGCCTTCTCACGGATCTCCTGAGCAATTCTCGCCATCCAGACCAGGGTATAAATGAACAGTGTCGGGATTCCCCACAGATATGCCTGCCAGTACGGCTGCACCTTATGTCCTATAATCTCTTCCAATTCATTCTGAAGGCCGAAGGGCATGTAGAACAAAAAGAACAGTCCTGCTGTAAAGAAGTCAATAAAACCCAGAAGAAACCCCGAACGTCTTGTCTGTTTGAATCTCATTCTTTTTATCCAGCTCCTTCAAGGCAGTTACTTTACAACATGGATTACACCTTGACACAGCCTGACACTTCGGTTCGGCCGGCTTCTTTCCCTTTATTCCGTCTCGGTGTCAGATGACTGTATCTCCATTTTTGTGAGATACTTCGCGCAAAACGGTTTGATTATTCCGTGATCATAGACATGAAGACTGCATCGATGCAGTCGCTCTATGTTCAGATTCATGGCATCCTGAAAAGCCATCGCCGAGAGCGTTAAGCTGTGGTGCCGAAGCCGATACAGAAAGGTGTCAAAATCCATCTCCTCTGAAAACTCTTTCGAAGGCTGCGCCTCCTCCGGCGCACGGCGCCAGTGTCTGGCTACATATTCTCTGTTGTCTCTCGCACAGCCTCTGCTGTGTGAAGAATGGGTAATAGAGCTCAGCGGCTTCAGCTCGCCTTCCGGCGCAATCAGAAAGCTGGCATGAAAACCGCAAAGCGGATGATCGCATCGGGACGGCATAAAGCTTTCGATCGGAATGCCTATCTGATCGCTGATATCGGTCATCAGCTGATCCAGGGTGTAACGGTCCTCTCCCGAAGGGGCGTGCGGATATCGTCCGAACCAGGAAACCGGCTGGAAATGAACTCCCCGGACAGCAGGGGATAAATCTCGCGCAAGGCTGACAATCTCTCCGAGATTCTGATCATTGACACCTTTGACGACCGTCGGAACCAGCGTTACACCAAGCCGAAGCGCTGAACAGACACGAATCGCCTCAAGCTTTGTCTCCAGCAGCGAGCTTCCACGCAGGGTCTGATAGATCTCATCTTTCGTGCCATCAAACTGGAGAAATACGATATCCAGTCCCGCTTCCGCCAACTGTTTCACATAGTCCGGGTTCTGAGCGAGTCGGATCCCATTGGTATTCAGCTGGGTATAGCTGCACCCTGCTTCTTTCGCATAATGTATAAGCTCCGGCAGATCATCGCGCAGTGTCGGCTCCCCACCGGAAAACTGGAGCAGAGGCTGCCCGCACTGCCTCACGATTTCCCTGATTGCTCTTTTACATTGCTCTGCCGACGGATCGGTACTGTCTGATCCGCCATTGGCAAAACAATACCGACAGTGAAGATTGCAGCGTGTAGTTACCTCCAGCAGTATGCAGCAGGTGCCGATCTCATGTTCCGCGCAGATTCCGCAATTTGCAGGGCAGTTCATCCCCAGTCCATCAGCAAGCGGCTCTGTTTCCAGCAACCACTGGTCAAAATCCATCCTGCCCTGCCAGACCGGAACCTGGAAGAAGCCATGAAGCGGACAGGATTTCTCAAGGAAGATCTGACCACTGTCCCTGTACGAGAGGGATGCCGGGATATTCTTCAGGCAGACTGGACAGACCGACCGGGTTTCCCGAATCTTCCGGTTCGACATCATTCACCCATTGCAAGGCCTTCTTTTTTGAAGACCATCAACTCCAGCTGGTACCGGTCAGATACCAGGTTTACACCGTGGCCAAGATCATTCGAGATCATAGCAGCCTTGGCGTAATGCGCTGTATAGTATTTCGTCAAGGCCATCATTGTCGTGGTCTTTCCGGCACCGAGAAATCCGCTGAATACCGCAAATTTTTTCATGCTGTTTCTTCCCTTTTTATATATCTGATCAAAAATCCATTCTGTATGTCCGGATATATTTCACCGGGTCTGCCCCGCTCCCCATATACCGGAGAAGGATCTCGGCAGCAGCATGGCTGTCGCTGTCAGCCCTGTGGTGGTTCAGGCAGATGCCGTAGTAGTCACACATGTCGTTCAGCCTGTGACTGATTCCCGGCAACAGACTTCTGCCCATGATCACAGTACAGATTCCCTTGACCTTCGGTTTCCATCCGATATCATATGATTTCAGGCACTTTCGGAGAACGCCGATGTCAAAGCCGGCATTGTGGGCAACAAGGATTCCGGATGACATGATTGGTTCGATCTTCTCCCATACTTCCGGGAAACACGGTGCATCGAATACGGTCTCTTCGTAAATTCCTGTCAGCATAGAATTAAACCGGTCAAAAGGCTGTTCCGGATTGATCAGCGAAAAAAAATCATCCACAATTCGACCATCCTCAAGCACGCAGATCCCGATCGCGCTCATTCGGCTGTTAAAACGGTTCGGCGTCTCGACATCAAAAACAATAAAACGGTTATTCAATCTCTCGCCTCCAACCGTGCTTTCTGCCTGTATTTTATCATTTCTCAGAGCTTCTGTAAATATAATAGCCAGATTTGCCCAAAGACAATTCTGGCTATTATTATGTATGTGTATTATCAGATGATACCTGCTAACGCGAAGTTTCGTCAGATGTTTTTTCCCATCCGATATGCCTGATCAAGTGCAGGATGCCCGGGGGTTTCCCCTGCTGCCGTTACGCCGCCCATAAAGACCGATCTGGAAAGATTCGCCTTCTCAAAACACTCGACCCAGCCACCAAGACCGCCAAGCGCCCGCTGTGGTACGAACTCTTCGTCTTCAGCCGCCGCCGTCAGCAAATATACATCACGAAACGCGTAATCACTGGGGAACAGCGGATTGAGACGGTCGAGCAGCGTCTTGAGCTGACCGGACATTTCGTAATAATAGATCGGTGTCGCGAAGACCAGCACATCAGCATGCAGCGCTTTCCGGCAGATCGCATCCGCGTCGTCTCGAATCACGCAGCGCAGCTTCTCCTGGCAGACGAAACATCCCCGGCAGAAGCTGATGGTCTTACCACGAAGGGAGATCAGCTCCGCCTCATGTCCTGCTTCCTGCGCACCTTTCGCGAAAGCCTTGGCAAGTGCTTCAGAATTACTGTTAAGCCGAGGGCTTGTCGATACGATCAGTACTCTTTTCATGGCTTCCTCCTATTATTCCAAAGACAGCCTGATGATGACATCGCTGTTTCCAAGCAGTTCTTTCAGCTCCGACGCGGTTCTGTCCGTGATCCTTCCCAGTCGGGTATACGCCCAGGAATTGGAGCCATAGAACACAACGATCTGATCGCCGGAATACAGTACAATATCTCCTGCCTGTGTAGTCGTCTGGCTGTCATTTCGGGGCAACGCTGTCCCGAGGGAGCCCACCTGCTCGAAGCCGCCATACATAGACATCTGCACAGCCAGCGGCTCGAAGGAGACGAGGGCGGCCAGCGTCCTGACTGCTTCGTTATCTTCCCAGGTCACGGTGACCTCCGTATCATTAATAAACAGCCTCAGAGAGCTCTCCATATTCGTTTCCTCCGTTTCTGCGACTCGTTCCTGCGGCTCGTTCTTCGGCAGGACTGCCGCCTGCGCAGATTCAGACAGCTCCACGGGAACATCATTTTTTTCTGAGTCAGAGACAGATTGCGCCGGGCTGCCGCATCCTGCGCTCAACATTACCGTCATGACAGCAATAATCATAATAACAGCCGCTTTAAATGTGGAAACCATTTTCGTAGTTTCGCACTGCGGATGGGGAGTCCCACACAGGCCAAGAATACTCATACTCTTATTTAGCAGGCGAGATATTTTCTAAAAAAGCTTTCCAGTTTATCGAACGGAATGGCATTCTTCCCGCCACCATCGTAAAGGTCGGTATGCACGGCGTCCGGGATGATCATCAGCTCTTTGTTATCTGTGTACTTGCTGTCTTTGACCATATCGGCGTATGCATCCCGTGAAAAATAGCAGGAATGGGCCTTTTCACCGTGGATCAGAAGGACCGCTGTGCGGATCTCGCTGGTGTAGCGGAGAATGGGCTGGTTGACAAAGCTCTCGCAGCCAATCACGTTCCAACCGCCGTTGGAGTTGAGAGAGCGAGGATGATAGCCTCTCGGGGTTTTATAATAATCATAATAGTCTTTCACGAAGAAAGGAGCATCCTCCGGCAGCGGGTCTACCACACCGCCGCCAAGTGTATATTCCCCGGCTTTCAAATCAGCAATGCGCTGAGCACACATTGCAGCCTTCATCTGGTAACGTGCTTCCTCGCTGTCGGCAGAGTCGAAATACCCCTTTGCATTAACGCGGGTCATATCATACATGGTAGACGCAACCGTCGCTTTAACGCGTGTATCCAAAGCCGCAGCGTTGATCGCCATGCCGCCCCATCCGCAGATGCCGATGATGCCGATGCGATTCGGATCGACCGACTCGTGAAGTGAGAGGAAATCCACAGCAGCCATGAAATCCTCCGTGTTAATATCGGGAGAAGCCATATAGCGGGCATTCCCTCCGCTCTCACCGGTAAACGACGGGTCAAAAGCCAAGGTCAGGAAACCGCGTTCAGCCATAGTCTGCGCATACAGGCCGGAGCACTGCTCCTTCACCGCGCCAAAGGGGCCGCAGACAGCGATAGCCGGCAGTCTGCCTTCCGCATTGACGGGAACATACAGATCAGCAGCCAGCGTGATGCCGTAGCGGTTCACAAATGTCACTTTGCTGTGTCTGACCTTCTCACTTTTAGGGAAAGTCTTATCCCATTCCCCGCTGAGATTCAGATTCTCAAGTTTCATAAAGCTTTCTCCTTCACATGTTTTTGGTGTCTCGGATCAGTCTGTCCAGACGATCCAGCTGTTTCTGTTTCTCGTGGATAGCTTCCAATGCGTCACAGCGGCAGGCGCGAAGGTAACGGATGAAATCCTCCACTGCACCTGTTTGGTATAGATTCTCCGCACGCCGAGTAGCCGTTGCGCTGCAGCCGGAGTCCTCCATGCATTCCCTTATCTGCGTCCAGCCGTCCATACCGGATTTCCTCCCTCCACTGTTTTCTGCCAGTTACAGATTAGCATATTGCAAACTGATTTGCTAATGGTTATAATGAATATCATGATATTCTTAATTAGCATATCAAGGGAGAACACTTATGGAAATCCGTACGCTTCGCTATTTTCTTGCTGTCGCGCGGGAAGAAAACATGTCACGAGCTGCCGAGCAGCTTCATGTCACGCAGCCAACGCTCTCGAAAGCCCTGAAAGCGCTGGAAGAAGAACTGGGAAAGAAGCTGTTTACACGACACAGTTTCAGCATCACCCTCACAGAGGAAGGCGTCCTTCTCCGCAATCGCGCAGAGGATCTGGTTTCCATGGCAGATAAAATCGAACAGGAGTTTTTATCTCTGGATGATATTACCGGTGGGGACATCTATTTTGGATTGGCGGAATCCTATCAGATCCGTTATCTTGCCAGAGAAATCCGTCAATTCAAAAAACTGTACCCGAATCTTCGCTATCATATCACCAGCGGCGACACAGAACAGGTCACGGAGAAACTGGACAAGGGTCTGCTGGACTTTGCCGTGATCTGTGAAACACCGAACGCAAGGAAGTATAATTTTATCCGCTTTCCCGAAGCTGATTATTTTGGCGCGGTAATGCCGGCAGTCTCGGAATTGGCAAAGCAGGACGAAATCACTGCAAGTGATCTTGTCGGTCAACCTCTGTTCTGCTCTGAGCAAAGCTGGGAGAATGACATCCGTCCCTGGGCAAAAGAGCTTTTCTCCCAGCTCCGTCTCGAAGGGTCATTCCGTCTGTCATATAACGGCTCGATGTTTGCGAGAGAAGGCTTGGGTGTCCTTTTGACGCTGAACGATCTGGTCAGCACTTCAAAAGAAAGCGGAATGGTTTTCCGGCCCTTATCCCCGCATTTGGAAATGAAGATGTATCTGATCTGGAACAAATATCAGGCATTTACGCCGATTGCCGAGAGATTCCTGGGGCAGATAAGCACCTCGTTTTCCACATAATCTTGCCAGCCGAATCGGGTCAAGCGAGGTGGTCATCAAATATTCCTTTTGTTTAACAACATTTTGATGTCCCATCAGATTCGTCGCCACCGGGATCTGAACCCCCGCATCAACGAAAAAAGAGACCCTGCCAGACCAGCGCGGTCCGGCAGGGTCTCTTTTTTCATTGATATTTCAGGGAAAACGGGATGAACACCTCAAAAAGATGTGAAACACAGAACTGGGGATAAAAATACTTTTTAAAACGCGACCTTCAAAACCGCCTCGCTGGAAGATCAGCAGAAAAGGTTCATTTCTTCAGTCCCGCGTTTTCCGGACTCCAGAGTTTTTCATAGGAGAAGCCTGTCACTTTTTCCAGCGCGGCCTTTTCCTCCGCTGTCACTTCTTCCGCTTCCATGCCCTTGCGTCTGGCGATATCCTTCTGGACCATTTTGAACTCCTTGTCGGTCACGGGGAAAATCCACGCACATACGAGCAGCAGAGCCGACATGATGGCAGGGGCCAGCACATAACAGATCCCAATGCCGTGCTGTGTCGCGGCAGTCTGCTCGAGCCCCGCGTTGGCAAGCGCTTCATCATAATGCACAGCCGTGAGCATGAATCCGATAATCGCTACCGAGAGGCCGGAAGCGATCTTCCTGATAAAAGTAGCCATACTGGAGACGATGCCCGGTCTGCGGATCGACGTAATCAGCTCGTCGATGTCCGTCATATCTGCCATGATGGCGAAAATGCCTGTAAGGGAGCCGGCATTACCGAGCCCGATCAGGGTGGCAAGCGCCAAGATCGGGATGAGCGGCGCTCCGTGATGCGAAAATGCCAGAAGCCCCAGTACACCGACAAGTCTTAAAGGGGCTGCGATAACGATCGCCAGCTTCTTGGAGGTCTTGCTCATGACAGGTCCGAAGATGAGCATGCCGACGAGCTGGGCTACCATCAGCACCGCAAGAATGGGGATGTAATAGCTGGGATAGGCACCGAGCGCGTGCTGTACGTAGTAAACGGCCATTCCCGAGATGAAGTCCATTCCTCCCTGGCCGAAAAGGTAGAGCCCCAGGAAAATCAGGAACGAGCGGCTTCTAAATACGCTGGCCGCCTGTGTGAAGCTCTCTGCGAGTGTGGTCTTCACCGGTTCTTTCTGCTTCTCCCATGTACCGAAGAAGACGGTAATCGAGCATACGAAGAAGAGCACGCCGAACAGGAGCATGCACTTCATATACTGAGAAGGATCATTCGTCTGCTTGATGATCATCCCCGGAACCAGCCCGCAGATGGCAGCACCGAGCGTTGAGAAGACCATCCGCATATTGGAGAACTTGGCGCGCATCGCGTAGTCATCCATCATGTCAGGAAGCAATCCATTGTACGGCACGCTGAGCACCGTGAAGCCCGTATTGAACAGGCAGTACATCACGACATAGAAAATGTAGTTTGCCGTCATCGACGACGCATGGATATTGATCCACATGATCACGAAGGTGATGGCTGAAGCGATGCTGCCCACCAGAATGTAGAACCGCTTCGCCCCGTATTTCGACCTGGTTCTCTCAACAATGTTGCCCATGATAGGGTCAGTTATGGCATCCCAGATCTTGCCGATCATAGGGATCGTGCCGGCAAGGGCAGCGTTCATGCCGAGAGCGTCCGTCAGGAAGACAATGAAGAACGCGTTAATGATGACGAAACATCCGCCTCCGAAGATCTCTCCTACGCCATAAATAAATCTGCTGAAAAAACCGTAGTTTGGCTTTCTGCCGCTGATTTTCTCTTCCATGTTTTCCTCCTAATCCTCTACCTGCTTCGCGCCGGAAGAGCAAAGCAGGCCATGCTTCAATTGGAATTTTACCAGATATTTTTAAGCGCGGCAACGGATAATCTTAAAAGTTTGCAAAAAACATTTCCAGTTCCTGAATGAACGAGCAGTCTGGTTACCAAACAATTGGCTGCCGAGGCCGCCATACGGAATTTGCAGGTTTCATTCAATTGCGAATAAACATCCACCCACCAAGCGGGTGGTTTTTCACATGCGGGCATAGCCCTCTGTTCTTCGCGTACACGTCAAACGTGTAATACGTTCTGCCAACCGCGCGGGGATTGTTACTTGCTGCCCTT
>JAFSLL010000106.1 GCA_017448455.1 Oscillospiraceae bacterium | reverse complement strand
GGGCACTGGTTCCGGCAGCCGCTCGTACCTCGCGGGCCGTCACTGGCGCCGGCGGCCCGCAACGCGGTAACAATACCCGCCAAGGCTGGATGAATGGCAAACGGTAACAATAAACCGCTCGTAGGGGCGGGGCTCTGCTCCGCCCTATGTTGGCACCAACACCCACCAACCCCGGTTGAATGGCAAACGGCAACAATCCCCCGTAGGGGCGGGGCTCTGCTCCGCCTGCCCGTCCGCACCCGCCGCCCTGTTCGAGTCCAAGCTCCACAGACAAAAGAAAAGAGACACCACACGGTGTCTCTTTTCTTATTGGTGGAGCACAATCTTTCAAATCCGAACCAAAGTTATTATCTAAGATGGTAAAACCATGTAGGTTTAGAACGATTACTACCTTACCATCTTACTATTTCCGTGCGGTATAACAGAGTTATGAAAAGAAATCATTTTCTGTGGTCCAGTACCCATTGAAGGAGCTCGTCGTATCCCATGCTTCCCTCAGCAACAGACAGCCCGATTTTTACGAGCTCGTCGTTTGTACATTGCACAGGTATGCCATTCATCTCAAGAAAGGACAGCATGACGTAAAGACCGGTGCGATTATTCCCGTCAACAAATGCATGGTTGGAGATCAGCGCATATCCGAGACGGGCGCCTTTTTCTTCTTTGGTCGGACAGAACTCTTTGTCGCCGAACCCGGCAAACGCGCTTTCAAGCGCGGAATCCAACAGCGCCTCATCACGCACGCCGTCGCTCCCGCCGGTCGCTTCGGCGAGAATCTTATGGGGAAGCAGTATCTTTTCTTTTGAAAACTATATCATTTTGCAAGTTCCTCAAACGCAGCCATGTGCTCTTTCAGGATCCGCTGCGTGACTACCTGAAACTATTCATCCTCAGATATTTCAACCTGCGGCTCGGTATCCAGGTCGATCACGAGCAGCTTGGGCCGATTATTCTTAAACACATAAACTCTGCCTTTTTTCTCCGCCAACTTGGCAATACGGGAAAAGTTCTGGTTGGCCTCTGTTGCCGTAACGATAGCGTTGGTATCGATCATCATGATTATCGCCTCCGAAGATAGAATAGCACATTATAGGTAAAATTCAACCTATAATTTTATAAAAATACACGCTTTCTTCGCAATTAAAGGTTATAAAAAACCAAAAAGAATTCTTCATAACCTGTTGACATCGGCTCTGTGACGTGTTATAGTCTAATCATCAAAGATTATTCATAACCAAGGGAGGCTTGAAATTGGTAAACGTGAATGAGTTAGAAATGCTCCGCTCCTGCGAAGTAGAGAAAGTTGCCTCGGCCATTGGAAGTGCCTGCCGTGGCGTGGGTTTTCCTGACCGCTCCGTCTATGCTGCCGCATATGTCTTGCTGAGGGCTCTTGAAGATTTTCAGATCAGTATTGATTCGATGGACTACTTTTTTCAAACGGCGAAAGAAACTGAAACTCGAGAGCTCTTTATCCGCCAGTCGCTGGAGGGCTGCTGGGATAATATTCGCGAGTTGAAGTACCGGTTCAGTCCCGACGAATTCAAAGCTCTTCTGCTTTTCTATAATGGCAGCGGCAACAGAGGGTGGGACAGTCCTACACCGGAAAGCGTGTCCCGCCTTGCTGCAAGACTGCTTCGGATCGAGCCGGGAATGAAGGTGCTGGATGTCGGGACTGGTATGGGCGGATTCATCCGCGAATGCGCCGCTATTGCACCTGCTGCCTCCTATACTGGGCTGGAAATCAATACCGAACTGGCTGTTATTGCAGATATTCGAGCCGAGATCCTTGGCGGTGATATTCAGATCCGCCTCGAAAACCTGTTTGATAGAAATGAGAACGATCAGCAGTATGACGCTGTGTTTGCCAACTATCCCATCGGTATGCGTGCTCGAGGGGCCGGAAGCCTGGGCGAGGAATACGTCCGAAAGCTTTCGGAGAAAGCGCAGGGGTTTGCAAGGCTCAACTCGTTGGACTGGGTATTCAACCGCAAGGCGTACGATTGTGTTGCCGGTCCTGGTCGGGGAATCTGCATGATGGCCAACGGCAGCACCTGGAACACGATCGACAAAAACGCACGTCGGTACTTTATGGAGCTCGGCATCGTTGAGATGGTAATTACGCTCCCACCCCGCATTTACGAGACGATGGGGGTTGCGACTACCATGATCGTATTCAGCCACGGAAACCTGAAGACGATGATGGTCGATGCCTCTGAACTCTGCGAAAAAGGTCGCAGAATGAATGTCATCACCGATGCGAATATCGAAAAGATCCTGGAAGCATGCAGCCGTGAGACCGATATCAGCCGCGCAGTCTCCTTCGACGAAATTGCAGAGAAGCAGTTTAACCTGAGCCCGGCCGCATATCTCGAGGCGGAAGGGGAGCCCGTGGAGAACGGTGTGGAGCTTGGCTCTGTCGTCTCCATCACGAGGGGGGCTCAGCTTCAAGCGTCGGCTCTGGACGAAATGGCCTCTGACAAGGCGACTGAGTATCAGTATCTGATGTTGGCGAACATCCAGAATGGAATCATCGACGAGGAACTCCCATACCTCCGTACGCTCGACGAGAAACTGGAAAAATACTGCCTGAAGGACAACAACCTGATCCTCTCAAAAAACGGGGCTCCGTTCAAAGTCGCGGTTGCTGAGGTTCAGCCCGGGCAGCACATTCTTGCCAACGGAAACCTGTACGTGATGACCGTGGATGAAACACGTGCCGATCCTTACTATCTCAAAGCCTACCTGGAAAGCGAAAAAGGGTCCGCTGCTCTCAAGCGGATCACTGTAGGAACAACTATTCCCAATCTGGGAGTAGAACAGCTTAAGAAGCTGTTGATCCCGCTCCCCTCTCTGGTGGAGCAAAAACAGATTGCGGATGAATACAGGGCCTGCGTAACAGAACTGAAGGTTATCCGCCGGAAGCTTGCAAAAACGCTTGACCGGATGAGCCATGTCTACGACAACAGCAAGGAGGGTTGACCGTTGGTTCTTGAGTACACCGAATTTGAAGAATTGATGGATGAACTCACGCATCGCGTTTCAAAGGCAAATATCGACGGGACACTGCAGGATCTTCTTAATAAGATCGGTTGGGATGATCTTTTGACAAGTGAGGCTGAGCCGCTCCACACATTCGCCAACGGGAAAATCCTTGTCATTGGCGGGCAGACGGTTCCGATCGACAAGCTTCGAATGACCGTCAACAAACTTGGCCTGGATATCAGCCGTTTCGAATTTGAACTGGACTACGAAGGTGCTCAGACCTATAACTATGGCAAGCTTGCTTATAGCACGCAGTATCGAGTGATTCTGATCGGCGCCACACCGCACAGCACGACCGGAACCGGTCAGTCCGGAAGTCTTCTCGCCGAGCTGGAGAATCACCCGGACAAGTATCCGCGTACGATAGCCCTCAGAACAGAAGAAGGTACTCTGAAGATTACGAAGAGCAACTTTAAAAAAGCCCTGGCGGATCTGATTGCAGAACACTACATAGCCGCATAGGCGGAGCATCCGGCTCCGCTCTTGCGGTTTGTGCCGGGGCATATCCTGTGGTATAATATGTAAAGCATTATGCTTGTTTACAGCGAATCGTCCCGGTTGAAAGGAATGAATGCAGAATGCTTGGAGCCCTTATCGGTGATATTGCCGGTTCACGGTTTGAGTGGAACAACATTAAATCAAAATATGTCGAATTGCTGACCGCCATCGGCAACTGCAGACCGACAGATGACAGCATCATGTCCCTTGCTATTGCCAAGGCGATTTTGGACTGTAGCGGTGACTACACCAGCCTTGACAAGCAGGCTGTTTCCTGCATGCAGGAGTTGGGCCGAAAGTATCCCCACGCCGGATACGGAGGACATTTTCATCAGTGGCTTTACGATGATAATCCGTGTCCATACAACAGCTTCGGAAACGGGGCCGCCATGCGTGTGAGCCCTGCCGGATTCGCAGCATCCTCGCTTGAAGAAGCACAGTCGCTCGCGCGAGCAGTCACTCAGGTTACCCACAACCACCCGGAAGGCATGAAGGCGGCCGAGGCTGTTTCTGCTTCCATATACATGGCCCGAAGCGGAAAGAGCATGCTGGAGATCCGGGACTTCATCGAGAGCAAATACTACAAAATCAACTTTACGCTGGACAGTATCCGTCCTACGTATTCTTTTGATGTGACTTGCCAGGGCAGCGTGCCGCAGGCGTTCGAGGCATTCTTTGAGTCCACTGGGTTTGAAGATGCCATTCGCAATGCAATCTCCATCGGCGGCGACAGCGACACCATTGCGGCTATCACCGGGAGCATGGCGGAAGCCTATTACGGGATCCCCAATGAACTGCGTAAGCTCGCTTTGACCTTCCTGGACAAGACCCAGCTCGACATCTTGAACAATTTTGAGGCCAAATTCGGAATGATCGTCGAAAAAAATGTGAGTGAGGATGTGTCCCGCCCTGTGAGTTTTATGCCGGAAAAGAAAGCGGAAACAGCGGATCGGCAGCAGTCCATGTTTGATGCTATGGACGCAGCCGACCAGGCGCAGCACAGCATCGACATTGTCTCCCGGGAGACTACGGCCAATCAGCTGTACAACCATCTGTTTGAAGCCTGCAACATTCTTCGCGGGCCGATCGACCAGGACGACTATAAGTCCTACGTTATCCCAATCCTTTTCTTCAAGCGCCTGTCGGATGTGTACGACGAGGAGACTGCCGACAACGAGCAAAAATATGGTGAGGACATCAACCTCTACCCAGAAGAAGAACTGCATGCGTTCGTCATCCCGGCGGGCTGCCATTGGAAGGATGTCCGCGAGACCAGCGAGGACGTCGGCAAGGCTATCGTGGATGCCATGATGGGCATTGAGCACGCCAACCCGGGTACGCTGGCAGGTCTGTTTTCCTCCTTCGACGATGCAAACTGGACCGACAAAACCAAACTGGACGATGAGCGCCTGAAGGATCTGATCGAGCATATGTCTGCGCTCCCGGTCGGCAACCGGAATTATGATGCAGATGTGATGGGCGACGCTTACGAGTACCTTATCAAGAAGTTTGCTGATATGAGCAAAAAGAACGCCGGTGAATTCTACACCCCGCGTTCTGTGGTCAAGCTGATGGTGCGTCTACTGCAGCCTAAATCCGGCGATTCTGTATATGACCCCGCCTGCGGAACCGGTGGTATGCTGATTGAGGCTATCCGTAACATGGATGATGAAAAAGCCTCTTACGGCAAGATTTACGGCCAGGAGAAGAACCTCTCTACCTCTGCTATCGCCCGGATGAACCTCTTCCTCCATGGCGCAAAGGAGTTCAGAGTCGTCCGTGAGGACACGCTCCGCAAGCCCATGTTCATCCATAACGGCCAACTGCAGCAGTTCGACTGTGTCCTGGCCAATCCGCCCTTTGGCCTTGACCACTGGGGCGCGGAGATCTTTGAGAACGATCAGTGGGGCCGCAACCTCTGGGGCAGCCCGACAGATTCCAACGCGGACTTTGCCTGGCTCCAGCACATGTATAAATCCATGCGCCCCGGTAAAGGCCGCTGCGCCGTTGTGATGCCACAGGGCGTTCTGTTCCACGGCGGGCGTGAGGGCGAGATCCGCAAGAAGATGATCGAAACGGATTGCGTCGAGTGTGTGATCACGCTGGTCGCCAACCTGTTCTACGGAGCTGGTGTTTCGGCGTGCATCCTGTTCCTGAACAACAACAAACCTCTCTCGCATCGCGGCAAGATCTGCATGATCGACGCAACGAACATCTATACCGCACAGCGGGCGAAAAACGTCATGACCGAGGCAGATACCGATCAGGTTTACCGCCTGTGGCAGGATTACAAAGACGTGATCGACAAATGCGCGATCGTCGATCTGGACACAGTCCGTGCGAAGGACTACACGCTTTCCGTCAATACATATATCGAGAAAACGCCGGCCCCGCCCATTGACCCGAAGAAGGTCCGGACAGAGTTCTTTGCTGCCCTGAAGGAAGTGCAGGAAAGCGAAGCGGCGCTTATGAAACTGCTGAAGGAGGGAGGGTACATCGATGGCTAATCGCATCACGCTGGACGAACTGAAATCCTACCTCTGGCAGTCGGCCGTCCTCCTCCAGACCAACATCGACGCCGGCGCATACAAGCAGTACATATTTCCTCTGATGTTTTTCAAACGCATCTGCGACGTCTACGATGAGGAGACGAAAAATGCCATTGAAAAATACGGGGACGATATAGACATTTTTCCTGAGCGTGAGTTGCATAGATTCGTTATTCCGAAAGGGCATCATTGGAACGACGTCCGCCAGGTCACGGAAGACGTCGGTGCGGCGATCGTCTCCGCATTCCGGGAGATTGAAAAAGCCAACGGTGAAAAGATGGTTGGCATCTTCGGAGATGGCGCCTGGACCAACAAAAACCGCTTGCCGGACAGGCTGCTGCGAGACCTGCTGGAGCATTTCTCCTCCAGAAACCTCTCTCTGGAAAACTGCCCGGAGGACGAGCTCGGCCAGGGTTACGAATATCTGATCTAGAAGTTTGCCGATGACAGCGGTCATACGGCGCAGGAATTCTATACCAACCGCACCGTTGTCCACCTGATGACGGAGATGCTGCAGCCCCAGAGCGGGGAGTCCGTTTACGACCCCACCTGCGGCAGCGCCGGCATGCTGATCTCCTGCATTGCTTATCTCAAAGATCAGGGCAAAGAGTGGCGCAACCTACAGGTCTACGGGCAGGAGATCAACCAGCTGACCAGCGCCATCGGTCGCATGAATCTGTTCCTTCATGGCATCGAGGACTTTCATGTGGTCAACGATGATACGCTGAAAAACCCTGCTTTTATAGAGCGCGGCCAGCTTAAGCAATTCGATCTGGTGCTGGCCAATCCGCCCTACTCCATCAAGCAATGGGATCGCGGTGCCTTTGAAAACGATAAGTATGGCCGGAACTTCCTTGGCACGCCGCCCCAGGGGCGCGCGGACTATGCGTTCTTTCAGCACATTCTGAAGAGCCTGAAGCCGGATACCGGCCGCTGTGCGATCCTTTTTCCGCATGGCGTCCTGTTCCGCAATGAAGAGAAGGATATGCGTGAAAAGCTGGTGCGCAGCGATCTGGTGGAATGTGTCGTCGGCCTTGGCCCAAATCTGTTCTTCAATGCGCCGATGGAAGCCTGCATCGTGATTTGCCGGACCACAAAGCCCCTGGAGCGCCGCGGTAAGATCTTGCTGATTAATGCCGTCAAGGAAGTTACCCGCAAGAACGCGCAGAGCTATCTGGAAGACGAACATATCGAGCATATTGCCTCGGCTTATCGGAACTTCCAGGATGAAGAAGGCTACGCAAAGGTCGTCACCCTTGAAGAGGTTGAGAAGCAGAATTTCTCCCTCAGTATTCCTCTCTATGTCCGTGGGACAAGCGGAACTCCGGAGCCGATCAAGTCCCTGGATGAATGTATTGATGACTGGATCTCCCAAAGCGTCAATGTGCAGGCTTCCCTGCAGGCGCTGACAGATCTTCTGGGACAGACAGGTGATGAGAATGGCTAAAGTGAAACTCAGCGAAGTGGCAAGAGAATATAAAGCGACCGTAAAGGACGCGGTCGATCTTCCCGTTGTAGGTCTCGAACATCTGATTCCCGGCCAGGTTGAGCTGACCCAGTGGAGTGAAGATGCTGATAATACCTTCACCAAAGGCTTTAAGAAGGGGCAGATGTTGTTCGGCCGCCGCAGGGCCTATCTGAAGAAGGCCGCGCTTGCCCCCTTTGACGGGATCTGCTCGGGGGATATCACGGTGATTGAGGCGATCCCTGAAAGGATCATGCCGGAGTTGCTCCCCTTCGTGATTCAAAATGACAGCCTCTTTGATTATGCCGTCGAGAAATCTGCCGGCTCTCTCTCCCCGCGTGTCAAGTGGGAACATCTGAAAAACTATGAGTTTGAACTGCCGGAAATGAAGCACCAGAGAGAACTGGTTGATCTGCTCTGGGCCATGACCAGGACAAAAAAGGCATACCAGGCGCTCGTAAAAAAGACCGATGAGCTTGTGAAATCGCAATTTATCGGGCCCATTCCTTTTGGGAAGGAGGTGGCCTGATGAATCGGGTTAAATTCGGCGATGTGGTCCGGGAAGTCAAAATCAATGTTGACCGATCTACTGATGACCACGAGTATTTTATTGCCGGAGAGCATATGGATTCCTGCAATATCCATATTACGCGGCGCGGACGGTTTTCTGAAAGCGATGTTGGACCTGCTTTCATCCGACTTTTTCGGCCGGGACAGGTGCTCTATGGCTCGCGGAGGACATATCTGAGAAAAGTAGCCGTTGCTGATTTTGAGGGGATTACTTCAAATACAACCTTTGTGTTGGAAACAAAGGATAGCAACCGATTGCTCCAAGAGTTACTCC
>JAFSLL010000105.1 GCA_017448455.1 Oscillospiraceae bacterium | reverse complement strand
TTTCCGATATGAGCATTCCAGAATTTCGTACGGCAAGTGTCCGAGCAGAACTTTTTCTCACGCCGGCCGGGGCTCTGCATCACCGGTTGTCCGCAAAACTGGCAGGGCTTTTCGCACGGCTCGTCTGTGATGATCAACTCCGGCATGTCTACGGTCAGGCCATTCCTGCGGCAAAAGCTCTTCACCGTATTTCTCGAAAGGCCGAGTGCATCAGCAATATCAGTTAGGCTGCGCCCATCCCTGCGCATGCTCACAATCCTGTTTTTCTCGTCTGTCGTCATAAGGCAGTCCTCCCATCGTGTGTTCGTTCTGCCTTCCCATGCCTGCAAATCGGCCGATTTTATAATGCCGACGGAAAGATGATTGCTGGCTTGCAAATAAAGGGTTTTTCCTGTATGATAGCAGCCGTCACATCCATCGAGAGGGAGACTGATTATGGAAGAAGAAAAAGAAAAGACGCCTGAACTGATAAAGGAGATATGGAGAACTGTGCTGGGTGATACCGAGGAGAACAACGATGACGAAGCCGGAACTGTTTGATTATATTGCAAACCGCTTCATTGCCGATCCTGAGTATCCTTGGGAAGATGATCAGGTAGACTGTGTTTTCAGGCATGGCAATAACAAAAAATGGTTTGCTCTGTATATGGAGGTTGATCGGAAGCGCCTCGGACTGGAGGGCAGCGGAGCTACTGCTATCCTTAATGTAAAGACGGGACCGCTGCTTCAAGGCTCTTATCTGGGGAAGGTTGGAATCCTACCCGCGTATCACATGAACAAAACAAACTGGGTCAGTATGATTCTGGAGACCGTTGATCGGGTAACTTTTGAAGAACTGCTGGATATTAGCTGGGAACTCACAAAATAAAAAAAGGCCGGAACCACACCAAGCTCAGGTGCAGTTCCGGCCATATTGTTATTGCTTATTCGCTTAGCAGCGCTTTCCATGTTTCTGATCCGACCTTACCGTCTGCCGTCAGTTTCTTCAGGCTCTGGAAGCTCTTCACAGACTTTTCAGTTGTCGGGCCGAATTCTCCATCAGCGGTCTCCCGCCCGAGAAAGCGTCGCCCACCGCAGTAGTAGCCTTTGTCGATGAGCAGCACCTGCGCGTTTTTCACCACACTGCCTTCATCCCCATTCTTGAGGAGCGGCAGGTCGACCTCGCAGGTGACGCTCACGGGAGTCTCTTCGACCGGAGCAGGCGTTACTGGCGTCGAATCTGCCTCGCCGTACAGCGGATGGCCATATCCGGCAATATACCCGTTGCTCCGGCTGTAAGTGTTTTTCTTCACCTGATCGGAACTGTTGCCCTCGACCGCCACGATGGTGGAGTCGGTAACCTCGACCACAATGCCAGTGTGCCCGATCTCGCCGCCGCTCTGGAAGAAGACCTGATCGCCGACCTTGGGATTACGATCATACCGGCCCTTCTGCTGATAGTACTGCGCGGAGAAAATGCACCCAGCCCCGAGTGGACCGGTCTGGCACTGGATTCGCTGGCCTTCGACCGCGCCGTAGGCTTTGAAAAAACACCAGTCCACAAACACATCACACCAGGCATATCCATTCTTGTTTCCGTTGTAGTAGCCCGCGGCAGCGAGGTCGCGGGCATACTTGGTCCAGTTGGCGGCTCCGGCATTGGTGGTCTTATCGTCAAGGGAGGCATTGGACGCCTTCTCCCGGTAGCCGACCTCCGCCAGCGCGATGGTGACGATATCACTCGGTTTGCTCATGATCGTCCTCCTTCTCCGCCCGATCGTGGAGTTGCTCAAGGACGGCTTTCAGTTTCTCCGGGATCGGCAGGCCGAGGTGGGCGGCATTCTCGATCAGGGAGACGCCCTCATTGGACAGATAGAAGAAGATCACCGCGGTGCGAAGCACACCGACGCTGCCGAGTACCTGCACGTCGAGCAGATGGCCGACGCCGACCAGCGCGAAGATCAGCACTTTGCGGAAGATGCCGCGGAAACCGATAGCGGACGAGAGCTTGTGGTCAGCAATCGCGCACATTACGCCAGTCGCATAATCGAGAACGACAAAGGCCAGCAGCGTGTACAGGAGGCCATCACAGCCCCCGAGAAAGTACCCGAGCCAACCGCCCACAGCGGCAAAAACGAGCTGAATTACATTCCAAAATTCCTTCATATGATTCCCTCCATAAAAAAATAGAGCCGCTGCAGCGACTCTCAGGCTTTATTCATTCCCATCGACCAGAGCGACGAGATCGAACACGTATGTTTTTAAGCCGGCTTTTCCGGCGTTGTCTTTTGTGATCGTGATGAAGCCGTCAGTATCCGGCTTATACGCCGCATAGGCGTAGGCTGCAGGATTGTTTGCGTTGAGGATGGTTTTACCCGCGATCCTGCCTTCCGCAGCAGAGGTATCCTCGACGGAGAACATGCTCCTGAAGCGGGTGCCGACCACACTACCAAGCGAGATGAGATATGTCTCTCCGGCCTGCACGCGGTATACATCCGAATAGCAGACCGTGTCGCTGCCCACGACCCATGCTCCGCTTACGACATACCCGCCGGACAGATCAAAGGCATAAGGAGCGAGCAGTCCGGCGTGGATATCCGCGGTGAACTCGGAATAACCGTCAGCCCCATCATCGGCGGCCCGGTATGTTCCGTTCGCCGTGACGGTTTTTACCTTCACGACCGGAGCAGGCCCGTCCCTGGGCGTAACCGAGAGCCTGCATGTGAGCTGATGCCCCAGAGACAAGCGCCCTGTCAGTTTCCCATCCATCAGTCCACCTCCTCCGTCACGGTGAACTTGGCCCGGTCAATAAAAGTGCAGACCGTGCCGCCCTCCATCGTGATCTGAACATCGTAAACATACGGAGCACCGCCGGCTTTCAGGGCCTTTGTCTCCTCGGCTTCCAGACGCAGGTTCATCCCGTTATGCGGGATCTCTTTCAAGATCAGCGGCTCGGCATCGGTGTATCTCTGTTTGAGCGCAAAGCGAATAACGTCTCCCTCCCGGACCGTATATGGGCTGCCGTCGGGATAGAGGATCTCGATGGCAATGTCCAGCGTGTCCCCGCGGGTGACGGTGATGTTTGTTCCATTAATAGAAACCATAATGCACCTCCTCAGAAAAGGCCGCCGAGCGTGAGCGGGATGCGGGACGTGTCTATGTCATCGACCCATGATGGGCGTTCCGGGATTACCCCGGTCTCCGTGACTTTCAGCCATGCGATGTACCACGAGCGCAGTTCACGCCACTGAGCCAGGGTCAGAGTCGAATACCAAATCCAGCCCCGGTTAACGACAGAGAAGCATTCTTTCTCCCGGAGCAGCCGCAGATCCGCCTGTTCCTGCTCCTGCATGTCTGCTTCCTCTTTTTTCTGATCGTGGACCAGCTTTCCATCAACGAGCTTGAAGCAGAAGCAGTTGTCCAGAAAAGCATCGAACTCCTCCGGCGGATCGTATTCCTCGCCGCCGTTGTCACCGACCATGCACCAACCGTTAACGTAGCCGTTTTCATCAAAAGTTACTTTCATATGAGCCTCCTCAGTTGACGCCATAGACGGCGACGATCTGGCCTGAGCTGTTCCGGGCCTTGTACGCCAGATAGCAGGTGGTGCCGGAATAGTACAGGTTGAAGGAATAATAGTAGGATTCGTCTGTGATCTGGTACGCCACTGCGCTGGTCGTCAGCGCGGCCTTCGGGACAACAATCGGAGTCCGGGAACCGGAAGATGACGGCTGCCCGATAATGATGTACCAGTTGTAAGAGCCGTAATTGAACGAGCAGCTTCCGGTCGTCACCGTCCCGCTGTAGAGCAGCGTGACCCCGAGACCGAGGTTTGTTCTTGCGGCAGCCGCTGTGGTCGCCCCGGTCCCGCCGTATGCGATCGCCAGCGCGTTCGTCAGGGTGATGCTGTCCCAACTGTTTCTGTCGTAGGCCAGCTTGACAGCATTTGCTGTTGCCGCGAGAGCGGTACTTGTCGACGCGGTGCTGTTCGACAGTTTCGTCACTCCGTAATATCCGGTCGTGGCACTGCTGAGCATAAAGCCGACATAGTAGGTGCCATCGAAAAGGAACAGGACCGTCTGCCCCGGCTTCCATGCATAAGTCGGCGGGACGTAATTGTTGTACGCCACAATGTACTTTGCCCCGGTGCCGTTGATGTTGAGCCTCGGCTGGGAGACGCTATTGGAGTTTGTGAACTTCACCGCGACAATCGTCCCCGTTGCCAGTGTGAAAGAGCCGGTGGCCGTTGCCACCTTATCCTGCTCGTCAACGGCAGTATCACAGGAAGCAAAGACGATCCCGCCCGCGGGCCTTGCCCGGAGGAACTCCTCCAGCAGCATGCCGTAGACTTTTACGTCCCAATCCTCGGAAACCTCAAAGCAGTTATCCGTTTCGGATACCTTGCCTACAGCCAGCCCGGTCCCGCCTGCCTTAAAGTCCATCAGGACAGAGGCTGTTGACAGGCTGTCGATGACCGTGACCGTACCAAAGGCGTCCGTCAGCGTGAATCGGATATCGTAGGAATAATCCACACTGAGATTGCCGCCGCCGAAGATGAACTGCGTTCCGCTTGTGAACGTCACCCCGGCGCTGGTATAGGAAGCGTCCGTGGATTTCTTGTAGGCAACAGCAGTCGTGAGCGTGTTTTTCCCGCTGCAGGACCAGTAGTAGAAAGAAACCGTGCTCTTGGCATAGGTGCCGTTGGAGGAGGACGCGCCCGCACTCGTACATCGCTGTGTGTTATACGAGGTAAAACGCGGAGCGGAATAGGCCACGACCTCAATCGTGACGGTTGCTTCATCCGACCAGCGCCCGCGGCTGTCGCAGACCTTCCCGGTGAACGTGATGGAACCGGAAGTGTTCAGGAAGCCGGTCGTAACCGAGGACTGCGTATACGAAAGTCCGCCGCCCGTAATGCTGTAGGAGCTGATGGTGGAACCTCCAGTTCCGGCCGCCCCGGTGATCTCCAGCGTCACCTTGCTCTTCGTCTGCACATAGATGCCCCAGCTTGAAGGCACCGTCCCATCCACCCGGGTCGCCGTGATGCCTGTGATCGTGGGTTTTATGCTTGCTGGGACCGAAAGAGTGACCGTTGCCGTGCTCGTGCCGACCAGCGTATTGCCATTGTAGGTATAGCAGGTCAGCGTGCAGGTGCCGCTGGTGCTGTTTGGGATCTGTGTCGCCAGCGAAGTAGGCGGCGTCCATGAAACAGAAGTTGAGCTCGTCTTCGTCGCGATCGTTCCGGTCGCGCTGCCGAAGGAATAAGTCAGCGTATGCGTGAAGGATGAGGAGGCCCGGGAGATGCTGATCGTCCCGGCACTACCCATTGTTGTGGCCGGCATAGAGATACTTGACGTGCGCGGGATCGTATGCAGTGTGACCGTCTGGCTCCCGCTGACACTCCAGCCGCTGCCGCCGTTGCCCGCCGCCGTGAAGCACTGGAAATTGGCGGCGATGGAGACCGACTTGGTGCCGTCCGCATTGCCGGCAATGGTCCCAGAAGACCAAGGCGCAGCAGGATAGCTGGAGCCGGATGCCGGAACAATGTTATAGCCTGCTCCTTGTGAACCGATCGTGCAGTTATGGGTGCCAACTTGGGAGTTGAACGTCACCACGGTCGTGCCGTTGATGGATAGCGTTCCGTTGGGATAATAGGTAAAGCCGTACCAGTTGTAGGAAACGAGCTGCGCGGCCGTAATGCTCACCACATGGGTGTTGGCGGATTCGTTATAGGTTTCCGACCAGTATATGATGACCGCGAAGTTCTGCGATCCGGTCAGCGTAAAGCTGCCGCTGTTGCCCTGTGCCATAGGGATGCCTCCTTATGCTGTGGGATCGCGCCACTGAATCGACAGGTTGCCCGTCTCCCGAGGAATAAAGTCAAACCAGCCCCGTGCCGCCGTACCAAGGGAGAGCCGATTCCGGATCTCCGCATTGGTGATGACGAGGGACTGGTTTGTGATGTATGCGATTGTCTGGCCGTTTTCCAGAAAGGATAGGCCCTCGTTGGAAAACTCAGCCGTGAATGCGTTTCCGACCTTTCCCAACTCGATCAGAGCGCCCCGGAAGCGAATATACTCCTCAATCAGGGAGTAGTTGCCGGAGACATTGTTTGTGATCTCGTTGGTTAGGGTCGTGAAGTCCATGCGAATCTCCGAGGCCGCCTGCGTGATAGCCGTCTGGAAATCCTGCTGGATTGTGGTCAGATCGTCCTTACTGAGATAGTTCTCACGGACGGTGCTCTGGATCTGCTCGGAGGTCCGGGTGATCTCGGCATAACACTCCCGGACCTCCACGCGAAGGGAGTCCACTTCCTCCAGCTCGATCAGGCTTTGAAACGTATTCTGACAGATGGAAAGGAGCATGCCGCCACCTCCTCAACTGGACACGTCGCACTGCAGCGTGAGGATGCTATCGATCTCCGCGGCGGAGAGGTAGATTACCTTTCCGGTCTTGTTGAACGTGACGGGATTGCCGTCCTTATCCTGCGCGTACCAGGTATAGGTCAGATCCTGCGTCTCCGTGGCTGCGGCCCACGCGGAACCGCTGTATTTCATCAGCGTGACGGTGTGCCCGGTATGGTCGATCTGATACCAGAAGTCCCCGGCAGCGGGATTGGCTGGAGCAGTCTCTGAGATGTTGCCGAGCAGTTCATCCACCTCATGCTGATTTGTGCGGACGATCACATAGGGCACAAGACCGCCGAGATTGTTCTTCACGGTGAAGCCGCCGATGGAGAGCATTTCGGAGACATAAGGATCAGATTTATCCTCCACGGTGATAACGTCCACATAGCTTTTGCCGTCGTAGGTCATAGTGCAGCGGTAGGACTGGATGTTCACGATATCCGCGCCGTTGACCGTCAGCGTGGAGCCGGTCGCGCCGGAGATGTTGGTCCAGCTGCCGCCGCTGTATTTCGCCCACTGGTAGGTCGCATTCGAGATTGTGGTCGCGCCGAGATAGGCAGAGGTTGCCAGCGTAAGGCTGCCGGACTGATTCTGCACGATGGTGCCGTTGGGAGCATAGACGGAAAAGACCACAGCCGACTCGCCGCTCGTACCGGCATTGGCCTTGGTCCACGAGAAGTTCTTCGTGACGGTCTGCCCGGAGACGGAGAACGTGAGCGGGATGGTGCCGGTAAGCACAGATGCGCCGCCCAGCGTAGCATTCTTGGCGAAGGTCAGCACCACGGAGCCTGCGGCAGATGCCGTAGCGGGCGTATTGCTGCTGACCGTCACGCCGGACGGCAGCGTACCGACCGTGCAGGTGGCAGCCTTCTGCTCGATACCCTCATATGCAGTAAACGGGATCGTCACAGTCGTTGCAGCCGCAACCGCACCGCCAGAGGTGCAGGGAATCGACTGAGCCTCATTGGAAAGGATCACGGACAGGCCGCCCGAGCCCGCGGAACCGGGCGTGCCGGGATCGCCCTGCGCACCGTCATATAGCTTGGTGATGGTAATTGTGTCGTAGACATCGGCATCGGACGTAACCAGCTTGATCTGGGCAACGTTGTCTTTGAAGACAGCATGCGTGGGCTTCACCACAAGAGTGCCGCCTGTGATGCTGGCGTTATCTGCGGTCGTAGGATAATCCGCCCAATTCCCGGAACTGTTCTTATACTGCCATTTCGTGATCGTGACGCCCTGCACCTGCGCGGTAAGGGTCGCCTGCGTCGCGCCGACGAGTGTGGAGTCGCCGTCGTATTTGAAAACATAGGTATCTGCCGTCACATACGCCAGCTTTGCGTTCTCTGCATTCCGCACCAGCGTATAGGTAATATCGGCGGTGATGTTGACCGTATTGTGGGTCTCACTGTCATAATAGGAAATGTAGCAGATGTACGTGATCATGCCGGATGTGGAGGCGGATAGCTTATTCTGGCTGACCGTCAGGATGCCGCCGGACACGGATTCGCCGGAGGTCAGCGCCGTTTCGGCTGCGGTGCCGTCTTTCCGCTTCCACTGGATTGTCAGGCCGGAGGCGTTCAGTGCGATGCTTGTCTGATCAAGGAATACGACCGGCGTCAGCACCAGATTCGTGCTGGCCCAGCTTGGAGCGTAAGTGTGCGGCAGGACGTTAGGGTCCTCGCTCTGGGTCTTTGGCAGGTTGGATGTGATATAGGCAGACAGCTTCCGCTGATCAGTGATGTCAACGAAGGTCTGCTGGGATGATGTGAGTACAGTAGGCATGGTGCGCCCTCCTTCAGATTGTTACTTCGCAAAAGAAGGACGCGTTATCCGTCACGTCCTCCGTTGATACTGTGATTGTTTTCATTCCCGTGTGCGCCGCGTCCCAATCAGCATCGGCTGCAGCATTGCCGGAATTGCGGTGCCAGTTGAAAGCGGATGCCGGGAGCGAGGCAGTGATCTCATTGTCCCATGAATACACCTTGCACCGCACAGTACTGTGCTGGGTCTTTTCCCGGAAGATACTCACACCTTCCGTCACCAGCTCCGTGCGGTACATCTTGGATTCGTTGATCCTGTCGACCTGACCGGAGATCACATCGATCTTGCTCGACTGACCGACGATATCCTCCTCCAGCGCGGAGATGGTATCGTTCTGCTTTGTGGACAGGCCGGTAAGTGTGATACCGTTCGCACCGATGGTGATCGTGTTCCCGGCCGGATTGAGATAATCCCGGGTACGACCCACACAGCGATATCTGCCGTCGATGCCATGCGGCGGGGATTTGCACTCGACATACATCCCTGCATGGATGTCCCCGATATCCGCGCCGGTGTCAGATTCATCCACGATGGTCAGTTCCATGCTCGTGACGCCCTGCACGAGATCATGCAACCGTGACCGCGCTTTGGTGAGCAGGTTGCCGGGGACGGTCACATCCTCCCAGATCTCTGTTTTCCAGATCATTCCGATCTCTGCCGCAGCGTCTTCGTCAACAATATAGTTTTTCCCGCCGTTCAAGGAAGTGATCTGAACACGTTCATCTGTCTCGTATTCGTTGCCCTCGGCATCAACGTCTTTGATCTTTGCTCCCAGTGGGAGAAGGACAGAGACCCGCTCGGTATGATCCCGGCTGATCTTCACATCCAGCAGGTTTTTGCCGTACTCCACGGTCTGCGGCGACAAGGAGTCGAAATCCGCAATGTAGTCGAGATACTTGGTGTTGCCCACATAGCGCACACGAAGAAACCCTCCGTGGGTTTTTATGAGTTTATCTCTGATCGCATCGAGGGTAACGGTGAAATCTATGCTGCTGTAAGAGACATAGTCATTGCCATCCGTGACCGTAATTGTGCCAAGCGTGAACCTTTTCCGCTCTTCCACGGTGCGATTGTGTTCATCTATGAACATCTCAAGCAGTCCACGCAGGGTGCCCTGGTATTCATAGGGCGGTTGGACGGAGTCCTTAAGATACGCAAGGCAGGACTCGCATGTCCAGGTATGGGTGTTATAAAAATCCGTTCCGTTATCCAGAGCCCGACCCTCGAACACAACGGCATCGCCTTTTTTGCAGACGATGGTTGATGCCAAAGGCCGGACGGCGGACAGGTACGGATGGTTATGAGGCGCGGATAGCGTCATGCAGTCGATGTTCTCCGCATCTTCCTCGATTCGGGCGGCTGTGATCGCCAGCTTCGACATCTGCGGATGATAGAACAGAGCGCCATCCACGTAAACGCGAAAAAGGCTCATGGGCAGCCCTCCTTGACATGAAAAAGGAGCCGGTTTCCCGACTCCTAAGTAGTATTCAATTAGCAAAACTGGAATATGTTTACTTCGAGCCTGTTGCCTTAATCGCTCCTAAACAGTGGATTCTTACGACGCGGTTATTATCTGTTTCTGCGATACTTTGTAGTTGCCCCAGAAATGGCCTTACAAACTCCGGCGTTGTCGAGATGGAGTATACCACAAATCCCTCCATCTTGGAAGATGGATTATAGCCGGCCTTCCCTATAAGTGAAGGTCGTAACCCCTTCACCGGCAACGGATACACTGTTGTCCCCGTGCCGCAGCTCCAGCTCCGGGATCTCCCATGTTCCCGCGCTGATAGTCTTGGTGAAGGATTCCCCGTCAACAGACCAGCGCAGCGTGGTCTCAGCCGTGGTCGTGATGACCGGGACAACGGGCATGCAGTCACAGGAAAGGATCACCGTGCCGCCGCCCGCGACAGTTACGACAGTCTCATCACTATGGTAGAGAAAAGCGTCCCCGTCCGTGCAGGAAAGCACAAGCTGTCCCTTGCCTGTTTTCGGGTCATAGGCGGGAGCAGCTTCCAGCGTCCCCACGGCATACAGCGTTGGGTCTTCCGTCAGCGTTACCCGGCAGAGCTTCCCGGCAAACTGATTCACGACCACGCTAACGAGAGAATCGAAATCAGCGCGGTCGCCCAGCATGGAGAAGGTCATATCATAAGAGCGCGGCTGATACGCCACTCGGCCCAGCGCCTCGGTATAGCGAATAGGAGAATTCCTTCCCGGCACCACAATCGTATTGCTCTGCGATTGCGGTGTCGGGAAGTTTACTGTCTCGCGCAGCCAACCGAGGCCGAGCATGGAGACTCCGTTTATTGTTACGTCAGGCTTCATAGGCTCAACCTCGCATTCAGCTTCTGCGTCTGGCCGAGGCCGCTGTCGATAGCGGGCAGCAACCGGCCGACCAGGGTGCCGTCATCCAAATAGATGCCCTTGCCGCTGTTGGCAGCGATGACGGCAAGATATTTCTCGACATTGTGCATGTTCAGCTTGTTATCCAGCATAGCTTCCAACTGATCATAGAAACCCTTCAGCGGGAGGATAGCCTCTTTACCCGCTTCGCCGCCCGCCATCAGTGTGCTGCCGTTCATACCGAAGATGGTGGGAGATGCCATGATGCCGCCTTCCTTATACCAGTCGATAGACAGGTGAGGGACGCTGGGCGGTGAAATGGAGAGCGTACCGGACACGCGGAAGTGCGGCAGCTTGATATGCGGCAACTGCAGCTTCAACCCGGAGAAGAAGTTGCTCACCGCGTCGAGGGCGGAGCGGATCTTGTCCCGGGCTGCCTCGATGGGCGTGACGATTGCGGATTTGATCCCGTTCCATACGGATGTGGCTGTGCTCTTGATCCCATTGAACAGGCTGGTGGCCGTGCTCTTCACGGACTCAAACACAGAGGTGACCTTGCTTTTGATCCCATCAACCACGGTACTGATAGCGGTTTTTATCCCGTTCCAGATCGTGGAGGCTGTCGTTTTGATTGCTGTGAATACGGTAGTCACTACGGTCTTCACAGCGTTGATCTGGGTAGTGACCAGAGAAACGATACCATTCCAAATGCCGGTGAAGAAGGCAACGATGCCGTTCCAGATCATTTCAAAGAAAGATTTGATCCCCGTCCACACGGATTCCCATGTCCCGCCGAACCAGCCGAACACGGTCTCAGCGAGAGATTTCAGCAGGTTCAGCGCGGTATCGAACAAGCCGGTGATGGCGTCCCATACGCCGGAGAAGACCTCCTTCACGCCATCCCACATCTGACTCCAGTTTCCGGTGAACAGGCCGATGAACACATCCAGCAGCCCGGTAATCACATCGAGCACCGAGCCGAGAACCGTAGAAACCACATTGAAAGCGGCCTCGAAGACGGGAGCGAGGAACTGGCAAAGGCCGTCCCACAGGCTTTTCAGTACATCCACGATGGAGCCGAAATCAAAGCCGAGGGCGTTCAGCCGGTCAACGATGCCCTGACAGAAAGCCTGAATCTTGCTGACGATGCCCTGCCAAATGGCGGTGATGGCGTTGCGGAATTCTTCGTTGGTATCCCACAGGTGTTTGAAAGCAGCAATCAGAACGGCGATGATCGCAACGACAGCGATCACGGGAGCAGAGATGCCTCCGAGCGCCGCTCCGAGCTTCCCAAACACACCTGTCCCTGCCTTGACCGCTACGCCCAGCTTTTTCACGCCGGTCGCCAGCTTCACAAAGCCCTGCATGGCTGCGCCGACCTTGGAGATGACCGTGCCGATAATGACCAGCAGAGGGCCGAGCGCGGCGATGATCAGACCTATGGTCAGGATCGCTTTCCGCTGGCTTTCGCTCATGCCGTTCAGCTTATCTATAAATGCCTGGATCTTGCTGACGATCTTCCGGATCGCAGGAATCAGCATCTCGCCGAAGGATATGGCAAGCTCCTGAATCTGGGATTTGAGGATGGTCAGCTGACCGGCAAGATTGTCCTGCATAGTCTCCGCCATCTGGGCGGCGGTGCCGTCACAGTTGTCGATGGCGGCGGAGAGCTTCTCTATATCCTCTGGAGCGGCGTTCATCAGCGCGAGGAAGCCGGACATAGCATTCTTGCCCACCAGCGCTTCCGCGGCCTGCGCACGCTCGGATTCAGAAAGCTGTTCAAATGCCCCGCGGCAGTCCGCCAGTATATCTGACAGATCACGCATGGAGCCGTCTGCATTTGTCGTGGCGATGGTGACTTCACCAAGCGCCGCACCGGTGATCTTCACCTCACCGGAAAGGTTGTTCATGATGGTGCGCAGCGCAGTACCGGCCTGAGTGCTCTTGATACCTGCATTGGCCATCAGACCGATCGCCTCGGCCACGTCCTCCGCGCTGAAACCGAGAGCGCCCGCAATAGGAGCGCAGTACTTGAAGGTTTCGCCCATCATGCGAACGTTGGTGTTGGCGTTGCTGGATGCGGCCGCGAGAATATCCGCGAAGTGACCGGAGTCCTGTGCCGACAGGCCGAAAGCGGTCAGCGCGTCAGTGACGATATCTGACGTAGTAGCCAGATCCTCGCCGGAAGCGGCGGCAAGAGCCATAATGCCCTCGATGCCGCCGAGCATATCCTCCGTCTTCCAACCGGCCATCGCCATGTATTCCATAGCGGAGGCAGCTTCCGTTGCGGAGAACTTGGTCTTTGCACCCATCTCCCGGGCCTTGTCCCGCAGAGCATCCAGATCATCCCCGGTCGCGCCGGAGATAGCGGCAACCTTGCTCATGCCCTCATCAAAGTCGGCGGCGGTCTTCACAGCGGCTGCACCGAGACCGGCAACAGCCATAGACGCGGGCATGACCTTCTGCCCAACCTGGGTGACGGAATCGCCGAAGGCTTCGATCTTCTTGCCGGCCTCGTCAATCTTGGCAAGGGCGGCGCTGGTGGATGCAGCTTCCTCCTGCAGACGGCGAAGTTCCTGCTCGGTCTCAATGATCTCCCGCTGCAGGGCATCATACTTGTCCTGACCGAGATCGCCGTTTTCGAGAGCCTGTTTTGCCTGCTCCTGCGCGGTTTTCAGAGAATCCAGCTTCTCCTTCGTCGCGCCGATGGCTTCCTTCAAAGCCCGCTGCTTCTGGGAGAGGAGCTCTGTATTGGAAGGGTCCAGTTTGAGGAGGCGGTTCACATCCTTCAGCTGACTCTGTGT
Organism: Oscillospiraceae bacterium; assembly: GCA_017448455.1. Lineage (GTDB taxonomy): Bacteria > Bacillota > Clostridia > Oscillospirales > Oscillospiraceae > Limivicinus. Next base: position 12,690 of record JAFSLL010000105.1, on the reverse strand, counting down.
GTTTTTGATCGTGGTATTAACGCTCTTCAGCGCCTTTTCCAGACCTGTGGTATCGCCGCCAATTTCAACAGTTATGCCTTTGATGCGTCCGGCCATGTTCACCGCCTCCTTCCATCAGAAATTATCGAAGTCCTGCTGACCGGCGGTCCGCACGACATCTTTTTCGCCGTATTTGAAATCGTCGTTGCCTTTCTCCGTCCAAATGTCCAAGACCATGCCGATGGTCAGGAGATCGAGGTCAGACATGGACAGCCCGATCTCCAGACAACGAAGCAGGAAAAGCGGCGTCGTTATTTCCCGGGCGCTGGGATTCCGTTTTTTTTAGATTCGATGTCCGTCACCAGATTCGCGCCCCAGAGCTCAAGAATCTCCGGGAGCACCTGATAAATCGAGAACATCTCAAACTCATCCAGCCACTCCTCGATCGTGCCCGGGATGGTGGGATCGGCGTGAAAGGCCATGATGTAGGCCACATTCTCAAAGATCTCCAGATCCTCGATCTGCAGTTCTTCTCCGTCATCGGTCTTCCCCTTATACGACGCCTCCAGCTTGGAGAGGTCTTTGAAAATGTCCCGTTTGAACTTGATGCGGTAAAGCCGCGGGACAGCGGCGGAGGAACGGAACCGCACCTCCTTGCCGCTGACCAGAACTGTTTTCTCCTGCATGGCTTACACCACCGGATCTTCCTGCGCCGCCGGAGTCTCCTCCACAGGCACGTACACGGAGTCATACCAACCGGCATAGGTCTCGGCGGACGTGGTGTCGCCGGTGCGGCTCTTCACCAGACCGTCAGCGCGGGGATCGGCGGTCAGGTTCAGCGTCTCCGTACCCGGCTCGATGCTCTCTTCCTTGGTCTTGGATTCGATGCTCGGGCGAGAGGCAGCGCAGTTGTACAGCACATGACGGATGGCTCGCTCGTCGCCGTCAAACTCAAAGAGCAGCGCGAACTTCACGTTCTCAGAGTTATCGGACTTCTCGACCAGCACACCGTTGGCGTCGAGCGCCTCTTTGAGGATCTCTGTGCGGAACCACTCCGGAATCAGTGCGATCTCCAGATCACTGCTGTAGCCGTTGTTGGCATAGGAGCGGAAATACACGATGCCGTCTGCGTAGAACGGAGAGCTGTCGCCCTCGGCGTCCAGCGAAAGACTGACCGCGCCCGGAATCGCCTGCGGCGTGGCATAGGTGTATACGGTCACGCCCTCAACGACCTCCGTGGTCAGCTTGGCGGCGTGCACGTTTTTCAGGTTGTATTTCACCTTGTTACTCATAGGGAAACCTCCATCTCAAAAGAATATAGGACCTCGTAGAGCTTCTCGCTCTCGATCCACACTTCGGTTTTGTCATAAAAAATACCGTACTCATCCAGCACGGCTTCGACCAGATATTCTGTTTCTGGGTTCTTCTCATCGGTGTACAGTTCGATGTGAACCGTGTCGATTTTGTAGTAGACCCGGCCGTCAGCGGAGAAGTTATCGCTGCCGGGGCAAAGGAAACAAATAAATGGCGGTGCCGGGGACTCGCCCTCGGCAAAGTGGTCATAGGCAAACGGGATGCCGATTGCCTCCATGATGCTGATCAGATTATCCATTCCGCAGCGTCCTCCCGATCTCATCCTCCAGTTGCTCAATACCGTCCTGCTCTGCCGGCGCGATGTGGACCCGCGCAGCGACCCGACCGCCGTTTCGCATGGCATGGCCATGCTCCAGCAGATGTGCCAGCATATACCGTGTCGGAGAATACACCGTGATTTCCAGAACGGAGGAGCTTTCTTTTGTGGTCTTGGTGCGCCAGCTCTTGGCATAGCGTCCAGACTTCTCAGGTGCTCCCGCGGTGATTTCCTTTTTCACAGTATTGGCGGCTTTCTTAACAGCGGCTTTCACACCGTCTGTGGTGGTATCGGCGTAATTGTCCAGTTCCTGCATGACTGCGTCGGCCAGACCATCGATGCTCACTCTTCTCGACATCGGATCACCTCTCCGAAAGCTCGGTATGGAGTTTCCGGCTGTTATGCCGGAAGCCCATCTCATCGATACTCAGGATGTTATAGATCCGGTCGCCGAGGAGGATGCGATAGCCTTTGGAATCGACAGCAGCAGTCTCCGAAGACCAGCGCACTGTCATATCCAACCGGTCCGCCTCCACGGTGTGACCGGCAGCCTCTTCTTCCGAAGAGGACAGGCCGCTGGTCACCGCCGTAGCCCAGCAGGTGAAGAAATCCTGCCAGACGGATTTGTGATTGCCGTACCGATCCGTCACGGTCTCATTTTTCTGGATGGTGATCCTGACACGGAGCCCTGAAATGTTCATCACACGACTCCTTCCCGAATGCCGAAGAGCAAGGACCGCAGCGTTAACTGAAGCCCGTGGTGATCAGCTTCTTCCCGGTGCTCGAACAGATAACCGAGTGCATAGAGAATCGCCACACGCATGGTTTCCCGGACCGGAGCAAGAGCGGCGTCCTCCGTATCGGAGTCGACCGCCGTCCACTGCTCATCCGTAAGCCGTGCTACATCCGCGCACAGCCGGCCGGCGGAGGAAAGAAGGATGGCGATCATGGCATCCTCATCCTCCGTATCCACCCGGAGATAACTCTTGGCTTCCTCAAGAGAAATCAGAGCCATGATCGCTCACCTCCGTATCTCAGGTACCGGAGGAAGCCGCGCCGGTGCCGAGAGCCATGACCTGCATAGCCTCGGGCAGGATCAGCTTGCCATCCACGCGCTGGGTGCCGATAAAGCCGACCTGATCGGTCACGGCGTACAGCTCGTTCAGACGCTTGAGGGTGCGATTCTGGCGGTCGGCGATCCAGTAGTAATTGAAGTCGCCGAACAGAAGCACCTTCTTGTTCTTATCGGTGGTGGCGTTGCCGGTGATGGCAGGCATGTAGCTGCTGGTGTAGATAGGGCGGCCCAGAATGGTGTCGGGCTTGGCGATGTCCAGGCTCGGCTTCCAGATGTAGTTGCCGTTCAGATCCTTCAGCAGCATCAGCTGAAGCAGCAGGGTCTCGTTGCACAGGAAGGAAGCCTTTCTGCGGTACGGGGCCTTCAGACTGTAATACAGCTTATAGATGTTGTCGAAGTGGACGGTCTGGGCATTTGCCGTGGTGTTGCCGGCGGTCGCCGTCACGCTGGTGAGGATGCCGGTGGGCTGGCTGGGCGTGGTCTGCGGGTTGGCGGACGGGCCGGTGCCGTTGATGAAGGCATCCTCCTCTGCGTTGCCGAAACGGACGCCGAACCGCTGCGCGATATACGCGGCGATGTCGAAAGCGGAGTCGTTCAGAAGCTCGTTGCTGACCTTGACCATGCAGCCCAGCTTGTACGCGGAGAGCGTCTCCTGCGCGAAGGTCATGTCAGATTCCTGAATGGCAGCACCCTCTTCGATCCACGAGGCGGAGCCGGTATCGGTCGCCAGCGGGATGATGCGGGAGCCGGAATTGGTCCTCATGACATGCGCCAGACCGCGGAAGATGTTGTTCTCCTCAAGGCCCTGAATGAGCTGGCGCTCAAACTCGTCGGGGACGGTATAACCGCCGTTCTGATCGACGCCGACGGACAGAGCATCCCGGACTTCCGGGGAACTATGGCCACGCATCATGTTCCAGAAGGCTTCACCATACTCGGCGGTAGCGGTGGGACGGACATTGGCCTTGCGCTGGCCGGGCTTGGGATCTGCATGCACAGGAGCGGAGGTGGCGGCGGCCAGCTTGGCATCCATCTCCATCTGATCCTCCAGACGGGCGATCTCGTCACCGAGCGCCTTCACATCGGAGGCCATCTTGTTGTACTGCTCGACGGCAGACGCTTCTACCAGACCGTTGGCGTCGCGGTGCTCTTCCAGAAAAGCCTTGGTCTGCTCCCACAGGGTATTGCGCTTGTTGCGAAGTTCGATGATCTTACTCATGATCTTTTCCTCCATAAAAAAGTATTGCCGGAGCCCTCATCGGAGGAACTCCAGCTGATCTATAAGGATTTGATAGGGCACGGCCCCATCCTCGGTCTTGCCGTCCATGCCGATGACAGGAGCGGGCGGCTGCTCCTCTATACCCAGACGATTCAAAATCGCCCGGTCCATGACCCGGGTGGAGTAGAGCTGCGCTTCCACAGTCATGGTGGAATCATCCTTTTTATCTTCGGGCTCCGTTTTCCTGTCCTCGTACAGCACTTCGTCGGCAAACCCGAGCTCCACAGCCTTTTTGGCATTGAGCCAGGTCTCCTCGCTCATGAGATCAGCGATCTTGCTCCGGCGCTGACCGCTCTTGGCGGCATAAGCATTGACGATCGCTTCTTTGACCTCATTAAGCGCGGCGATGGCTTTTTCCATGTCACGGGTGTTGCCCATTGCGATGGTGGACGGGTCATGCACCATGAGGAGCGCCGTCGGGGACATCTGTACAGTGTCACCGGCCATCGCCACGACCGACGCAGCGGAAGCGGCAAGGGAGGCGATCTTCACCGTGACCTTCCCGGCGTAGTCTCTCAGCATGGTGTAGATCTCAGCGGCGGCGAATACATTCCCGCCGGGCGAGTTGATCCAGACGGTAACGTCACCGTCCTCGGCTTCGAGGTCTTCCCGGAACATCTGCGGCGTGATCTCGTCGCCCCAGAAGTTCTCGCTGTCAATAGGACCCTCGAGCCGGAGGATGCGGCCTCCGCCATCGTCATGAATCCAGTTCCAGAATTTCTTCATTTCTTCCTCCTTGTATCGTCTGCGGCGGGATCAGCCTTGACCTGCTTTCCGGCATCCTGCAGCTTCACATAGCCGCCGTTGAGGTAATAATCGTCACCGCCTTTTTCGGCAGGGATTAAGTTCATATTCTCCAGACGGCGGATGTCGTTGGGAGATAAAAAGCCGTTGCTGATGCCGGTGGCATACCCCTGCATGCGCGAGGCATAGTCTCCGCGGAGCAGACCGTCGACATTGAATTTCGGAAAATACTGATCCTGCTCCGCCTCCAGCAGCAGGTCTTTCATGATGGCCTGCTCGAAGCGCACGAGCCAGGGCGTCAGCGTATGCACCACAAAATCAATGGACTGGTGCTCGATGTTCGAGAACGTTGCGTGCTCCAGGTCCTGTACCATGTGCGGCGGTACCCGGAAAATACGGCAGATCTCGTTTACGCCGAACTGGCGTGTGGAAAGAAACTGGCTGTCCTCAGGCGGGAGGGAGATGGCCTTGTAGGACATGCCCTCCTCCAGCACCGCCACCTTATGGGCGTTGTTGGGACCGCCGTATACATCGGACCAGTTCTCCCGGATCTTCTCCGGGTTCTTCAGCACGCCGGGATGCTCCAGAACACCGCTCGGCTGCGCTCCATTTTTGAAGAAGGCACTGCCGTATTTCTCCACAGCCAGCGTGGTGCCGAGGCTGTTCTTCATCATGGCGATGGGAGAAAAGCCGACGAGACCGTTAAAGCCGAGGCCCGGGATGTGGAAGATCTCGTCCCTGCGGAAGTAGATGTCCTTGTTCTGTTCCCCGGGGACCTCGTCCGTGTATGCGTGGTAGATGTAATAAATCTGCCCCTTCTCATCACGATCCGGTTCCACGTTCTCCGGCAGCAGCGGGTACAGCGCCATGATGTTGTTCCTGCCGTCCCGAATGATCTGGGCATAAGCGTTGCCCCACAGGAGCAGTTGAACCATCATGGTTTCACGGAAGGAGAAGCTCGTCATCTCCGGGTTTGGCTGGCGATACAGGAGCTTGTACAGCGGGTGATCCTTGGCCCGCTCTTTATCCTTTTCTGCCTCATCGGAGAAACGGTACAGATGCAGCGGGAGCCCGGCCACCGTTTCCGCAAGAAGCCGGACACAGGCATAGACCGTGGCGATCTGCATGGCAGACTTTTCATCCACCTTCTCGCCGGAGTCGGCCTTGCCGAAGACAAAGGTCTGGCCGGAGTCCCGGACGCTGTCCGTCACCTGGGGAGCGTCCCTCGCGCTGATCCCCAGCCATTCAAGAAATCCCATAGTCATTCCTCCAAAAGAAAGAGGACCTCCCAGCAGACCGGGAAGCCCTCGCGCACTTTTTCATGATACAAGCATATCATGTTTTCCAAGGTAGAGTTTATCCGTTTTTGGACATCAGAAGACCATCAGCCCGCGCTCATCATAAACGCTGCCCGTATTCTCATGACGAATGCAGCGGTCCAAAGCCATGATCGCGGCGACAATGCCGTCGATCTTTTCCGGCGACTTGGCCTTGGTGCATTTGATATTTCCGGCAGGGTCGGTGTCCACTACCACGTTCCCGCTCATCCAGCGCATGACCGGATTCCCGCCATGAACGATCCTTCCCTCCATCAGAAGTTTATAGAACTCCTTCGTCGGCGGGCTCATGTCCTTGTAGCCCTGACCGAAGGGAACGACCGTAAAGCCCATGCCCTCCAGATCCTGAGTCATTTGCACAGCGCCCCAGCGGTCAAAGGCGATCTCACAGATATGGTACTGCGTGCCCAATTCTTCAATGAACTGCTCAATGAAGCCGTAATGGATGACGTTGCCCTCGGTCGCGTTGAGGTAACCCTGCTTATACCAGACATCGTAAGGCACCGACGCCCGGCGCACCCGGATCGGGATGGTGTCCTCCGGAATCCAGAAGAAGGGCAGCATGATATATTTCTCCGTCTCATCACGCGGCGGGAACATGAGCACAAAAGCGGTGATGTCGCCGGTGCTGGAGAGGTCCAGCCCGCCATAGCAATCGCGCCCTTTCAGGGCTTCCATATCGATCGGGATATTGCCAAGGTCGTAGATCTGCTCCGGGATGAACCGCGTCAGGGACGACACCCACATATTAAGCCGGAGTTGTTTGAAGACGTTCTCCTCCGCGGGGTTGTCGATTGCTTCCTGAAACATCTCACGGACGCGCTCGATCTGGATCGTCTGGCCAAGGGACGGATTCGCCTTGTACCAGTTTTTCTCATCGGTCCAGTCCTCATCGTCGGCGAGACCGTATACGACAGGATAAAAAGTATGATCGATCTTCCGACCGGCCATGATATCCAGCGCTTTGGTATGGAGCTCGTAGCAGATGGACTCCTTATCCGTCCCCGCGGTTGTGATCAGGAAGTACAGCGGCTGCTCACGGGCATCGCCGGAGCCCTTGGTCAGAACATCGTACAGTTTCCGGTTGGGCTGCGCGTGGACCTCGTCCAGCACCAGCCCGGAGACGTTCAGGCCGTGCTTGGTCCCGACTTCGGCAGAGAGCACCTGATAAAAACCGGCATTGCTGTAATTCACGATCCGCTTGGTGGCAGCGGCAATCTTGGAGCGCTTATACAGCGCCGGGGCTTTTTCCACCATGCGCTTGGCCACATCGAATACGATGGACGCCTGCTGCCGGTCCGCCGCCGCGCCGTACACTTCTGCCGCGGGCTCGTTGTCGCCGTAAAGCAGGTACAGAGCAACTGCCGCTGCCAGTTCGGATTTTCCGTTTTTCTTCCCAATCTCCACATACGCTGTCCGGAACTGTCGGTGCCCGTCAGCATCGACGATGCCGAAGATATCTCGGATGATTTGTTCCTGCCAAGGCAGCAGCCAGAAAGGCTTTCCATCCCATTTGCCCTTGGTGTGCTTCAGATTCTCAATAAAAGCAACGGCCCGGTCTGCCTTCGCCTCATCATAATGAGAGGTCGGGAGCATAAACCGAGTCGGTTCATAGTTTTTCAGTTTTGGATAATCCGCCGGCCGGACTCGTGCCATTACGATCCACCTCCCAGCAGCGCCTCGAGTTCATCCTCGGAGCCGCCGCTGATGGAGTCCGCAACGATTCGGGAGCGGGATGCCGGCGTCAGACCGAACTGCTCCGCAAAGCGGTTCATGACCTTCAGGTAGGTCTGGGCGATCGAGACCTGCGGCACCTGCTGCCAGTAGCCGGATGGCGTCTTGACGATCGTGCCGTGCTGGGTGATGAACTCTTCAGCTTCTTTCCATCGGGCATACGCCTGACAGTAACCGGCGAATGCCGCCATGTCGACCTCTGTCAGCACACCCATCAACTCCATCTTCTTGGCCAGCCGCCGCCATTCCTTTTTGGCTTCATCCTCCAGCCACTTCGGGCAGGAGGGAGCTTTCTTTTCCGGCTTTGGCTCTCTGTCATTCAGTTTCCGCTTGCCCGGATTGCCTTCCAGCTCTTTGATCGCTGTCGGCGTGGGCTTTCTTCCGCGTGTCGCCATGTGCTTTACCTCCTCCCTCAGAGCATAAAAAATGCAGGCCCCATGCCTGCGCCATAACGAGGAACACAGCCTCCCGGCTGCATCCCTGTGGTATTCGGTTTCAGATCATCCCTTGCTGACGTTCGCCTTGACCTTGTTGGCCCGCTCCAGCGCCTGCCGGAGCAGGCCGTTGATTTCCTTCATGTACTCCACATCGTCCGGCGTCGCTCCAACCGGGTCGTACCGGATCATCTCGAGCGCATCGTAAACCTCTGCGGCGAGGAAGTTGGCATCGTCTGTCAGGGTGTACACCTTTTCTTCAATCGCGTTCATGTTCAATCCTCCGTGTGCACCATCGCCCATGCGATCGCGTGGCCGTCGTCTGCGAATTCAACCTCGCTGGCGGATCTCAGCCCGATCGTGCCTTCGCAGGAAAGGTCGTCGTCCAGATGCTCGTAAACCGCGCCGAAGTAGCTGGGCTTGCCCTTGCCGTTGTAGTAGTACCCGGCCAGCAGGACCCGGTCTCCAAAATTCAGAACTTTGCTCCAACGGCATTCGAGGTCCTCTGGGGTGGTGGGATTCGGCAGGCGGTAGGTTCTCATCGCGTCGTTGATCGTCATGGTTTTGCCCTCCTTAAAAAGCCTTTGCAATCCAGCGGCCGTGCTTGCGGCTCTTGCTGAAAAGGTAGGTGGTTCCGTCAACCTCAAGGTAGCGGTCGTTGACGATGCAAACCTTGTGGCCCTTGGCTGCCATGTGGCTGTAAGCCCTGCTGGCGAGCTCCTTCACGCTGATCCCGAAGCCGTAGCCATCGATGTAGTTCTGCAGTTCTGTCATGGTCTTTGCCCTCCGTATGTGTGTTTTCCTCTTGGGGTACTGTATATATCACTCTAAACGGAGAGAATAGCAAGACAATTCTGCACCATAATATGTACAAATAATCCGCGCCTGAATTGGTCACATTATGACGAGAAACACAGCCTTTTCAGGCTGCGTCCCGGCTGCGCTGACCGCCCTCAGCTCAGGCTGAAGCGGATGCCCTGTACCTCGTAGGGCTCTTCCTCGCCCCAGCGGCTTTCCTGCCGGGTGATGGTGCAAAGGCCCATCATCGTGCAGCCCTCGGCGGCGAAGGCGTGCAGGTTCTCCATGACCGCCGTGCTCTGGTTGGTGTAGACGAAGGTCTTGATCCCAGCCTCGCGCAGGGTCTCAACAAAGTCGCGGACCTCCTTGTCCCAAAGGAAATCGTCCATCTCGACCTCGGCTTCCTTCCGGCTGATGCTGCTGGCCCAGGCGCGGTAGGCTTTGCAGGCTCCCTGCTCGAAGGGGAACTTGGCGGCCTGATCCTCGGCGTACCAGGCTTTCAGCTCTTCGCTGTCCCAACCGAGGGTGTCGATGATCTGCTGCTTGCGGGCCTGACGCTCGACGCGGGCGGCCTCGTACTCGTGGCCAATGCGCTTGAGGTTCTCGAAGTAGGTGTTGTTGGTAAGCATGGTGGGTACCTCCGTATGTGTTTTTCCCCCTTGGGGTACTGTATTAATCACTCTAAACCGGAGATATATCAAGATATTTCTGAGTCATAATGTGCACAAAAATGTGCGGCTGGAATTGTCCAGTATACGACCAAAAGAGCCATCCGGCTCTCTTGGCTGCGAGGCTCATTCTGCCTCGCCGGTCAGGATGAAATGGACGTATTCGCTGCGGTGCTCCTCAATCCAGCAGACCAGATCGTAGTAGTTCCGGTCGTAGGCAAGGCGCTGGACCATGTTCAGGTCAAACATGTTCGTCAGGCCGGTGTCCCGGATGGCGAGGATCTGCTCCCGGATGGTTTCAGTCATCGGCGATCCTCCTGCAGGCATCCTCGCCGTAGGCAACGCCGAGGCCGGAGCCGGTATCCCAATTCACGTGGATCGTGCCGATCGCGTCGACCCCGATGACGGTTCCGCGCGTGCCGATGGACGGAGCCTGTACATCGTCCATTCTCAGGAGCTCGACCCGGGAGCCAACCGGGAAGTCTTCACGCAGGCGCTCGATGATCTCAGGTCTCGGAGTTTTCATCTGCTGCCGCCTCCTTTGCCGCCTTCAGGGCTTCGCGCTTCTCTGCCTGCCGGGCCTTCCACTTGGCTTCCTCGTCTGGCGTCCGGAAGGCGCAGTGCCCGGAAAGGTTCTTCATCAGAATCTTGCGGGTGCTCTTGAACTCAGGGCCATTCATGCCGAGGCGGGTGAGCCAGATCCGGAGCGCGTATTTCTCGTTCTCCTCGTTGACCGCCTTGGCTTGCACCCGCTTCTGGTCAATGGCCTGCTTGTTCATCATGGCTACCAGCTCGGTGAAAGCCCTCAGCTTTTCGGGGTTCGCAGTCTCCGGCAGGGTGCTGAAGCTGATCTCTTCCGGGGTGATGGTGATGCCGCCGAGCGCCTGTCCGTGCTCATCCTCAAAGGTCGCGACCGCTTTCAGGAAGCTCTCCACCGTCAGGGTGCAGGCATCGTCCTGCAGGGCGTCCGTCAGCGCCGGGTCAACCCGGAAGCCGGTGCCAAGCGCCTTGTTGATCAGGCTCGATCTGGTGTAGAGCAGGTTCACAAGGTTTCGCAGGCTGGCTCCGGTGTGCCGCGTCATCGGCATGCTCACCGTCAGCTCCACCGGCTCCGTCGCGGGCTCAGCCGGGGCGGCAGGCTCGGGCTTGTCCCCGGTACCCTCAAAGCCGGCTGCAGCAAGGGCGTCAATGACCCGCTGCATGGTGGCGGTGTCGGTGTTCTCGTCCCAACCCATCGTGCCGTCCTTCTCGACCGTGATGCCCTCAATGCAGTATGCCATGCTGGGCATGCCCTTGTAGGTGGCCTTGGCTCCGAGCTCCCGGCTGATGATGCTGACCAGTTGCTTCCGGTCGCTTCCTGTCACGTTGTAGTTGATCTTCATGGTATGTACCTCCGTCAATGTATTCCCCTTGGGGTACTGTATTAATCACTCTACCCGGGCAGAATAGCAAGTTAATTCTGAGTCATAATATGCACAAATATGTGCCGCCGGAATTGATCATAATGAAGCAGCCAACACCTCATCCAGCGTGAGCTTCTGCCCATCACGAAGCACATAGATTTCCGCGGGCTCATCGTGCTCCTCGCACCAAGCCTGATACCGTTTCACGATCACATCCACGAATTTCGGGTCCAGCTCGATGCCCCGGCAGACGCGGTCCATCTCGCAGCAGGCGATCAGGGTGCTGCCGCTGCCGAGGAAGGGATCGAGCACAATGCCGTTGGTCATGGTACTGCAGCGGAGCGGATAGCTCATGAGCGCCACCGGCTTCGTCGTGGGATGGTCCTTGCTGGACCGCGGCTTGTCATATTCCCACACGGTGACCTGTTTGCGGTCACTGTACCACTGATGCTTCCCGGTCTGTTTCCAGCCGAAGAGGCAGGGTTCATGAATCCATTGAAACGGAGACCTGCCGAGCACAAGTGCATTCTTTTTCCAGATGCAGCAGCCCGAGAGGTAGAAGCCTGCGTCCCGGAATGCCTTACGGAAATTCAGACCCTCGGTGTCCGCGTGCCACACGTAGATCGAGCCGTCATCGGCCAGGTTGGCGTGCATGCAGCGGTAGGCGGAGAGCAGGAAGTTGTAGAAATCTTCGTCAGCCATGTTGTCGTTCATGATCTTTCCGGCAGTCTCTTCCACATCGACATTATACGGAGGATCGGTCAGGACCAAATTTGCCTTCTGCCCATCCATGAGCCGGGTGTAGACTTCCTCACCGGTGCTGTCGCCACAGATCACACGATGCTTTCCGAGGCACCATAGGTCGCCGAGCTTGGAGAAGACCGGCTGCTGGAGTTCCGCCTCCACATCGAAATCGTCCTCGGCCACATCCTTCGTGTGAACCTTATTGAACAGCGTCTCGATCTCTGGCGGATCAAAGCCAGTGAAGCCCAGGTCAAAATTGGAATCCTGAATATCCTTGAGAAGATCGGCCAGTAGGTTTTCATCCCACGTGCCGGTGATTTTATTGAGCGCGATGTTGAGCGCCTTTTCGCGGGTTTTGTCGATGTCCACCACGGCGCAGGGCACTTCGGTATAGCCCAGATCGATTGCCACGGTCAGGCGCTGGTGCCCGCCGATAATGGTCATGTCGGCATTCACGACCAGCGGATCTGCAAAGCCAAACTCCTCGATCGATGCCTTGATTTTCTCGTACTCCTTATCGCCGGGCTTGAGCTTTTTGCGGGGATTGTATTCGGCCGGTTTCAGTACGGTGACCGGCAGCACCTTCAATTCAGCGGTTTTCATTGAGCCTTGCCTCCATTTGTAATTTCTCAGCCTTATGCCGTTTCTCGAAGTTCCAAAAGCCATACCGGCATTTATCCGAGCAGAACTTCTTCGGTCTGCCGTTTGGATTTCTTCCCACCGGTGTTCCGCACCACGGGCAGAACTGCTTCGCGCAGGCAGCCAGAAAACTGCTGATATCCTGATCTTCCATCTCATTCCTCCTGACACGAAACCATCACAGCCTGCAGAGGGCTGACACGAAACTCCATGCAAAAAGGCAGCG